>CAYGSG010000078.1:0-13482 GCA_964352615.1 uncultured Phycisphaeraceae bacterium
CGTCGCTCATCTTGTGGAGCATGGACGCGCGCTGGATGCCCGCGTTGTTCACCACGATCGAGAGCGAACCGCTCTCGCGGATGAGCCCGGTCACCCGCTCCCAGTCGGTTTCTTCGCGCACATCGAGCCGCTCGTACCGCGCGCCGATCGCTCCCGCTTCAAGCCGGCCCGCCTCGTCGCGGGTGTCCGTCATCCAGACCGTGGCCCCCTCGTGGGCGAACGCCTGAGCGATGGCGAGGCCGATGCCGCGGGCGGCTCCGGTGATGAGTGCGGTCTTGTGCCGAAGGCGGGGCATCGAACGAGCGTACCCGCACCGCTACAGCCCCGCAGCCTTGCGTGCGCGTCCAAGCGAGTCCGAGGTGCCCGGTATCGGGTTGAACGGCCCCCAGCCCCCGACTCGCTCATGGGCCAACGCGATGATCGCAACATGGTGCAGGCGGGGAGGAGCCATGGCCAAGCTTATAGGTCCTTGCCCAGTCGAGAGAGAGCATCACAAGGCATCTGGCTGATCCAGTTCGCCGGGGGGGTGCCTCCTTGCGGTGTCGGGTTGCAGGCCCCTCTAAATGAAGCCGAATGCTTATGCTGAGGTCAGCAGGTCCCAACTGTCAGGAGCCACAATGAACGATTCAAGAGCCAACACTGAACCGTCGCCCCCTAGCGAGAAAGGCGGAGTGGTGGGACGCGCGGCATCGTCCGTGTGGTGCTTCTTTCTTTTGTTTGTGGCGGGCATACTTGTTGTCTCGATGTTCCTGCGCGGTCTGGCTGGCTTCTTGTTCGACTCCAATCGCGATCTCCATCATGCGGTGCTCTCTGGAGACATGTACGCCATGTCAACCATGACTGGCCGAGTGGTCGGGGTTTGCATTGTCGCGATCATCGCGCTGCTGCTCGGCCGAGTGGCGGCCAAGCGAAGAGGCAGACCTAGCGGCAAGTTGTTCGCAGGATTCGTGCTTGTTGGATTGGGCATGAACGTATTGAGTCAGCTTGTTCCAGGACTGGGGCTCGGGCCGCAAGGCGTATCGGCAAGCCAGGCAAGGGCTGTAGTGGAGTCCGCGGAGGAATTGAATAGGGCGTACCTGCCCACGGATGGCAGCCTGCCAACCGCGCCACAACAGCCACTGGCCAGCGAGGAGACGCACGGGCTGATGGCTCCGGTGGTCAACGCTACGCAGAACTACATGGCACAACTGACGTCCGATCGAACGGCCTACGAGCTGAAACTGGCTCAGCTTCGTCTCGAACAAGTGCTGCTTCCGAGCCGCCTTGAATCATCGGCGGATATCGTCGAGTCGAGAGCCAAGATCGCGACAGCCAAGAAACTCTCGGCCGAACACGCGAAGAGCGTCGCCGAACGCATCCGTGCGTATTACGCCGCTGCGGAGGCCATCGAGATGCCATTGGGCCCCAAGCAAGAGATACTGCAAGGGCTTGCAGATGGCCTCAAACATACGCGGGCGGGCTACAGAGAAATCGGAAGGTACGACGCGGCTATCTTCGACGAGACCGACGCGCTGCTCGAATTCATGCAGTCACAGATCGGAACCTATGTGGTCACGGGTGACCAATTGCTATTCGATACCGACGAGCAGGTCGTAGCCTACCAGCTGTCGGTAGCGCGGATCGATGCGCTAGCGGGACGCCAGATAGAGTTTATCGCGGCGATCGAAGACCAACTGCGAGAGAGGACTCGCGGCGGTGCCTCGGGCAACCAGAGCATGCCCGTGACAGCCAAGCTCATGGAGCCAGTCGGCCCCGACCGCCTCGTCATCGAACCTGAGCAGATCACGCTCAATGGGCAGCGGATCGCCACGCCTCTGAGCCTCGCCGACCTCACCTTGCACCTCGGCGAGCCCGAAGTAGTGGAGATGGATACGGATGATTCCGCGATGTACCTATGGCGCGAACGGGGCGTTTACGGCGCGAGCGGAGCGGGCGACGACCGTGTCGATTGGGTCAGCTTCTTGATCACAGACAACCACCATTTCGACGATATTCCCAAGTCGTCGTTCACGGGCACGATACAGATCGGCACGGTAACCGTTGATGAGTTCGATACACCCGCGACACTCAACCGCAGGCTCCAAGGCGTTGAATTCGTAAACTATGACGGCCTCGGCGAAGTCTGGGGCATAGACATTCCCGGCGGTGCGGTATCGATGCTGATTGAACCCAACGGCCTCTCCAGGGAAATCAACATCGTCACCGCGCACGTACCCGAACCAAAGTCGCCGGCCCGGTTCTGAGCCCCACCGTCTCCACGCCGATGCTGCGAACGTTGGATTGAGCAAAACCAAAACAACCGGTTCTTTAGCCTGCTACAGCCCCGCAGCCTTGCGTGCGCGTCCAAGCGAGTCCGAGGTGCCCGGTATCGGGTTGAACGGCCCCCAGGCCGAGCGCTTCCCGAGTTGCTCCAGATGCGGCCGGGCAAGGTCCGCCTGCCCCGATTTCCAGAGCATGTACGCGAACATCGAGCGGGTCCTGGGCGAGTCCATGTTCTCCTTGTGCGCGCCGCTGCCGAACAGCTTGGAGTTGGCCTCACGCACCTCTCTGGCAACGTCCGGCTTGGCCCAGTACGCCGCAGCCTCCTTGTCCTTATCAAAGCCAAGGTGCAGGTGAGCCTCCGCCACCACGCTCAGAGCGACCGAGCCAGGCCGCGAAGCGCGCGCCTGCTCACGGGCGAACCCGATGGCCAGTTCGGCGCTGCCGCCCCATTTGGGCAGCAGCGAATCAAGCATGAACGTGTTCGCCGACCGGTGCCGTGGGCAGCATCGCTGCACTTCATCAAACCGTCGGCGCTGCTCCTCGACCCCTACCCCAAGGCCCTTGCCCGCGTAGAGCATCCACGCCCGGCAAGTCGGGTCTTTGGGCATCAACTCAGCCGCGCGCAGCAGGTGTTCTTCCGCATCGCGCAAGTGGGCCTGAAACTGCTCGTAGTTCTTGGGCACCCAGCCCGCACCACGGGCCTTCCAACCCTGCTGCACCCGACCGATGCCGCTCACGAGGTACGCCAGCCCGCTGTCGGGCCGCTCCTCGATCCACTCATCGAGCCACGTCGGCCGCTCGGGCCAGTCCGCGCACGCCTCAGCGACATACGCCCGGTCGGACGGATGCCGCATCTGCTGGATCGCCGCCTCCGCCGCGAGGTAATCGCCGTCCGCCAGCCGCTTGCGAAGGGCCTTCGTGTACTCGTTGTCGGCGAACGAATCCATCGAGGGCCCGCCGCCCCAACGCACCGAGCACTGGTGCGATTCGCCAGCGGGCAGCTCCGGCGTGATCTCCAGCGGCGTGTGCTCGCGCACCTTGATCGAAAGCTGCGGCACCGCCGCCGATTGGGGAAGGGCGCGCGCACGCCAGGCCTCTATCCGCTCCAAATCGCCCCGGCTCACCGCCATCTCCTCAACCACCTCGGTGCCCGGGTCAGTCGAGTTGCTGGCCTCGAGCACCTTGGCCGTCACGGTCGCCATGCCGAGGCATCGGCACGCCCCGATCCGCACAACCAAATGATGCTCCGAAGCCCCGCGCGAGCCGGGCATCACGGCGAGCACAGCGTCCAAGGTTTTCTCACGGCGAGCCCGCGCAACCCCTCCAACATCCGGGTTGGTGAGCTTGGCCGACCACCGCTTACCGCCCGCCCACGTGCCGCACGACTCGCAGAATGGCCGGTACGCCTGCGTGCAAACTACACCCACGCATACCAGAAGCGCAAGCAGCAATGCCAGCACCCACGCCGTCACCAGCATCCAGCCGGACAGCGCCCACGAGCTCGAGCCAAACATGGGTACCCCGGTGCCCAGCCGAGCGCTGTGAAAGGCCATAAACGCATCACTCGGCGACTCGATCCGCCAGATGCCCACAAACCCGCCGCCCACGAACACCGCCGTCGCAGCCAGGCCGTAGAACCAGCCCCACCCCGGGCTGCGAACCTTGCCGAGCTTGACCATCCAGTGCAGCCCGATCGCCCCCGCGATCAGCACCGCCAGGTACGCCGCCGGGTTGGCGATGCCCCAAGGATTGACCGCTGCGACCGCCCCGTAGCCGAAACCCGATCCAGCCACGAGGACCAGCCCGAGTGGAAGCGTAACGAGGCTCGCTAGCCCAAACCGACCGGAGGCTTTGTACTGTCGCGGCATCGATTGGCTCCTGGTGGGCGTCGCCGGAGCTTACCGAATCCTTGTCAGGCCGCACCCTTCGGCAACGCCCCCCTGCTGAGGGCCTTGTCGTCCGCCCGGCCGTCAGGCAAAGCCGATCACTCCGCTTGCACGTTCTTCAGAGCGGCCGCCAGAATCTCGTCGCGGCCCTCCTGGCTCTCGCCGTCCCAGGTGTCCGCGCAGCCCTCGCAGCAGAACGCAACAACGTAGCCGTTGTGGGTCGCGGTCAGATCGTTGTCGGGCACCTCGTGGCCGCCGATCGGGCAGATCGTGTTCACGGGCTTGGCGCTGGCGGCCTCCGTCTCGGAGGTCGAAGCGCAGCCCGAGAGCATGACAGCGGAAGCAGCGAGAGCGGTGAGGGCGAACTTGGTCATGGGGTGATCTCCGTCAGAAAATGGGGTGGCCGCGGCTGGTGGTCATCACTCCGGGCCGGCACTCGCAGGCGGGCTCGCAGCACCGGCAAGGATACCCCCGTCGAGGTTGATCGCGGTCCCCGTGGTGTACTTGGATTCGTCCGAGGCGAGGTAGACCGCCAGGGCCGCGACCTCCTCGGGCGTGCCGAACCGGCCCAGCGGGCAGTCAGCGGTCGCTGCGCGCACGGCCGCGTCGTACCCCGGCGTGCCGGGCTCGCCAAGCAGCGGCTCCCACATGGGCGTCAGGATCGCGGCGGGCTGAATCACGTTGCACCGGATGCCGAGCTTCTCCTCGGCGCAGTACAACGCCACCGACCGCGTGTGGTTGGCGACCGCGGCCTTGCTCGCGGCGTACGCCGAAGCTCGCGGTATGCCGACGATGCCCGACCGCGAGCCCATATTGATAATGGAGCCGATGATCGAGCCGCCCTCGGGCGTGTTCGTGCGCATGGCGCGGACCGCGTGCTTGCAGCCCAGCGCCACGCCTTCCAGGTTGGTCGCCATGACCTGCCGCCAGAGATCAAGGTCGAGATGCTCGGGGTCGTGCCCTTGGGTGCTCAGATCAAAGCCCGTGATGCCCGCGTTGTTGACGACGACATCCAGCCGCTTGTGCTCGGCGAGGACGGCGTCAACGACACGCTGCCAGTCCGATTCTGCGCGCACATCCAGCGGCACGAACTCGGCGCCGATCTCGGCTGCAGCAGTCTGGCCGAGGTCGGCGTTCAGGTCCGACGCGATGACGGTCGCGCCCTCGTGCACAAACGCAGCGGCGATGGCCTTGCCAATGCCGCGAGCAGCGCCGGTGACGAGACAGACTTTGGAGGAGAGGCGGGGCATTGAGACGCGACACTACGACGAGAGTGGGGAAGTCAGAGGTGAACGATCAAGGAATAATCCCAATCAGGACGAGCGGGACGGCTGGAACCCCTCGGCCCTGTCGAGCCAGATCGTACAACGCGCCTTCGTAGTACCCCGGGCCGGAAGACATCTCAGCCTGCATTGCTTTCATCGGCAATATCTCAATCCCGACGTCTATGGCATCGCCAACAAAGAACGCCATGTGCTTCACAAATAAATCGTATGCGATAAAAGAATATTTCCCGAATTGCAGCTCTACAGCCACACGATCTTTCAAGAAATCGGTTTGATTGTATGAGTAGATGGCTTGTCGGCCTTCTGATTCATACACAGCTTTCTGTTTATCAGGATCAAGTTGCATAGTTCGTCGGATCAGATTGTATTCATCAGTGACATAATAGCTAGTACGAGATTCATTCCACCCCTGGGCAGTGAAGCTCTGTTTGTATGCTTCATTGATGTCGATGGGCGAAAAGAGCTTCTTGCCAAGCTTGCCCTTCTCTTTGCTGATCTTGGTGCGAAAGTCTGCCGCATCGACGCTTTTGATCGTATCGCAAATCTCTTTCCAAAGCTTTTTCTTATGTACTAGGAGCCACTCGAGTCCATTCAAATGCGAATAGGTTTGCCCGATTTTCATTTCGGGCTACCAACTTCGAGCAGTCGTTGCGCCGCACTGTCTGTTGACTTGGGTTCATACACGCGAGTGCCTCGCTCGCGAACCTGGATCGTGCCATTCCAGGCAGCTCGGACGCGTTCTCGAGCTGTTCGGATATATGAAGGGACTATCTCCGCTCCAGCAACTCGCCGCCCGTTTCGTACTGACGCCACTGCAGTCGACCCCACGCCGAGGAACGGATCGACAACAAGATCATTGTTCTCTGTCATACTAAGCACAAGCCGTTCGACTAATTCCACGGGAAACTGGCATGGATGATCTGTTTTTTCGACATGGTTATGTTTGACATTTGGGATGACCCAGACATCACCAGGGTTTTTGCCCAGCGGGTTGCCGGAGTATTCGCCTGCTCGTGGGCCCTTGTAGTGCCGCTTGCCAGGATATTTTTGTGGGACTCGTACAGGGTCCAAGTTAAAGAAATGTTTAGTGTCGCGTGTGAACCATGCGATCACCTCGTATCGGCCGCTAAAACGCCGTGTGCAATGCAGCCCGTGCTCAAAATGCCAAACCACACGGTTGCGCATCTTCAGGCCAAGTTCTCGAAAAATTGGAAACAGTAACGTGTCGAGAGGGATGATCTCTCCAGCGGTTACATAATTGCCGACCTGCCAGCAGATGCTGCCATCCTCGGCAAGAATGCGAACCGACTCTTCGATTACTGCTCTTTGTTGTTCCACGTACTGATCGATGTCCAGCCGCGACTCATACTCTTTGCCGATGTTGTATGGCGGTGAGGTCACAACGAGCCGGGCAGCTTCACTAGGCACACTCTGCAGCATCTTGAGGCAGTCGCCCTCAAAGAGAACAGCATCCGATGTTGATCGATACTGCCCCGTGAGTCGGATAGCTCGTCCGTTCGAGGCATGAGGCGAACCCCGATACAGCGATTCAGTTTCCTGTTGTCCGTATTGACGCTTACCCATACATCAATGCCTTTCAAGGGCTAGATCACCATTACGCCACTTAGACTACCCGATCTTCTTTGCCAATGCCCAGCGCCGGCCTCACATCCACCTGCACCAGCTCGGTTTCCTGCAGCTTCTGGGCCTCGTCGGCATCCACGTAGTCGGAGTGGCAGGCGGCCTTGCCGTCGTCGCTCAACGGTGTGGCGTTTTTCTTCACTTTGCTGGCAAGCTTGTGGATTTCCTCGGGCTTGAGGTAGCCGCGCTGCTCAAGGATGCGCTGCTGTTCCTCGGTGAGGGCCGCGCTCTTGACCGGCTTACCGACCTGTCCATCGGCACCGACCCGCTCAAACCCGTCGGCCTTGCCGCTGGCGAATTCCTGGATCTCCTTGCTGATCCGCACTGAGCACCAGTCGTGGCCGCACATGGCGCAGAAGTCGGTATCGACGTCGAGGTCCTCATCGTGGTACGCGCGTGCCGTGTCGGTATCGTAGGCCAGCTCGAAGTGCTGCTCCCAGTTGAGCGCTGCACGCGCCTTGGTCAGGTTGTCGTCCCACTCGCGCGTGCCGGGTATGCCCAGCGCCACATCCGCCGCGTGCGCAGCGATCTTGTACGCGATGCACCCTTCCTTCACGTCGCCCTTCTTGGGCAGGCCGAGGTGCTCCTTAGGCGTCACGTAGCACAGCATCGAGGCCCCGTGGTACGCCGCGTTGGTCGCGCCGATGCAGCTCGTGATGTGGTCGTACCCCGGAAAGACATCGGTCACGAGCGGGCCGAGCACGTAGAAAGGCGCGCCGTGGCAGAGCGTGCGCTGCAGCTTCATGTTGTACTCGATCTGGTCGAGCGGCACGTGCCCCGGGCCTTCGACCATGACCTGCACGCCGTGGCGCCATGCGCGTTCGGTCAGCTCGCCGATGGTCGCGAGTTCAGCGAGCTGGGCTTCGTCGGTGGCGTCGGCGAGGCCGCCGGGGCGCAGGCCGTCGCCGATGGAGAACGTCACGTCGTGGCGGCGCATCAGGATGCAGATGTCGTCCCACATGTCGTACATGAGGTTCTCTCTGCTGTGGGTGAGCATCCACTTGGCGAGCAGGCTGCCGCCCCGGCTGACGATCCCGATCAGCCGGTTCTTGACGTACTTGAGATGCGCCCTGCGCACGCCCGCGTGGATGGTGAAGTAGTCCACGCCCTGGCGGGCCTGGTGCTCGAGGGTTTCGAGCACGGTCTGTTCGTCGAGGTCTTCGAGCTTCTTGCCGATGATCATCGAGTAGATCGGCACGGTGCCGATGGGCACGGTCGAGTTGCGGATGATCGCCTCTCGGCACTCGTCAAGGTCGCCGCCGGTGGAGAGGTCCATGACGGTGTCCGCGCCCCAGCGCTCGGCCCACTTGAGCTTCTCGACTTCCTCATCGGTGCCGCTGGAAACGGGCGAGGCGCCCATGTTCGCGTTGACCTTGGTCTTGCTCGCCCGGCCGATGGCCATCGGGTCGAGGTTGTACGTCAGGTGCGTCGTGTTGGCGGGGATCACCATGCGGCCCGCGGCCACCTCGTCGCGCACCTGCTCGGCGGTCAGGTGCCCCTCGCGCTCGGCCACACGGCGCATCTGCGGTGTGATGATCCCCAGCCGCGCCGACTCGAGCTGCGTGATCGGCGTGAAGCCCTCGGGCAGCATGACACGCCGGAATGAGCCGTTCGCCTGGATGAACAGCGCCTCGTCATCGCCGGTGCGAAAGACCCGGGTCGCGGACTCGGCGCAGTGCGAGGCTGGCAGCACCTTGGTGCTCCAGCCTTCGGGTAAGAAGTCCCACGCGGTCTTGGTGCTCGGTGCCGGCATGCCGGGCGTATCGGGTGAACTGAACGAGAGCGGCCCGCCGACATCGTGCTTGTTGGCAAACGAGCCGGGCGTGGTGACGTCCGAGAGGCCCGGGTTGCCCGCGCCATGTGTGGGGGGGTTGTGAGTGGTATGTGGCTGGTTGTTTGTCTGAACGGTCATGGTGCGCATCCCTCCGCCGGTATGACCCGGATCAGGTGACTGCGGGTGCTTCTCAGCCGATCGACACGATCGACGCCCCGTGCGTGCATGGCAGTGTAGAAGCGCTAGAGGGCTTCGCGGAACTCCAGCTCCAGTCGGTTCCAGATCGTCTCGAAGACGTCGGTTATGCCCTCCCATCCGTTTGGCTCTGTTTCATGCCACTGGATGGTCGCTCTCGCTTGAAACATCGGAAACGACTCGATCACGCGGATTGTGCCATCAAGCGCAGCCATGTTTGAAAACACGGGGGTGATGGGTATGCGAACTCTCTCCAACTGGTCACTTGCAAACTCGAGTATGGCTGGAGAAAGCGATCGGAAGTCGCTTCTGATGAGGGGCTTGATATCATCGGGGGATGCCGTCGGCGAACAGTCGTTCTCCCATTCGATTCGAGCGAGTGACACCGTCTCATCGCTTTGGGGCAACAGAGCAAACCAAACTGAGGGAGCGAAGGAAGGAGCTCTAGCCAATCGCAGAGAAACTCGAACATTCGGAGCCTCTACGAATGAGATCGCAGAGGTCATGCGAGCTCTGAGATCCTCCCAATCTTCCAACGGATAAAGCGAAGCATCTTCATGCGGAAACGGCATGGTGTCTCGGATCAGGTGACTGCGGGTGCTTCTCAGCCGATCGACACGATCGACGCCCCGTGCGTTTCATGACAGTGTAGAGGGCCGCCAGTGGCCGCAGCGTGGCCACTCCGCCACCGGTTTACGGGGCCGTGGCACCGGCCTTCCGCGATGCCAGCTTGCCCCCGAGCAGCGTCATCGGCACGAGCAGCACGAGAAAGCTCAGGTGGTACCACACCGGCATCTGGTCCCACGCGCTCGCCTGCACGCCGAGGCCCGTAAGAAGCAGCAGGATCGCGGTGATCATCGCGGCGAGAGCGCCCTTGGAAGAGCCGATCGCAGCGGCGGCCGCCCCGCCCGCGAGCGAGCACACGACGCTGAGCACGAGTGCGCCCGCGAGGGGGCCGACATCGTCGAATCGCTCGCCATTAGCAATGGCCTCGCCTGCGCCCGCGAAGATGAAGGCGTTGCCGCCGAGCCAGATCACGGTCCAGACCATGTAGCCGACAATGACACCGATGATGAGACGAAGCATGGGAATCTCCTTGAGGCGAGTGTGGTGGGGATGGGATGATGGCGGGCGCGCTAGTTCACAGGCCAGTGCTCGCTTCGGCACTTTTTGGGCGTCATCGGGGCCATCACCTTGAACAGCGTGAACAGCAGCTTCGTGCCCGCGCTCGGCGAGCCCGTCTCGATGACGCTCTTGAGCGTGCCGCAGATCATCACGCCGCCCTGCAGCATCTGCTTGGCGGTCTTGGTGCCCGTGGGCAGGTCGCTGATCGTCAGCGTGAACAGCGTGCCGCCGTCCTGTTCTTCGAGCTCGTACCGCACCACGCACGCCGGATCGTCGTAGTTCGTGAACTTGAACGTGTGCGCAAAGAGCGTCGGCGGCTCAAACTCCAGAATCTCTCCGACCACGCCCGTGTACTTGCCGTCGGGTGAGCGCATCGCCAGCTTGGAGCCCGGCTGGAACGCGCCGACGTGCATCTGCGTGTTGAAGAACGCGGCGATGGGCGCATCGGTGCGGGTGATCTCCTTCCACACCGCCTCGACCGGGCCGTCGATCTGGACCTGGAACTTGGCCTTGGTGGCCCCGAGTTGTTCGACCGAAACGGCTTTAGGCACGACGCGACTCCTTGGCTTGCTGGGCTGACTCGACCGCGGCCTTCAGGTCCACGACCCGGCTCGCCCAGAACTGGCTGTACTGGTCCGTCCAGCGGTCGTACACCTGCTGAATCGGAACGACATTAAAGAACAGATGGCGGCTCCGGCCGTCCTTCTCACTGAGGACCAACCCCGCCCGGCTGAGTGTTTCCAGATGCTTCATCACCATGATCCGGCTGCACGAAAAATGCGATGCCAGCGCCGCGACCGTCATAGCCGGATGATCTCTGAGCAGGTCCAGCATCCGCCGACGCTCGTGATGAGCCAAAGCTGAGAAAACAGCATCCGCCTTGGGGTCGGGTGCTTCGCTTGGAATGGACCGTGTCCGGCTCATAGGTAACAATATAGTGACCTATTCTGCCGTGTCAACCCGATGCAAGAAAAACTCACACAGCCCGGGCGGTGCCTACTGGGAATGGACCGCTCAGCTTGGCGGGTACGCGATCATCCAGTGCATCACGCTGCTCTGTGGTTGGTCCTGGCCCATGTGCCTCAGCATGTTCAGGCACTGCGCACGGTGGTGCATGTTGTGCGTGGTGACATGCGTCATGATGCCGCCCCGACTGAAGCTGTACGTCTTGCCGCCGCGGTTGGGTGTGAACACCTCGTCGTGGCTGCCCTGCGTGGCGTGCTCGCTGAACTCCGCCGCGATCTCCTCGTGAAGCGCACGCATTTCGGCGATCGACCTCGCCGGGTCTGTTTCAAGCCGGGGGCGCGAAGGATCAGCGCGCAGCATCACATCCGTCCAGCCGCGCATCGCCCCGAGCATGTGCGTCAGCGTCTTGCGAACCGTGCCAAGGCCCATCTCGAACTCGCGATCGAGCTGCGCATCAGTAAGCTGCTGGCAGGCGTCAAACATCTGGCCGTTGGCCCAGCGGTCGAAGTCGAGCAGAACCATCGCGGGAGCTGTTGAGGGTGATGCAGTCATGCGATCAGCCTACCGCCCTCCGCCATGCCCAGCCACCATCCTCTCCACGCCCGCCCTGCAATGATGCAGCCGTGCCTAGCGCTCAGCCAGAACCCACCGGCTTCTACGACGACCCCCTCGTCTACGACGTGCTTCACGCGCCCGGCACCGCCTTAGAGGTCCGGGGCCTCGCCAAAATCGCACAGCGATTTGGCTCTGCGTCCCGAGGCCAAACCCGGTGGCTCGAACCCGCGTGCGGCTCAGGTCGCTTCCCGCGCGCCGGCACCAAACTCGGCATCCACATCGCCGGCTTCGATCTCAATGAGCGCATGATCGACTTCGCGCGCGCCCGCCAGCCGGGTGTCGATGCCCGCGTCGCCGACATGCGAAGCTTCGCAATCAAGCGGTGGCACCGAAAGTTCGCGATCGCCTTCAACACCATCAACACCATTCGCCATCTGCCGAGCGACCGCGCGATGCTCGACCATCTCCAGCAGACAGCCCTCTGCCTCAAGTCCGGCGGTCTCTACGTCGTCGGCCTCAGCCTCGCGCACTACGGCCACGAAGGCCCGACCGAAGACGTATGGACCGCTGCCCGCGGCTCGCTCAAGGTCACGCAGATTGTCCAGTTCGAGCCCGCCTCGCTACCTAATCGAGACGAGCGCGTGTTCAGCCACCTCATGATCGAGCGCCCATCGCGCACCGAGCACCGCGATTCGGCGTACACGCTCCGCTCCTACAGCCTCCGCCAATGGGAATCACTCGTTCGGCGCTCCCCCTTCCAGATTGTCGGCGTCGTCGATGAACAGGGCCGAAACGCAGTGCCCATAGATGGTTGCTACCGGTTGTTTGTGCTCCGATTGGGAGCGTGATGCACCCCAGCAATCGAGCTCTTCGCGCCAAGGCCCTTGGAGCCTCGCCCCCGCTCTGGTAAGCTCGGGACGGAGCAGCATTCGTGTCTGCTCGCGTTATGAACACTCAGTCTAGAGGGAGTTTTCCATGTCCAAGCTAAGTCTCGTCGCTGCCAGTCTCCTGGCGCTCGCCGGTTCCGCGTCCGCACAGTCGCTCGACTGGGGTGTCATCTCAACAGCCGGCGATCCCGATCCGATTACCGTGTTTAATCTCTCGGACCCCGCTGGCAGCGCCACCGGACTCGGATTCGTTGACGGCAACTTCAACCGAGGGATGGACTTCGACACCCCCGATTCCTTCTACCACTTCGTCAGCACCGACACACTGAACGATCTGGGTGACCGCGGGCTGTGGTACTGGTCCGAGGGCTCAAGCGTTCAGGTGCTCACCATCCCGTTCAGCGATTCCGGTGACGGCGACGCCACGCTCAGCCAAGACAACAACACGTTCTACGTCGCGCTGACCGATGACGATGCCATCACGGGCGATTCCATCTACGCCTTTACCGACCTGTCTGGCACACCTGCCTTTGTCGAGATCGGAGAGACCGGCCTCGGCCAGCTTATTGGTTTGGCCATCAACCCTGCCACGGGTCTTATGTACGGCTACGACACGACCTCCGAGTCGCTCTACCTTATCTCGACCGAGGATGCCAGCGCCACACTCATCGGCGCGAGCGGCGAATCCATCGCAGCCATCGGCGGCATGGACTTCAACGCAGACGGTTCCATCCTTCTGCTCGCCGACGGCTCGGACATCCTCTTCACCATCGACATCGAGTCCGGCGCGATGACACCAGCCGGAGATGTAGGCGTCAACGTTTCGGCCCTCAGCTTCCGTATGCCCACTGACACCGGCTCTTGCACGGGCGACATCGCCGACGACTTTGGCACGCCGGGTGCCG
>CAYGSG010000079.1:0-13469 GCA_964352615.1 uncultured Phycisphaeraceae bacterium
GTTGTTGCGGATCGCTCTGCGGGGGCGGTGCCTGCTCGGGGACCAGTTCGTCGAGTCGGTCGTTCAGGGCTTGAAGCTGGTCGGTCAGCCGCTGGGCTTCCTCGGGCGATAGCTCTCTTGCTCGCTCTTCGAGCCGTTGGGCTTCCTCGATCGCGCGGTCGAGATCGCGCTCTCGCAGAGCCTCAGCGAGCGGGTCGAGCGCGTTGTCCTCGATACTGGAATCAAACTCGTCCGCGGTGCTCGCCAACTCATCAAGCTGCTCCTGGGCGGTGTCTGCGCGCTCGTCGAGCGTGTCGGCCGCTTGTTCGAGTTGGCGGGCCGCCTCGGCCCTTGCATCAAGCGGATCGCGTGTGCCGTCTCGAAGCTCGGCTTCAAGCTCATCGATGGCGGCCTGCGCCTGCGCAACCTCGGGCAGCGGTGGTTCAGTTGGATCGGGCTGCGGGGCGGCTTGGGCGATGTCCTCGAGCGTTTGCGCCACGGCTGCCTGGCGGTCTTCGGCGGGATCGCTCGCCACGCGAGCGGGCACGAGCAGCACCACCGCAGCAAGCGCTCCGGCGGCGACGGGCCATGCCCACATCCTTGTAAGCCATGCGCGAGTCGGCATGGCCTTTGCATCGATCCGTTGAACGAGTGATTGTCCATCGGTGACAGCCCATTGCGCGAACGGATCGGGGCTGGCTTCGAACGAGAGCGCTGATGCAAGCCGATCGTGCAGCCCGAGCGAGGCATCCAGCTCGCGAGCTGCTCTGAAAGTGGACCACCTGCGGCTGAGAGCCATCAGTGCCGCTGCGAGCAGGCCGACAGCCAGCGCGATGGGCACAACGGCAAGTCCGGGCTCTGCTGAGCCCGCCCACCGGCTGACAAGAACCAGTCCGCAGGCGGCGAGCGATGCCAGCGCCAGCGTTAGCCCGCTGTGGTAGAGGATCGATGCGATCAGGGCGCGCCGGGCGGCGCGCTTGGCGACCTGCTGAATGCTGACAGCGCCGGGCATCCATCCATTGTAGGGGACGGGCCGTGTTCGGATGCCCAAGTCGTTCGGCACGGGTAGGCTCTGCGCGTGGACCCGGTTGCATGCCTCCAAACACTGATCGCTGGCGAATCGCTCACCGAGCACGAGGCCGAGGCGCTGTTCGGCGCAATGCTCATCGGCGAGATCGATGAGCGCCTCATGGCCGGCCTGCTCGCAGCACTGGCTTCCAAGGGGCCGACCGTTGACGAGTTGACGGGCGCTGCCCGCGTGATGCGTGCCCACGTGACGCCGGTGCCCTACGAGCCGTCGGCGAGCGAACGGCTGATCGACACCTGCGGCACGGGCGGAGCGCCCAAGACCTTCAACATCTCGACCGCGGCGGCGCTCATCGCGGCCAGTGCCGACGCGCCGGTGCGGGTGCTGGTAGCCAAGCACGGCAACCGTTCGCGCACGGGTCGCGGCTCGGCCGAGGTGCTCGCAGCCCTGGGCGTGCAGGTGGATGCTCCGCCCGAGGTGCAGGCCGAGTGCCTGCGAGAGGCGGCGGTGTGCTTCTGCTTTGCGATCCACCATCACCCGGCGATGCGGTACGCGGGTGCGGTCCGCAGAGCGCTTGGCGTGCCGACAATCTTCAACGCGATCGGTCCGCTGACCAACCCGGCGGGTGCTTCGCGTCAGCTCATCGGGGTGTACGCGCCGGAACTTGTGGACCAACTCGCTGCGTGCCTGGCACGCCTGGGGGCCGAGCGGGCGATGGTGGTGCGGGGCCACGACGGGCTCGATGAGATTACAACCACCACGACCACTGCTGTGGCTCACGTACAACAGGGCAGAGTCGAAGATAGCACCATCGATCCGGCAGAACTCGGACTGGCGATGTGCTCGATCGCAGACCTGCAGGTGACCAGCATTCAAGAGGGTGCTGCGGCGATCCGATCGGTGCTCGCGGGTGAAGCCGGCCCGAGGCGCGACATCACGCTGCTCAACTCGGCGGCGGCGCTAGTTGTGGCGGGCGCGGCTGGGTCGCTGAAAGAAGGCTCTGCCTTGGCGGCCGACGCGGTCGATTCAGGCCGAGCGATAAAGACGCTCAAGACGCTCGCCAGGGTCAGTCATGGCGTTCGCTGACGAGAGCGTTGTGAATCAGGTTCGCCGCATCCGAGACCGGGCCGATGGTTCGGCTGCTTTGCGTGAAGATGTAGAGCTTCTCATCGCTGCCCAGCCAGACCACAGCATCCGCGTGGCCGTGCTTCTCGAGCCAGCTCGAGATCGCGCGGGACGTGCTGTCGGAGCCGAGCGTGAGCTGGCCGCGCTTGCGGCTGAGTGAGGCGAGCGCATCGACCTCTTCCGAATCGAGCGGGTCGTCGCCATCGGTGGTCATCGCGCTGATGGTGTGAACGCCCGAGAGCGTGAGCTGGGCGTGCGCGGCTTCGAGCGGGGCAAGCAGGCTCTCGTCCAGCGGGGGAAGCAGGTCGCTCAGGAACAGGACCTCGGCGCCCTCGATCCCGTCAAGCAACTCGGGCGTAAGTTCGCTGATCGCTACGGCGGGATGCACGGTGCCAGTCGGGCCGACATGCTCGGGAACGGTCACAATCACCGACGGACCCTGGCCAGCGCGGGCGCCCGCAAGAATCTCGGTGGTCGTGGTCTTGACGGTGCGGTTGGTACTCGGCTTGGTCAGCGCGAAGCCGATGCCGCCGACAAAGCCGATCGCGCAGAGCACCGCGAGGAACGTGCCCCAGTTGAGGTTGTTGTCGTAGCGGTTCGGGCGGCGCTTGCTGATGCGGTTGGCCGCGTTCTTGCGGGTGTTGGCGGCGCGCTTGCGGGCGGCACGGACCTGTTCGCGGGCGTTCAGCCGCTTGTTGAAGGAGGACTTGCCACCGATACCAACCGCTGCGACGAACAACAAGTCCGACTTGGGCTTGGGAACGCGCGGCGTGGCTGCGCGTGCCACGCGAACGGGCTGGGAATCGGGCGCACCGCCGTCGGCCTTCCACTCGCCGGTCCACCAGTTGGTGACGCGGATGCGAGGCTTGTTGCCGTTTTTGGCCGGTGCCTGTTGCGGCGAGGCTCCGGGCGGGGGCGGCGCGTAACGCGGGCGTTGGCCGGGCTGAGGCGGCGGTGTGGAGGCAGCAAACGCGGCCGCGGGCTCGGCCAACGCCTCGTCCACAATCTCCATCGGCTCGGCGACGGGGATCTCGGGAACGGGCACGTTGGCACCGCCCTTCACGCTCGGCAGATCAGCCGGGCGGAGCGAGGCGATGTCGCCGCTTGCGAGCACCGTGCGCAGGTCGGCGAGCATCTCGGCCGCCGACGCGTACCGCTTGTCGTAGTCCGTCATCGATCGGCGGATGATCCACCGCAGTGCATCGGGGCAGGGTTTGGAGAACTGGCTCAGCGCGCCGTGGGCCGGGAACGAATTCTCGATCACCGCGTACAGCACCGCACCGGCGGCGTAGATATCGAACTTCGCGCCGTTGACCTCGTGTACCTTGGCGCCGCGGAGCGCCATGCGGACCATCTCGGGGTCACGGAAGTACTCCGTGCCGTGGGTGGTCAGCGTCATCGCGCTGCGGAGCGGCGTGATGAGACCGAAGTCCACAAGGTGCGCGCTCTTGGAATCAACAATGATGTTGTCCGGCTTGACGTCCTTGTGCCACAGCCCGCCCTGGTGGTACTCAGCGAGCGAACTCGTCAGGTCGGCGACGTACCCGACCATGGTCTGCAAGTCGGCCTGGCCAAGCCCATCGGAACTGCTCCGCGCGTGGAACTCCTGGGCGACTTGGCCAAGGGGCTTACCCGGCACGTACCGCATGACGTAGTGGAACCGCGTGGGCGTCATGTCGTGCTCGAGCACGAGGCCCATGTTTTTGGCAGCGGCCAGCGCGCGGTTCTCACGAACAATCTGAGGCAAACTCGAACCATCTTCGAGGCTAAAGGTCTTGATGACGACCTGGTCCACCTCGGTGTGGCCCGAACGCTCGAAGGCAGCATGCTTCTCGGGGGTGGGCTCGGCGACGTAGAGCTTGCCGCCCGAGCCGCCGCCCGCGAGCGAACCGATGATGGCGTAGCCATCGAACGCGCCGGCGCGGGCCTTGTGGGGCTTGTCGCGCGTCGGGGCGGCGGCCATGACTTGCGGCACGCGCTGCTCGAGACCTTCGACGGCGGCGCCCAGGCCGAGCAAACGCGCGGGGTGACCGATCGCGATGCGGTACATCGCGGCGACGGCGGCCCGAACTTCCGACGAGATCGCACGCCCGAAGTGCGCCGAGGCCGACCAACGCCCGATCAGGATGTTGATGACCACCAGCGGCACGAAGACCAGCGTGGTGACGATCGAGCCGACGATGCGGGCGACGTCGCTGAACACGCCCCCGATGAACCGGAAGATGTGAACCACGCCGAAGCCGAGCAGGCCGATCAGTTTGATCGCGACCCAAGGCCCGACGATCACCGCGACGATTCCGAGAATGATGAGCAGTGGGATGGGGATGTCGTTCATCGGGGTCCTCCGCCGGAGCCGTTAATCGGCCAGGCGTTCATCTTGACGACGCAGCTCTGCTTGCTGGTGGTAAATCTCCGCGAGGGCGTCATCGAACATCGCGTCGTCCGCCTTTGTCGGATTGAGCTCCAGTCCGTTTCGCTCGGCCTCTGCTCTTTCTTCGTCGGTGAAGCTGTACAACGCCACCGTCGCCGACACCCGCTCACGGAGCAAGCCCCGGACTTTGGCCAGCCGGCGGCTGATGGTGGGCTCTGAAACGCCCACGGCCTCGGCGACCTGCTTGCCCGATTTGTGGTCGAACACCCGCATCTCGTAGATCGAAAAATCAACGAAGTCGCACTCCCGCTGAACCGTTCGGATCGCGGATTCAACCTTGGCCCTGAAGACCGCGGCCTCGTACTGCTCGTCGGCGCCGATCTGCGCACCGCCCTGCATCCACGCTTCTTCGAGCACGGTCGGCTTCTTGCCCGAGCCGCGTTTTTGGGCCATCCGACGGTCCATCTCGTCGCCCAGCACATGCTTGGCGATCGCCAGAAGCCAGGTGCTGAACCGCGCGCCCCGAGCGGGGTCGTAGCGATCGATGGAGCCCGACAGCGCGGCGAGGGTTTCCTGCGAGAGGTCCTGCACGGTCTCTCGGCCGATCCGCCCGCCGCCCCAGCGGGTGAGCTGGGCTCGGATGACCGGGCCGAAGGTTTCCCAGAGCTCGAACCAGGCGGCCTGGTCGCTGGCTCGGAGTCGGCTGACAAAGGATGTGGTGAGTTGGCTGAGCACTCGGACGGTCTCCCCGCGAATCTGCGCGGATCGGTGACTCGCCGACCGCTGGTCCTTCCCTGAGCCGGGCTTACCTGATTGATACAGCCCCGGCGGTGAATCGTTCGGCGGAAGGAGGTCCCGCTTTCAGGCTTGAGGCCCTGCAAAGCAGGATACGTCCTAGAAGCCGGGGCTGGTAGGGGATTCCTCGGGTTCACATTTTTTGAGATACAGCCCCTGAAAGCCGTGGCGACCTGCAATCGAGCGGGGCTGGTTCCGAATGACGGTGGTGACACGCGAACGCTCGGGCCTTTGGGGGCGAGCGAGTCGCGGAGGCCCGGGAACGGAATCCGGGTTGGAAGAAGGAACGACACCCACAGGCCCGAAGGCCTGCATTGAAGTGAAATGAGGAGTCTCAACATGGCATGCATCGTCAAGAGTGTGGTTCGGTTGGCAGTGGTCGCAGGGACCGGTCTGGCCGTCGTTGGGATCCCTGCAGCCCTCATCGCAGGCCCCGAGCGGGTCGGAGCCGTCCTGGGTCAGGCCCGTGACGCGGTTCATCACAGCATCGACTCGGCGGTCGGTGACCCCGCGGCCCTCAGGGCGCAACTGCGGTCGCTGGAAGCCGAGTATCCCGAGCGGATCGCCGATGTGCGGTCCGATCTCACCCAACTGGATCAGCAGATTTCGCAGATGCAGCGCGAAGCATCGGTCAGCCGCAAGGTCGTGGAGCTGGCGCAGGCCGACCTCTCGACGCTCGGCTCGGTCATCGCCAAGGCCGAGGATGCCCGCGCCGCCAACGACGGCTTCGCGGTGGTCCGCGTCCGCTTGGACGACCGCGTGCTCGACCTGGATCAGGGCTATGCGGAGTCCAACCGCATCGGCAAGCTCCGCAACGCCCACGCCAACCGCGTCAGCTCGATCGACCGTGACCTGAGCCTGCTCGGCCAGCAGCGCGAGCGTCTCGGGGCTGTGCTCACCCAGCTTGAGAACGAGCAGTCCGAGCTGCAAGACCAGCTCTGGCAGATCGAGCAGCAGGTCGACACCATCGCCCGCAACGAGCGGATCATCGACCTGCTCGAAGACCGCGACGAGCACATCGAGCGTCTGGGCCGGTACGAGGCCAAGACCCTCGACCACGTCACGGGCAAGATTCTCGGCAAGCTCGCCGAGCAGGAGCAGCGTCTGGCGGCCCTGGCTGGCCAGACCGACGAGAACGATTACATCGAGCAGGCCGAGTACGAGCTCGACGTCATGCTCCGTGCTGGCAAGGTCTTGGGCGCGCCCTCCGCCAAGGTGATCGAGGTTCAGCCCCCGGTCATCGAGGTCACCCCTGACTCCGAGCCCGTGCTGATCGACCGGGCCGGCAAGGGCGAGCCCGTTGCCCGCCGCCACTGAATGAGTGACCCGCGGGGTGGGGCCGAGCGGCTGAACGCCGGCGAGCCTCACTCCGATCAAGAACCGCGACAGGCGAGGAGGATCGGCCCCAGGGCCGGTCCTCCTTGCCGTTCAACAGGCCAGCCGGTACCAAGCAGCACCGATCCGGACCGGAGCAAATGGCCCCATGATTCGCGCGCGGGTGGCGAGTATCGCGAGGACCCTATAATGTGCGCAGATATCGAGCCCGGATGGCTCGGTGCCGGACAAAGCCTGAGGCGCTCTGCGCACCCTCAGGTTCTCGCCCATCGCGGCGCGTCGCACGGAATGAGGCGGCTGGTAGATGTTTGAACGCATGCTCGACAAGTTCAGCGGCTGGTTCACGATCGACATGGGGATCGATCTGGGCACCTGCAACACGCTCGTTGCGGTGCGGGGTCAGGGCATCGTGCTCAACGAGCCCAGCGTGGTCGCGGTCCGCAAGGGCACCAACGAGGTGCTCAAGAACGGGCAGGCCGTAGGCATGGTCGCCAAGGAGATGCTCGGCAAGACGCCCGGCTCGATCTCGGCGGTCCGCCCCCTCAAAGACGGCGTGATCAGCGACTTCAAGATTACCGAGGCGATGCTCGCCTACTTCATCCACAAGGTCAACGGCAACTCGTTCATCAGACCCCGCGTGGTTATCAGCATCCCGTCGGGCATTACCGCCGTCGAGAAGCGAGCGGTCTACGACTCCGCCGAACTCGCCGGTGCCAAACGCACATTCCTGATCGAAGAGCCCGTGGCCGCAGCCATCGGTGCGGGCCTGCCGTTTGCCGAGGCGACCGCGAGCATGATCGTGGACATCGGCGGCGGCACGACCGAGGTCGCCGTCATGTCGCTCGCCGACATCGCGGTGTGCGAGAGCGTCCGTGTCGCTGGCGATGACATGGACGAAGCAATCATCAACCACATGAAGCGGACGTACAACCTGATGATCGGCGAGCAGACCGCCGAGCGGGTGAAGATCGAGATCGGTTCCGCAGCTCCCGTCGGCGAGGAGACCTCGATGGAGGTCCGCGGCCGGGACATGATCAGCGGCCTGCCCCGCAAGACCGTCATCACGAGCGAAGAGATCCGCGAGGCGCTGCAAGAGCCCGTCGGCGCGATCATCGAAGCTGTCACCCGCACGCTCGAACGCTGCGAGCCCGAACTGGCTGCGGACCTCGTGGATAACGGCATCGTGCTCGCTGGCGGCGGCGCGCTGCTTCGCGGGCTCGATATCGTGCTCAAGAACGCGACCGGGCTCGACTGCCGGGTCGCCGACGACCCGCTGACGTGCGTGGCCCGAGGCACCGCGATCTTCCTTGAGAACATCGAGATGTGGAAAGACACGCTCGAATCGGACCTCGACCTCTAGCGTCGGCCCCGGCGGGCGTGGCCCAGCCGCACCGACGCGCACCCTCACACGGACGAGATCATGGCAGCAGCGGGTTCCCGGCGAAGGCGACAGAGCGTGCTGCTGCCGATCGCGGTCTTCCTGCTCATGGTGCTCGCCGTCGTTCCGTCGCGCTACCTCGGACCCACCCAATGGGTCGCGGACTTGGCCAAGGTCTCGGTGGCGCCGGTCTCGCACCCGATGCGAGCCGCCGCCGCGTGGCTCAGGCCCGCGGTCTCCAAAGACGACAGGCCCGAAGAGCTCCGCTTTCTCGAACAGCAGGCCGACCAGTGGGAGACGCTCTACCGCCGCGAGCAGCGGGAGAACCGCGAGCTACGCGCGCGTATCGAGGAGCTCTCGCGCGGCGTCGCCGTCAACACGCTGCCCGTTCGGCAGGTGCCCGCACCCGTCATCAGCGCATCGAGCGATCTCAGCAGCGGCATGCTGACCGTTCGCGCTGGCCGGGGCTCGCAGGTCGAGATTAATACCGTCGTGGTCGTCGGCGGCACGCAACTGCTGGGACGCGTCGAACGCGTCGGCGCGCTGACCTGCCAAGTTCGGCCCATCACCGATCCCGGGGCGCTTGCGGTGCGCGGCAGGGTCGCGATCGATGACGCGCCGTCAGCGAGCGCCCGCTCGCTCGCGTGCCTGCTGCGCCCCGCAGGCGATGGACTGCTCATGGGCGATGTGCAGGACCCCGCCGAGCTTGCCGGTCATGATGCAGCCCTCATCGACGACTGGCTCGAGGTCGGCCAGACCGTGCGCCTCGACGACGACTCATGGCCAGCCAACGCGCAGATGCTCGTCGTCGGCGTGGTTGAACGCATCGAGCCCGCGCCCGAGAGCCCGCTTCGCCGCATCATCACCGTTCGGCCGCGCGTCACGCTGTCGCGCGTCAGCGAGGTCGTGCTGCGGGTCGTGCACGAGAACGACGCCCTGTCCGAGACGGGCGGCGTGCCATGAACTGGGGCGTGTTCGCGGTGATGACGTGGCTGCTGCTGGGCGTCGAGGTCGGCCTGCGCCCGGCCCTCCAGATCGGCACCACGCCGATGGCCCCGAGCTTCTTGCTGCCGCTGGGCGTGTGGGTCGCGCTGTGGGCGCCTAAGCACATCGCCGCGTCGGCGTGCCTCATCCTCGGCGTGCTGCTCGATCTCACGTTCGAGATGCCGCTGGCCGACCGCGTCGGCACGACCGTTGTGCTCGGGCCCTACGCGCTGGGCTGCCTGCTCATGTCGCAGGCGGTCATCGCAGCTCGCGGCCTGGTCATTAAGCGCAACCCGATCACGCTGGTCGTGCTTTCAGTAGTGGGGGCGATGATCGCCCACTCGGTGGTGGCGGCCCTGCTCACCGCTCGCTGGCTCATGGGTGACCCCATCGTGTGGGAGCCGACCAGCCAGCTCATCGCCCGAGCGGGCATCAGCGCGTACACCGCGGTAACCGCAGTCGGCGTGTCGTTTGTGCTCTACCCGCTGCACCCGCTGTTCGCGTTCACTTCAAGCTCACCGATGCGGGGCTTCGTGCGAAGGGATGATTAGCGCAGTGTGACCGCACGCCACAGGACCAGTGGCGGACCTGACACCGGTTCAATGCCAAGTGCTGACGTCACTTCGTGAGCTCTCTGTACCGCTTTCTCCCGACTTCGGTTGGCTGTAATCAGAAAAGAACTGCTGCCGACAGTGACGATTACTCCATATCGAACACCACCGCGCGGTGTGGGCCGTGCGAGCTGGCGGAGTGAGATCGACACCGCTTCTATCGGTGCCTCGACAGACTGGCCGTCTATTTCGATGTTCGCCGTTAAGCGGATGGTATCGATAATGAGTCGTCGATACTTCCATCTTGGCTTGAATTGGATCACGAACACGAAGACAGATGCGACGAGCAGCGATCCGCCAGCGGCAACCAAGAATGCCGCTTTCCACGGCCCGCCTTGAGGAAGCCCTGTCGGACCAACGGCTGAACCCAGACCAGCAAACAACAGAACCATTGAGATAACAAACGCGCCGGGCAGAAACAGAAGCACGGCCGTCAGGCCATCCAAGCCACGTTCACTCAAGACAAGTTGATTGGGTGAGCGTCGGTTGATCTTTGCAGTGCCGTATGGCCACGATCGAAACGTCAACTGATTGGCTGAGAGGGATTCCGCGTGCTCACGCACGCAGCTCTGTTCCAGTTGACCATTCCCCATTGCCTATTGCCCATTCCCCATCGCCCACTCCAACGTCCCAAACAGACTAAGCCGATCCGCGCTGTCGATCCGTACCGGTACGATCGAGCCGGTAAGCTGATCCACCTCGCTCGCCGGCGCATCGAACAGCACGATCTGGTCGCCGTCGGTACGCCCGGAGAGCTGGATGGTCTCGCACGCGTCCGCCTCGGTTGAGGACTGCTCGGGTGAACCGCCGCCCACGGTCAGCGAGACAGCGTTGGCCAGGCGGATCTGGCCGTGCGTGAGCCCCTCGGCCCGGCGGGCTTTCTTGCTTACGCCCTCGACCAATACCCCAAACGTTCGGCCCACCTGCTCGCGGCTGACCTCGTCGCTCATCCGCGTCTGCACCGCCAGCAGGTCGTTGTTCCGCTGGCGTTTGATCGCGTCGGGCACATCGTCGGCGATTTTGTCGAACGCGACCGTGCCGGGCCGGGGCGAGTACTTGAAGATGAAGCAACTCTTGTACCGGCTGCGTTCGAGCAGCTCGATGGTGCCCGCGAAGTCCTCGTCGGTCTCGGTGGGAAAGCCGACGATGATGTCCCCGCTGATCATCAGCGGTCGGCCGATCTCCGGCTGGTGCAGGTGCTCGCGCGCCCGGCCAATGAACTCGTCGTACTCGCCGACGGTGTACCCGCGATTCATCATCTTGAGCACGCGATCAGAGCCGCTCTGGGCGGGCACATGCAGGTACCGGCACAGCCGGGGGCAGTCGCGGATGACCTCCAGCACATCGTTGCCGAAGTCGCGCGGGTAGCTCGTAACGAATCGCAGCCGTTGCACACTCGGCACACGCTCGTGGATCTGGTACAGCAAATCGGCAAACGTCGTCGTGCCCTCGCCCGCAAAGGCGTCGCGGTGGTGGCTGCCCTTGTACGTCCGGCCCTTCTGCGGCTGGAGCACGCCCTCGATGCTCACCGCAGATGCGCTCTCGTACCGGTAGTGGTTGACGGTCTGGCCCAGCAGCGTGATCTCGATCACGCCCGCATCGGCGAGCCGCTGGCATTCCTCAATGATGTGCTCGGGCGGCCTGTGGACCTCGGCGCCTCGCGTGTGCGGAACAACGCAGTAGGTGCAGAACTTGTTGCAGCCGCGCGTGATCCGCACGTACGCCGACCGCTTGGCGTTGTGTTCGATCGCCGAGACCGCGCGCGACAGGTCGAGCATCTCAAGGCGGTCGCCCGCTGCAGCGAGCGTGCCCGACCGGCGCGATGCATCGCCCTGCAGCGCGACTTGCCGGGCGCTGACAAGAGGCAGCCCCGCTCCCTCACGGTCGCGGCTCGTTCCGTCAGCGTTGTCTTCGGCGCCCAAAGCCATCTTGGTGCGCACCGCGTTGTCGAGCAGCCCTGGCAGCTTGTCGAGTTCCGCCGGCCCGCAGAGCAGGTCGACCGCTGGCATCCGGTCGAGCAGGCCAATGCCGTCGCGCTCGGCCATGCACCCCAGCACACCCACGACCAATTCGGGCTGCGTCTGCTTGCGTTTGGCCAGCTCGCCGATTCGGCTCCAGACCTTCTGCTCGGCCTGCTCACGCACCGAGCACGTGTTGTACAGCACCACATCCGCCCGGTCGCTCTCGGGCGTGAACGTGTACCCCAGCCGGGACAGGTCGGCGGCGACCAGTTCCGAGTCCAGCTCGTTCATCTGGCAGCCGAACGTTTCGAGATAGACGGTCTTGCCGGTCATGGGGCATAGTAGGGACGAGCCCTAACCCTCCATCCCCAGCAGCCTCGCCGCTTCGTCCACGTCCTTGTCGCCCCGGCCCGAGCAGTTCACGACGACGTGCTGGTCGCTCGGCATCGTCGCTGCCAGCCGCACGCCTTCGTGTATCGCGTGGGCGGTCTCTAGGGCGGGGATGATCCCCTCCGTGCGCGCCAGCAGGGTGAACGCAGCCAGCGCATCTTCATCGGTGCAGATGGTGTACTCGACCCGTGCCGTGTCCTTCCAGTACGAGTGCTCCGGCCCGACGCCGGGGTAGTCGAGCCCCGCCGAGCACGAGTGGACGTTCTGCGTTTGGCCGTCGGCGTCTTGCAGCACGTAGCTCATCGAGCCGTGGAGCACGCCGGGCGAGCCGAGCGTGAGCGGGGCGGCGTGGTCGCCAGCATTGGATGACCGACCGCCGGCTTCGACCCCGATGAGGCGCACGTCGTGGTCCTCGATGAACGCGAAGAAGATGCCCGCCGCGTTCGAGCCGCCGCCGACGCACGCGACGATCGCGTTTGGCATCGCTTCCATGTGGCGGAGCGACTGGGCCTTGGTCTCGCGCCCGATGATGGACTGGAAGTCGCGAACGATCGCCGGGAACGGGTGGGGGCCTACGACCGAGCCGAGGATGTAGTGCGTGGTCTCGACCGAGCCCATCCAGTCGCGCATCGCCTCGTTGGTCGCGTCCTTGAGCGTTCGGCTGCCCGATTCGACAGGAATCACCGTCGCGCCGAGCAGCTTCATGCGCACCACGTTGAGGTGCTGGCGGCGTACGTCCTCCGCGCCCATGTAGACGTAGCACTCGAGCCCGAGGTTGGCGCACGCGGTCGCGGTGGCCACGCCGTGCTGGCCCGCGCCGGTCTCGGCGATGATCCGCTTCTTGCCCATGCGCTTGGCGAGCAGGGCCTGGCCGAGCGTGTTGTTGATTTTGTGCGCCCCGGTGTGGGCGAGGTCCTCGCGCTTGAGCCAGATGGTCGCGCCGTGGTTTTTCTTGTCCGCGTGCTTGCGCGCATGTCGGCTCAGGCTTTCGGCCCGGTACAGCGGCGTGGGCCTTCCCGTAAAGTGCTTCTCAAGCTCGCGAAGATCATCCCAGAACCGCTCATCGTTCGAGGCCTTCTGATAGACCTCGGCAAGCTGATCGAGCGCCGCGATGAGCGTCTCGGGCACGTACCGCCCGCCGAACTGGCCGAATCGGCCGTCGGCGTCGGGCACAGCCATCGTCGCGCGAACGGGTGCATCGGATTCGGGCGAAGTCGCATCGGTCTCGGCATGTGTAGGGGGCGGTGGGGTAGCCATGCAACAGGTTAGGAGGCCCGGCCCTTGGCTGCGTCGCGCTCGGTTCGCCGGGCAGCGCGCACGCCCGAGGTCTCGTTGACCCTCAGGAGCAACACCAGCCCGATCACGAAGAACGAGCCGAGCAGGACCATCGAGGCCGGGTCGCCAAGCCAGCTCTTGACGACGCCAAAGCTCAGCACGCCCACCACGCCCGCCGCCTTGTACGTCATGCCCCAGAGGCCGAAGAACTCGGCGGTCTTGTGCCGGGGCGCAAACC
>CAYGSG010000080.1:0-13267 GCA_964352615.1 uncultured Phycisphaeraceae bacterium
GCTCATGGGGGTTCAGCCTAGCCGAGCGGCCCGAACCCGGTACCATGAGGGCGCTGGTGTTTCATACGTCTGGTCCGAGCCAACCGCCCGTACCCGGAGATTTGCTGTGCTTCCAAAGCCCCCCCCTCGTGAAGGCTCTCTCGGCTTCCTCTACCTCCCGCCGTTCCGCGTTCAGGGCGTGAGCGTCGCGGGCGAGGCCACCAGCATCCAGATCCCCGAGATGGACCTGTGCTTTGATATGGGCCTGTGCCCCCGCGCCGCCCTCGCCTGCAAGCACGTCGCCATCACCCACGGGCACATGGACCACATCGGGGGCCTGGCGTACTACTGCTCCCAGCGCCGGTTCCAGGGCATGGGCTCGGGCACCATCGTCTGCCCCGCCGAGCTGACCACGCCCATCCGCGAGATGATGGCCGGCTTCCAGAACCTCGAACAGCAGCAAACGCCCTACGACCTCGTCAGCCTCGCGCCCGATGAACAGGTCGAGATCAAGAACAACCTCTTTCTGCGCGCCTTCCCGACCGACCACACCAGCCCCTCGACGGGTTATGTGGTGGTTGAACGCCGAACCAAGCTCAAGGACGAGTTCACCGACTTCCCGCAAGAGAAGCTCCGCGAACTTAAAGACCGGGGTACCGAGATCACGCGCGAGCTGTGGATCCCGCTCATCGCGTACACCGGCGACACGCTGCCTGGCCCCCACCTGTTGCGCGACGACGTGCGCAAGGCCAAGATATTGATATCCGAGTGCACCTTCTTCGAGCCCGACCACAAGGGCCGGGCGAACATCGGCAAGCACATGCACGCCGACGATCTCGCCGAGTGGCTGAGGGTTTGCGAGTGCGAATCGATGGTGATCGTGCACGTCTCTCGCCGCACCCATCTGGGCCAGGCGCGCAGCCACCTCGAAAAGGTGCTCGGCCGATCGCTCTCCCAGCGGGTTCACTTCTTGATGGACCACCGCAACAACCGCGAGCGCTACGAGCGCCAGCTCGAAGAAGCGGGCGTGCCGGTCCACTAAACCGTGCTCGCGCGTTTCGCGCTGCGTTCCTCGGGGTTTCTTGTTGACTGCTTCTGTGCGCACGGGTACGTTGACGGGCGCGATGAAGCGCGGAACCGGCGCACGCAGCGTGCGTGCCGTCGGCGGGACTGGGTTCTAGATTCTCTCCGGCGGGCCTTCGTGAGCCGCCGGTTCGAGCATCCCATCAAGGGGCGCCTTAGCGATGACCGGAACAGGCCTCGAGGTCTGGCCTGATGTGCTCACGCACCTGCGACGCCACCACCCCACCATTTGCAGGCGGTGGTTCGCAGAGGAGCTGAAGCCCGCTGCCATGCGCGGCGGCACGCTCTCGGTGCGCGCGCAGTCGTCGTTCCATCGCGAGTACCTCGCCAACTACTGCAACGAGCCGTTTACCGAAGCGCTGCAATCCGTGACCGGTCGGCTGCTGGCGGTCCGATTCATCGGGCCTGATGACACGATCGATCCGCCGGGCCAGGCCAAGCCGGCCACCTCTCATAACGGCACTTCGAACAACGGAACCTCGAACAACGGAACCTCGAACAACGGCGGCTCGAACAACGGCGTCGCTGGGCAACATCCAGCCGAGACGCATCCCGGCACAGGCGGCTTAGGCGCCGCCGTGGCCGTCAAGCCGCCCGTCGAAGACGTCTCGCGCCGCGCCGACGAAGCCCGGCTCGATGAAGTCCCGCTTGATGCCAACGCCAAGCTCGATGCCCACACCGGCTCGCTCGTCATCGACCCCGACTACGAGTTCGGCTCGTTCGTGGTCGGTCCCAGCAACCGGCTCGCGCACGCCGCCGCCATCGCTGTGGCGCAGAACCCGGGCAAGACTTACAACCCGCTGTTCATCCACGGCGACGTCGGCCTGGGCAAAACCCACCTGCTGCAATCCATCTGCCTCAACGTCATCAAGGCCAAGCCCGACGCGGTCGTCTGCTACCTCTCGTGCGAGGGGTTCATGACCCAGTTCATGCACGCGGTGCGCCAGGGCCGCATGATCGAGTTCCGCTACCGCTTCCGCGATGTCGATATCTTGGTCGTCGACGACATCCACTACCTGGGCAAGCGCGACCGGACCCAGGAAGAGTTCTTTCACACCTTCAACACGCTGTACCAGGCGGGCAAACAGATCGTGCTCTCGTCGGATGCTGCCCCTGAGAACATCCCCGACCTCCAGGATCGGCTGGTGAGCCGGTTCAAATGGGGGTTGGTCGCCAGCGTCGAGGCGCCGTCGTTCGAGACCCGCATCGAGATCCTCAAGACCAAGGCCGAGATCCGAGGCTTTGTGCTGCCCGACGACGTCGCGTTCTACATCGCCCAGCACGCCGACTCGCACGTGCGCGAGCTCGAAAGCCACATCAGCAAGCTCCAGCTCTGCCTGTCGATCGACGAGAGCCCCATCACCATCGAGATGGCCCGCGAGGCGCTCGCCCTAGAGGCCCCGCTCGCAGCCGGCGGCGTGACCATCCACACGATCATCGAGGCGGTGACAGAACAGTTCGATATCCGCCTGACGGAACTTCAGTCCAAGGACCGCACCCGCTCGGTCGCCCTGCCCCGGCAGGTCTGCATGTACCTCGCCAAGCACCAGACCCACCTGTCGCTCAAAGAGATCGGCGGGTACTTCGGCGGCCGGGACCACACCACGGTGCTCCACGCGGTCAGGACCGTCGAAACCAGGCGGACCGGCGATGAACAGTTCAACGCCTCGCTCAAAGCCCTCGAAACCCGCCTCCGTCCAAAGCCCTAGCACACAGGGCCGTCGAACCCCGAATTCTGGCTGGCGCTGGTTTGTGGGTAATGTGTGGGTAAGGGCGCTGCTGCGGGCGCCAGCCCAAGCCAACTGGCGCGCCAGCGGCTCGGCTGTTCGCAACAAGCGACAAGCGAGATGCCCCCCATTCGGCGGGCGCGCCACCCTGGTGACAGGTTGCCCCCTTGGCCACGGGTGCCCGCAAGTTGTTGTCTGAACGCTTGATAGGCGCGTTGGCGTAGCGTCTTCCCACCGCGCGCCAAGGCTTCTTTCTATGAAGAGAGAGAGTTCTTTCTATCTCTACTACAGAGAAAAGGCCGCTCGCCCCCAACGCTCAAGTGGGCGGATGCCCATACCCCTCGACCGTGCGCGCAAATGTGGATAGTCCTTGCCAACCCGGGGTTGACCCTGCCCGATCAAGCGAGCCTCGCTGACGCCCTGGCAGGCCTTCTCAGGCCATCTGGCAGCCGGGGCACCAGACGGTCGTCCGTTGGGCAATCTGCCCGCTGGCGAGAGCCAGCCCGCATCTGGTGCACGCCTGCCCACCCCGGCCGTAGACCCTGAGCGCGTTCTGCCGCTGGCCTTGGGTGCCGTCGGGTCTTCGATAGCTCCGCACCGTCGCTCCGCCCCACTTGAGCCCGAGCCGAAGCTCAGTCCTGATCGCCCGAGCCAGCGGGGCCCAAGCGTCACTTGGCAACTCGCAGCACGATCGGCTCGGGTCGATGCCCGCACGGAACAGCGCCTCGTCCGCGTAGATGTTGCCCACGCCCGCGAGCACGCTCTGGTCGAGCAACGCGGCCTTGATCGCGGTCTTTCGGCCACCGGCCCGGTCGCGCAACTGTCGTGTCGTCACGCAGAGCGCATCAGGTCCGAGGTGGCTCCATCGCTCGGCTAGCGCGACCTCGCTCGGCAGGCACCACAGCCCGCCGAACCGGCGCGGGTCTTCAAAGGCGATCTTCTCGCCGGTCTCCAGCCGCCAGACGGCGTGGGCGTGCTTGCCGGGCGCTTGCTTCAATGGGCCGAGCCAGCCCGTCATGCCAAGGTGCACCACCACCACCCGCCCCGAATCCGCCACGATCGCCAGCGCCTTGCCCCGTCGGTCGATGCGGGCCACCCGTGCGCCCTTCAGCAGTTCGCTGGGCCGAACGCCCGGAGCATTGGTGGCATCGGCCTTGGATCGGCTCCAGCCGCCTGGCGGGTCGTCCTGCGTGACCACCACGTCACGCCGGCGCAAGGTCACGCCTGTGATGCGCGCGCCGACCAGCAGCGGCTCGAGCATCCGCCGGGCGCTCTCGACCTCGGGCAGCTCAGGCACCGGGGCCGCCCGATGACCGCAGCGAGCGGAAGAAGTCCCGGAGCATCGCGGCGCATTCCTCAGTGCGTAGGGCGGTGCGCAGCTCGGCTTGGTTGGCCTCGTTCGGCGCGATGACCAGGGGCCGGTGGTTGAGCGCCGGCTGGGCGGTGACATCGAGCACCGAGCCGCACGCGCCGGCCTTGGGGTCGAACGTGCTGAACACCACCCGGCCCACGCGGGCGTTGACGATCAGCCCGGCGCACATGGCGCATGGTTCGAGCGTGACCACGAGCGTCGCGTCGTTGAGCCGCCAGTCGCCCAGGGCCTTGGCCGCCGACCGAATCGCGAGGACCTCCGCGTGCGCCGCGGGGTCGGCGTCGATCTCCCTGCGGTTGGCCCCCTCGCCGAGCCTCTCGCCGGTGTCGGTGGTGTAGACGACGGCTCCGACGGGGACCTCGCCGGTTGCTGCCGCCCCGCGCGCCAACTCGATCGCCCGGCTCAGCCAGCGGGTGTCGTGGGCACTGAGCTTGGCCGGGTCGTCAGGCATCGCGCCCGCTTCCCGAATCAGCATCGGCCTCGCCATCGGGTTCGGGTGTGGTTCCGGCGACACGGTGGGCGGGCAGCAACACCAGCAGCAGCCCTCCGAGCTCGAAGAGGCCGTAGAGCGGAATCGCCAGCAGGAGCATCGACATCGGGTCGGCGGGCGTGAGCAACGCCGCCGCCAGCACGCAGCCCATGATGATGTACCGCCGGTATTTGACCAGCCACGCGCGTTCCAGCAGCCCAGCCCAGCCCAGCAAGAGCACCACCACCGGCGTCTGAAACCCGATCGCAAATCCCAGTGCCATGTTCAGAAAGGTCTTGGTGTATTCGCTGATGCGGTACTGCTGCTCGATGCCGGTGCCCGCGGTCAGTTGGCTGCCGAGAATCTCGATCTTGCCCGTTGGCTTGGCGACCGCGACCCGCAACTGGCGAAGCTCGCGGTTGATCCACATCTCGCCGGGCTCGGCGTCGTCAGGGTCAACATCGAGCGTGGGAATGACGGGCAGCACCACGCCCGCGGGCCTGGGTCCGCTGGGGTGCTCGACCTTGCCAACGCCCGTGCCGAACTCGATGAAAAAAGTGAGCACCACCGGCAGGATGACCGCGTAGAGAAAAGTCACACCCGTGAGCGTGAGCACCGAGCTGAGCGGCAGCAGCACGTACACAAACCGCCGCTCCTGGCTGTAGAGCCCGGGCGAGACAAACTTCCAGAGCTGGTAGAGCATCCACGGGCTGCCGACGAGCACGGTGAGCACGACCGCGACATGGACGTAGATGCCGAAGGTTTCGAGGAAGTTCGTCGCCAGCAGTTCGGGCGATTGGTCCGCGGCGAGCAGGGCCGACCGTACGGGCAGAATGAGGATACCAAGGACCCAACGGGCCAAGACCAGCGAGAGCACAAAGACGGGCACGATCCCGATCAGGGCCAGAACGACTCTTTTGCGAAGGTCTTCAAGGTGGTCCCCGAACGACATAGCCACCAGGTCGGCGGGACCTCGTGAACCGCTCTGATGGGTGTCGCGGGTGTGTGAGGGCATGGATGATGGGCACGGGCGGCGGAAGCAGCCAAGGGTAATCGGACGCGGGGATTCTTAGGGGTGATTGGGGCTCCGAGCGACGGGAACCCGGCTGGGCGGTATCCATGCCCTGGCGGGCCGATCCGAACCGGCAAGGCCCGGCCAAGCCAGATGAAGCCCGACGAGCACCAGCGGAGACAGCACCTGTGGGAAGCGACGCCCGGCAGTCAGCAAGCGAGCCGTGGTCCGTGCCCGGATCGGCCGCTGAACTCACGCCCGCAAGGCTCAGGCTCATCAAGCGCGCCCAGAAGGGCGACAGCGAGTCGATTCGGGAACTCTGGCAGCTCAATCGCGGCTGGGTCGCGGGCATCCTGCTGGCGTTCAAATCGAGGGATGCCGAGCTTGAGGATTTGCTTCAGGAGGTCGCGGTGACGATGGTGCGCAAGATCGAGAGCGTTCGTGAACCAGCGGCCCTGCGGCCCTGGCTGCGAGCGGTCGCGATCAACGCGGCCAGGCTCGATGCCCGCACGCGAGGCAGGCGAGCCGAGGGACGCACCCGGCCCATGCTCGATGAGCCCGCTGGCGACGAGGTCTCGGTCGACATGGCCCACGACCGGCGCGAAGACGGCAAGCGGCTCTTGAACATGGTGCTCGAACTGCCCGAGGCGTACCGCGAGCCGCTCTTGCTGCGGTCGGTCAAGGGCATGAGCTACCGAGAGATCAGCGCGATCACCGCACTGCCCGAAACCACGATCGAGACGCGCATCGCGCGCGGCAGGCGGATGCTCCGCGAGCGGGCCCGCCAGCACAAGCTGGCGCCCGAGCCCGAGCGGGCACAAGACGAGAGGATGACCCGATGACCGGCATAGAACCCGACGTGCTGCTGAGCAGGGTGCTCGATGGCGAGGCCACCCCCGAGGACTGGGCCGCGTTCCGCGCGATGGCCTCGCAGGATGCAGCCATCTGGCGCGATCTGGCCGAGGCCCAGCAGGACCGCGCCGCGCTCAACGAGGTCATCGCCAGCGCGCTGGCCATCGCCGACGAAGTCGAGGCGCCCGTCGAGCTGCACCTGAGTGAATCGCTCGCACGCCGAGCGCGCACGGCGATGAGCTACGGCGGCTGGCTGGTAGCAGCGGTGGTGGCTCTGGCGGTGGTCTTCCAGCCGAGCTTCCACACGGGCGCTGCTGATTCGGGCGTGGTGGCTGCATCGCTGAGCCCCGAGCAGGCGTTGCGTGAGTATTTCGATCGCGGCGCCGAGCAGGGCCGGGTGCTGGGGGAGATGCCCCAGCCGATGGTGCTGCAATACGCGCCCACCGCAGACGGCCAGGGCGTCGAGGTGGTGTACGTTCGGCAGATCGTCGAGCGCGCGGTGGTCGACGATATGTACCGCTACGGGACCGACGATTCGGGCCGGCCGGTGCCGATCCGTGCGGAGTTGCCCTCGCCCGGTCGGTGGAGCTACTAACAAAAAATAAGACCCCGTCGGGATAACCCGACGGAAACGCTCGCCGGGCGCATCCGTGCTTGCGACAGGTTCCAACCAAAACTTTGTAACAAGGCAGTTCGGGACGCAACACGAAGCGCCCGATTCCCTAAGGAGAAACACATGCCGACGAAACTGACAACCAAATCACTGCTGGCTGCGCTCGCGGGCGTTGCAACCCTGAGCGCTTACGCGATGGCCTCTGAGTGGAGGCTGGTCGACCCCGAAGACGAGCAGGCGGTGGTCGAGGAGCTGTTCCGCGCTATCGAGCTTGATCCGGATCACGATCATGACCACAACCATGCGCACGACCAGCACATAGCTCATGCGCAAGGCCAGGGCTCGGGCAACACAGCCACCACCTACACGCTGAACAAAGACGGCGACAAAGTGATCGTCCGCATCGTCAATGGCAAGATCAGCGGCTTGCACAACGGGCTGGCGCTGGACCCCGACCGCATCAAGAAGACCGATGACGAGATCATCGTGTTGAACCTTGACGGCGACCAGATCGCACGCTTCAAGACCGGCAGCCAGCAAGGCGTGGCCCGCCTCGCTTTGCCGGGCCGGGGCAGTCAGATAGCGGTGGCACCCCGTGCGCCGATGGTGCCGGGTGCGCCGGGTGCGGGCGGCGGCTGGGCGCAGGTGTACTCCAACGCCTTACCGTCCGACGCTAACCCGCCGGAGGTCATGGTTGGCCTGACGATGGGCGAGCCGGGCGAATCGCTGCTTCTGCACTTCGGGCTTGAGCCGGGCGATGCGATCATGGTGACGGGCACCATCGACGGGCTGCCCGCGGACAAGGCGGGCATCAAGAAAGGCGACCTGATCGTCGCGATCGATGGTGACTCTCCCGCCACTCCCAGAGTGCTGCAAGAAGCGCTCGAGGATATGGACCCGGGCGATGAGCTCGAAGTCACGGTGATCCAGCGCGGCAAGAAGCGCGACATCGAGATCAGGGTCGCCAAGTACGACGCCAAGGCGATGGCCTCGGCCAGCAGCGACGAGGCCGACATCTTCTACTTCGATACCGACGAGGGCGACGGCCAGGGGGGCAACCTCTTTCGCAGGCTCAACACCCAGCGCGGTCAAGCAGAGAACATGCAGCAGCGCGCCCAAGAGCTGGCGCTCAAGCTTCAAGCTCAGGCTCAGGCCGGCGAGATCAACAAGGAGAGCATCGAGCTCTACCTCAAGGAGTTGGCCGAGGCGAATCCCAAGCTCAATGAGTTGAAGCTTCGTGTGGATCCCAAGTTCAACGACGCGGTTCGTGGGTTCATGGTGCCGCGCGGGCTCGGCAACGAATGGCAGGGCGATCTCGAGGCGTACGTCGGCCATCTGCACGGCGAGATGGAAGACATGACCGCCCGCCTGCACGAGAAGATCGAGAGCCAGCTTGAGGCCCGGCTCGACCGGCTTGAGCGGATGCTTGAGCATCTCGTAGAGAGGATTGAACAGGACGACAACGACAACCGGCGCCGAGGCGGCCGGGGCGAGAACTGAACCGAGGCCTGATCCAGACTGGTGATGGCCTGACCACCCGCCTTCCCTTCGCGTGGCACTGGAGCTGCGCGACTCCGCGACACGGCCGCACGGGTCTTCCCCCTGTGCGGCCGTTTTTCGTGCTTACCAGTTCGGATGCGGCCCGGTTGGGCGCCCGGGGCCGGTACCATCGCAACTGTTCGGCGAGCGAACGGTGAAACACAGACCGGCGCGTTGCCTCCCTCTTCGTTCAGGATGTTCAGGAGCCCCGATGAGCGACCACACCAGCGACCACGCGAGCAACCAGCCTCTACCCGAAGTCGTGCAGGAAGTCCGTGAGTCTTACCGCAGGCTTCGCGAGGAGATCAGCCGGGTCATCGTCGGCCAGGACGAAGTGGTCGAGCAGGTGCTGCTGGCGATCTTCTGCCGGGGGCACGCGGTGGTGGTGGGCGTGCCGGGCCTGGCCAAGACGCTGCTGATCTCATCGGTGGCTAGGGCGCTGGACCTGGAGTTCAGCCGGGTGCAGTTCACGCCAGACCTCATGCCCAGCGACATCACGGGCACGGAAGTCATCGACGAAGATAAGACCACCGGCGAGCGCCGGCTGCGGTTTGTCAAAGGCCCGGTGTTCGCCAACATCATTCTCGCCGACGAGATCAACCGCACGCCGCCCAAGACGCAGGCGGCGCTGCTCGAAAGCATGCAGGAGAACCAGGTCACCGTCGGCGGCGTGCCCCACCCGCTGCCCCAGCCGTTCTTCGTGCTCGCCACGCAGAACCCGATCGAGCAGGAGGGCACCTACCCGCTGCCCGAGGCGCAGCTTGACCGCTTCATGTTCCAGATTCTTATCCGGTACCCGACCGAGGAAGAAGAACTGGAGATCGTGAGGCGTTCGAGCGGTTCGGCCCGAGCCGAAATCTCGACGGTGCTTGATCCCGAGACGATCGCCCGCGTGCAGAAGGCCGTGCGCACCACGCCGGTGGCGGACCATGTGATTCGCTACGCGCTGCGGCTGGTCCGGGCGACACGCATCAATGACCCGATGGACCACGGGCTGACCCGCCCGCAACTCGCACAGGACTACATCGGCTGGGGCGCAGGGCCGCGGGCGGCTGAGTACCTCATCATCGCGGCCAAGGCCAAGGCGATGCTCGAAGGCCACACGCACGTCACGCCCGAGCATGTGAAGTCGATCGCCAAGCCCGTGCTTCGGCACCGGATTCTGACCAACTTCAGCGCCGAGGCCGACGGCGTGACCACCGACGCGATCGTCGATGACCTGCTGGCCAACATCCCGATCGACGCGACAACGGGCCACTCAGCGGCCGACCTCGACAAGGTCTTTAGCGCCTAGCGAGCCTTGGCCCTGTCCTGCCCGCAGCGGACACAACCGGACGCGTTCACACGGGAACACTCGTTTGGGAGCGTCCACTTGGGGCCATCCTCAGGAGCATGTAGATGTTCTCACAGACCACCGAGTACGCGCTGCGGGCGATGTCGTGCCTCGCGTACGCGCCGGACTCGCCGGTCTCGACCACCGACCTTGCGATGCAGACCAAGGTGCCTTCGAACTACCTGGCCAAGGTGCTTCAGATTCTGGCGACCGAAGGGCTGATCGTGGGCCGACGGGGCGTGGGCGGCGGGTATCGCCTCTCGAAGCAGCCCGCCGAGATCACGATGCTCGAGGTCATCAACGCGGTGACCCCGATCGAACGCATCCGCCAGTGCCCGCTTGGCATCAAGAGCCACGGCACCTCGCTGTGCTCGCTGCACCGTCGGCTCGATGGAGGCGCGGCTTCGCTCATCGACCTTTACAGCGGGATCACGTTGGAGGACATTGTGCGGGGGCAGGCCGAGCCGCGAAAGCCGCTCTGCGACACCGGCGAGCGCAGCCCCACGGGCCTCACGTTCAACGGCGGGTCGATTTCACCGGACACTCAAGCCGGCGAGCAGCGCCAGCCGTAAGATCGCGGCGTGCCTACCGAACCCATCGATTCCGCAAGCCCCGACCTGCATGAGCCCGATCTGCACGAGCAAGAGGCCGCCAGGCTGGAGAAACGCGCCCGCGTGCGCGAACTGGGACTCGATCCCTACGGCCAGCGCCAGCAAGACCTGCTGAGCTTGGACGAGGCTGCGAGCCGGTACGACGAAGCAGCGGACGCCCAGCACCAGGAATCGGCTGCGGCCCGTAAAGCGGTTCTCAAGGACAACCCCCAAGCGACCGAGGCGCCGCCAATCGTCGATGCTCGGCCGACGGTTCGGGTTGCGGGCCGCGTGATGCTGATGCGCGACAGCGGCAAGCTCGTATGGATGAACCTGCGCGACGCGAGCCACGAGAACTTTCAAGTGGCGGTGAGCAAGGCCGACTGCGAAGAGCTTGGCTTTGCGCTCGCCAAGCAGACGGACCTTGGCGACATCGTGGTCGTCAGCGGGCCGCTGATGAAGACGCGCAAGGGCGAGATTACGATCTGGGCGAGCGGGCTTGAGACGGGCAGCAAGTGCCTCGTGCCGCCGCCCTCCAAGCACGACGGCCTGCAAGACCAGGAACTCCGCTACCGCCAGCGGTACGTGGATCTCTGGGCGAATCCTGAAACGACCGGCGTGTTCATGCTGCGGGCGCGGGTGATCGCGGCGCTGCGCGCGCACCTGGCCTCGATTGGCTTCATCGAAGTCGAGACGCCGATGCTTCAGGCGCAGGCGGGCGGCGCTGCGGCGAGGCCCTTTGTGACGCACCTCAACGCGCTGGACATGGACCTGTACCTGCGCATCGCGCCCGAGCTGTATCTCAAGCGGCTGCTCGTCGGCGGCATGCCAAAGGTCTTCGAGATCAACCGCAACTTCCGCAACGAGGGCGTGGACCGGTCGCACAACCCTGAGTTCACGATGATCGAGCTGTACGAAGCGTTCGGCGACTGCTCGACGGTGATGGACATCTCGGAATCGCTGGTCCGTATCGCGGCGAAGGCAGCCGCCGATTTTCGAGCGGGCGAGCCCGGCGTGCGCGCAGGCGATGGCTCGCTCGTGCTGCCCTTTGGCGACTTGAGCATCGACTACGCGCCCGCGTTCGACCGGGTGAGCTACAGCGAGCTGTTTGAACGCGGGCTCGGCTTTGCCCACACCGACCATGCACAGGTTCGGGCCGAGGCGATCAAGCGCGGCATCAAGACTCGCAACGAAGCGGGCGAAGACATCGACATCGTGTTCGTCATCAACGAGCTGTTCGAGGAGTTCGCTGAACCCAAGCTCGACCGTGCTCGGCCCACATGGATCGTCGGCTACCCGGCGGCGCTGTCGCCGCTGACTAGACCGAAGAAGGACGACCCGAGCCTCGCCGATCGCGCCGACTTGTTCATCGCCGGCATGGAGATTGGGCCTCACTACACCGAGCTAAACGATCCCGATGTGCAGGCAGCCAAGTTCCGCGAACAGCTCGCGGGCGTCGACGACGAGGAGCAGACCTTCCGTTCGTTCGATGCGGACTTCATCCGGGCGCTCAAGTCGGGCATGCCCCCCGCGGGCGGCATGGGCCTGGGCATCGACCGGATCATGATGTTGATGGCCGACCAGCGTTCGATCCGCGACGTGCTGCTGTTCCCGTTCATGCGGCCAGAGGCGACCTGAGCCGCCTGGCCCTTGGTTACCACGCGCGCAAAGAAAGAGCCCGGCGGGAATGCCGGGCTCTGCTCGATCATGGGATGAACGCGAGGGCTCAGTCGTCGTTGGCCGAGGCCTCGGTCTGCACGAACTTCGACCAGTCAAAGGGGGTGCCCGCATACGCTGCCATCAGTGCGTGGGTGCGCTCTTCGTCGGTCATCTTGCGGAACGAGACACCTGCTTCGGGCTGTGGGAACTCTTGCTCGGCGCGGAGGGTGGCCGCGTAGTTGGCCAGCGCCTGGCGCTCGGACATGGTCACGTTGGCCAGCGCCACGCGGGCGACATCGGCCTGCTTGGCGATGTTTGTCTCAGCCGAGACCGCGGGCGCGGACTCGCGGAGCAGCGCGACCGAGGCCGGCGAGACATCGACCGCAGCGAACGCGGCATCAAGGTTGTCGAACACACGGGCCGCGAGCAGGCCGAACGCGAATTTTGGTTCTGAGACGGCGTACTCGAAGACGATCTGGCCGACCGCAGCGTTCGATGAGCCTGTGGGCGCTTCTTCGCCCGGGGCATCGGGGTTGGACTGGCGAACCGCGCCGAGCAGCTTCTGCTGGTAGCTGCTGGAGACCAACTGGTTGACCCGTCGCGCCATGCTGCTCAACACACCCGAGGAGTTGATGTCAGCGGTGATCGGGCCGATGTCCCGCAAGGGCGCGAGCACCGCCTGAGCTTGCACGAGCGTGCTCGGGTCCTTGAGGTCGATCATCGTGAACTCGGGCGCGAGCATCTGATCGGTGTTGTCGGGGTTGGACAGCAGAAGGTCCTGCATCTGCTCGCGTCGGGTTGAAAGAATCGGGCCGAGCTTGGCGACCACGTCCGGCGTTACAACGGGGTTAAAACCAAGGGACAACAGATCGGTCGGCTCGGGGCGCAGCCAGTACTGGCCGTCTTTGATGATCGGTTCTGGAGTGTTGAACTCGGGCAACGGCTCGGGCACGGGGACCGGGCGCGGCTGCATGACCGGGCGCGGTGCGGGAGCAGGTCTAGGCGGTGGGGGCGAGGCCAACTCTTCCTGCTGCGGGGC
>CAYGSG010000081.1:0-12991 GCA_964352615.1 uncultured Phycisphaeraceae bacterium
GTCACGCACGAGCAAGTAGAACCGCTCGCCGATGGCAGCGGTCGAGATCGTGAAGCTGATCGAGCCACCGAACGCCGCCGCAGTCGCGGTACCGATCGAGGTCTGGCTGCCGTCGAATAGCTCGATGCGCGGCCGGATCGGCAGCGTGCCGTTGGCGGCGTTGACCGTGACCAAGACCGAGCCATCGCCAACAGCGACGAAGGTGAACAGGTCGGTATCGACAAACGGTGCAAGCTCGGGGTTGCCCGTGGCACCCTGGGTCGTGTTGCCGAGCGTGGCGTCGCCCTGTGAATCGAGATCGATCGGCGTCGCGAGCGAGAACTCCGAGATGTTCGGGTGGTCGTCGATCGGAGGCGCCGCGATCGATAGGGAGTACGCGCCGCTCATCTGGGTTGGACCCGCAAAGCTGCCCGCATCGACCAGCACGAAGTAGGTCGTGTTGCGAGCCGCGTTGAACACCAGCGAGGTCGGGAACACGCCGTCGGCGGGCGGGACCACCTGCATGCCCGCCGAGTCGAGGATCGTCAGCCGTGGGATCAGCCCGCTGCCCATCGGGATGGTAACGGTCACCTGCGCCTGCCCCGTTGCGGGCGAGGTGAAGGTGAACAGATCGGAATCACCCGCGATTTCGATGACGCCAGCCGAATTGCCCAAACCGCTGGATGCGTTGATCAGCACACCCGTGGCGTCGGCAAACTCGCCAGCGTCGGCGTGGTCGTCGGTGGCCGTGAAGTTCACGTTCACCGTGTAGTTGCCCTCGTCGTTCTGACGGTCCTCGCCCGAAACCACCACGTAGTACAGCGGGTAGGTGAGCATCGTGGCCCCGCTCACGCGGTTGGGCGTGATCGTGAACCGCAGGCTCTCGCTGAGTTCGCCGTTGGTGTCGTCGGTCTGGCCGATGCGAAGCAAGATCGGCGAGCCGAACGGGTCGACCGAAACCTCGTAGATCTCGATCTGGGGGAACAAGTTGCTGTTCGACGACGTCACCACGACCTCGACGTCCGTGAAGTTGTCCGCGGTGAGCGAGAACACGTCGCTGTCGCCGTTGCTCTCGATTCGGCCATTGGCGGTGCCGCTGCCAAGGAAGTCGATCAGATCGATCGCGGTGGCGTCAGTCGGAATCTGGTACTGGTCCGGGTGGTCGTCAGCGGTGCTGAGGCCGTTGATGTCCACGCTATACGCGCCCTGGCTGCCGCCGCCGCCGCTCACGCTGATGAAGAACCGATCGCCCTTGGTTGCCGGGAAGTCCAGCGAGACCGAACCGCCCGAACCCGCTGCTCCGCTCGACACGAGGTCGATGTTGCCGAACGAGTTGACGCGGAAGATCGAGAGCTCAGGCAGCAAGGTCGAGGCGCCCTCACGGCTTATCTGCACCGTGACCTGGTTCGACGAAGCGGGCGCGATGAAACTGAACCCGTCGAAATCGTCGGGGTTGTTGAGGCTCGCCGCGATCACACCCGTGAACGACGACGTGCCGTTGTCTTCGATCGCCACCGTGGTCAGGCGTGCGTTGGCTTGCGGTGTCGAGTTCACGAACGCGACCGCATCGTCGCCCTCGTCTGTGGCTAGGCCATTGGTATCAGACACCGCGTGCACCAGCAACTCGTACGAGCCGATGATGTTGGCCCAGTTCACAAGGTCGTCGCCTGCACCCGCGAGGTGGTTCTGGAAGTTCGCCAGTTCGCCGCTCTCCACCTGCAGGAAGTAGCGTTCACCCTGCTGAACCGGGATAACCAGACGCGCATCGCGGTCGGTGAACGTGTAGGGCTGGGTGCCGTTCATGCCGTTGCCATCGGAGTCGAGCGTGCCAACGAAGTCGTTGGCCACGATGCCGCGGATCGCTTCGTTCCCATTGGCAAAGCCGACCTGCTCAAGGTCGTTGTTGAACACACGCAGCGCCGAACGCAGAAGACTGTTGTAGGTCTTGGTCTTGATCTCCTGCGTGGCCTCCGCGTCCATCGGGGGCATCTCGTTGACTTCATCATCAAGGAAGTCCGCCTCGGTGTAGGTGTAGCTGTCGCGCAGGTTCGTCGTGTTGATCCGGACCTCGACAAAGCCCGTGCGCGATGCCTGGAACCAGAACGCGTCAGTATCCAGCGGGTGCTCGATGCCCAGACCCGCACTCTCGTGCAGCACGACGATGCCTGTGCCGATCGCGTTGGGTCCTGCCGTGAGAGAAGGCGCAGGGGGCCCCTCGGGAATCACGCTGTTGCGGATCGTGTAAACACGCTCGAACGGAGACGAGGTATTCCAGTACGCATCGCCCCCGCCGGGCGAGAAAGCTACATCGCCCGAAAGCGCGGGCAGCGGGATTTCAGGCAGGTTGCCGGGATTGAAGACCGCGCTGGTAGCCGGGAAGACCACCTGCCCATCGGTGGCTTCCTTGATGATCGATGTCGGGCTGCCGATCGCCGCTGTGTGTGGGCCTTCGGGGTTTCCGGTCGAGCCGTCCGTGCTTGCCGGCGCGCCGCCCGGAGTCGTGACCTGAACGGTCGGGTCCGTGGGGTCGGGTGCCGCGTCAACGATCACTTCCAGCGTGTACCGGCCCGAGCCAGCGTCGCTGAGCTCGATGTAATACGCCTCGCCGCCCCAAACTTCAAAGCTGTAATCGAAGTCCGCCTCGGCACCACGAGTGAACTGGGTAGCGTCGGTCATCGGGAAGTCGAATGCCGCCGGGTATCGCGAAGGATCGATGGCGCCCGTGGTCGGTCCGATGCCAACAAAGAATGTTTCGCCGTTGGTGCGTTCGAAGACCAGGTCGCCGTTGGAATCGAACACGCGCACATTGGGGCCGTTGAGGTAGTTGAGCGCCGGCGGATCAAGGGTGCCAAGAAACGCGGGTGCGTCCATCGGCTGGACCTGTATCTCGACCCGGCTCGAGGGCAGGAACCCCGGGTACCAAAGCCGGTCGTCCTGCATGTCGTCGTCTCGACCTTCGAAGTCGCCGAGCATGTCCACGGGCGGCACGAACAGGAAAAGATCGGTATCGCCGCCGAGCCCGATCCGGCCCGTCGCGAGGCCCGTCAGCACGTTGGCCTTGTCGTTCGAGGGGGCGTAAGGCGGCGGGCCGGGAGGAGCTATGGCCCCTGGGTCGTGCGAGACCGTTGCGTTGGTGCCGTTGAGTTGGCCGCCGGGGCCTTGCCATTGCCACACGATCGGCGTGGCGAGGTCGTACTCGAGACTGTCGGCGTGGTCGTCGGTGCCCGCGATCTCATCAGAAGTCGCGTTGGCCTCCACGAGCAGGTTGTAGAGACCGCCGCCTGAAGTGAAGTTGTCCGCGATGAAGTGGTACGTCTCGCCTGCCACCAGCGCGAGGTCGATCTGCGGGCTGTTGCCGAAGAAGTCCGTGCTCACCGCGAGTATCTGGCCTTCGCTGTTGTAGAGCGAGAACGTCGGGTCGGGAATGCCGCCGAACGGTGGCGGAAAAATGCTGCCGGACATGATGGTTCGGCCCGTGCCCTGTGGCTGGAACGTAATCAACTCGGTGCCGCCGCCATCAACGCCTCGGCCGGTCGCCTGATGGATGCGCCGAACAGGATCGATTACGATCGATTTACCGACCGTGTTCGCGACAACGGTTACACCGTTCTGAGCGAACGCTGAAGTCGGGCTGAACTCGTCGCTCCGCAGACGTACGAAATACGTCTCACCAGGGTCGCCCTTGAACGTGAGAAACGCGTTGGTCAGCGAGCCCGCCTGGCTGTCGCCCTTAATCAGGTTGCCGGCCGAGTCGTAGACATCGAGCCGGGTGTCATATGTCCCGGCTACGCCATCGAACGCACTCAGCGTCGCAAGGCTGTCGAACGCACCGTTGGTCCCGTTGATGAGCCTGAAGACCCGGTCCTGGAGCTGGCGCGTGAAGTTGGCGGTAACCGTGCTGGCCGCCGGGGCAGCAGGGTTGACCGCGGGGAAGTTGCCGTCGCTCTGGGCGTTGACGCGCAGCGTCAGCGGGCCGGTCGCTGTGGGGCCGGCCATCTGGTCGCTCAGCACACGGATGTAGTACGTCGCGGTGCCGCCGTCGAAGTCCGAGGCGTCCGGCACGAACCCGATGAACGCCTCGGTCGGGTCGATCGCCGGCGTCAGGTTGCCCGAGTTCATCGCCGAGCGGACCAGTACGCCGTCGGCGTCGTAGAGCTCAAGCCGCGTGTCCACCCGGTCGGCGAACTGCTGGGCTGTCTGGCCCGCGCCCTTGTCGGCGTCCGCCAGAATCCGGACAAAGTCGATCGACGTCACGTCGATGCGGTAGAGGTCGTCATCGCCGATCGTGTCGATGGGCTCGGCGAACGTGCCGACTCCGGCGCCGTTCAGCGGGATCAATTGGGCGCTGGCAAAGCCATCAGCGAGCCCGGGAACCGCGTCGAGCACGATCCGCTGCTCAAGCTGATCGAGTCCGATCGACTGGCCCACCGATTCGCGCAGACGGTTAACGGTGCGGCGGCGGAGCATCTGATCGAAACGGGCCACTGTGCTCATGGCAAACTCCCAAGCGACTTGCGTCGGAGGATTCCTTGGTCGATCAACCCTTGACCGACACTTTGAATTCGACCGGTCAACCCTTTGGCCCCCCGGCAGTCCGGCATCGACCGGCAGCAGGTGGGTGGGGTCCGGCCAAGGCACCGTAAGGGCGGGGCGTGGGCGGTGCCTTCCTTCAGTCCTGATCCCGCTCCACGGAAGCATGAATCAGAACGCCGGGGTCGAGTCTACACGATTCTGGGCGCTCGCGTCCAGATGCGTTCGGTATCCCCGGCAGTTTTTCATCCGCTTCCAAGCCCCCGTGGTTCCATCCAAACCGCTATCGGCGGGTTCCCCTTGCTGGCGGTTGCGGTCGATCAGACCCGCTCCACGTTCGGACCCCCGGCCAGAGCCCGATCCACAGCACCCGCCGCCAGAATTTCCGAGGCGTCGTACAGCGGCAGCGGGCTGGTGGGTTCATCCAGCACCAGAGGGATTTCTGAACTCGCCACGACCACCCCTTGGCAGTCGCGTTCCTTGAAAGAACCAATCAAATTATGAACAAACGCGATCGACTCGGGCTTCACCTTGCCGTAGAGGAGCTCCTCGAACACGATCGCATCAAGCCGATCGCTCTCCTCTTCAGGCGGAGCGATGACCTTGATCCCCCTCAGGCCCAGCAGCGTCTGGTAGGTCGAGCCTCGCGCAACCCAGCTTGTTCCCAAAATGCCCACGGTCGATACGCCCCGTTCAGCCAGCGAGGCCGCCACCAACTCGGGCATCGAAATCCACGGGATCGGGCTGGCATCGGCCGCGAAGTGGACCCCGTGCTGCACCGCGTGGTCGGGGGTCAGGCAGAAATCCGCCCCCGCGTTGGCGAGCAGCTCAGCCGAGCGGGTCAGCAGCCCGGCGACCGCTTCCCAGTCGTTGCGGCGCAGGGCATCGAGGTAGAGCCCGATCGGCTTGTTGTGCAGCGTCAGCCTGGGGTGGGTCGCCGAGCCGACGCCTTGGCCGAGCCGGCGCGACAGCTCTCGGGTGATTTCCTGGTAGAACAGGGCTGCACCCTCGGGACTGACACCCACGATTCCGATGTGCGAGATCACGGCGAGGGGGGCTCCAAATCAGGTCCTAGTCGCATGCTCCGATAGCAGGGCCGTTTGCAACCAGCACCGCTGCATGGTCCGCTGGGCTCGGCCCCGCGTCAATCCCGTTTCCGCCCGCTCGGGAACATTCGCCATCCGAAGCCGATACGACCGAATGATGACATCCAACGCCAAATCCTATCAGAATCCTTCCATCCTCGCGAGCGCTTTGAAGGTGGTGGGCCTTGCCGCTGCGGTCTTCCTCGGCGGGATGTTCTTACGCACGATGCTCTTTGGCGCAGGCGGCGCGGCGCAAACGCCAGCCGTCTTCGCGTCCCACACCACCCTCGATGCCGCCTTCGACGCAGCCGACGGCGGCCCGGTGCTCGCGTTCGCGACCGCCGATTGGTGCCGCCCTTGCCAGTCGCTCAAGCGGGGCGCGCTCGCCGATGCCCGCTTCGCCGAGTGGATCAATCAAGAACGCGTGACCACCGCCTACCTCGATGCGACCGGCGCCAACGCCGATGCCCAGCGGCTGGGTGTGCAATCACTGCCCACCCTCATCTACTTCAACGACGGCCAAGAGATCGCGCGCACGTCGGGTGTCATGTCCGCCAGCGCCTTGCTCGATTGGCTCGAACGCGCCAGGCAACTCTAATCGCGGCAACCAACGCACCAGCCGATCGAGACCTTTAGTCTTGGCCCGCGGTCGGCGTCTGCTCTGGCGTTGACACGCGCTCCGCTGCAACCGGCGCAGCGTCGGTCACGGGAACTCTCGCAGCGGGCTTGGGCGTTGAGCTGCTCGCGCCCTTTGCCTCGGACCTGACCACCACGACCTCGTCGGCGTCAACAAACCCCCGCAGCTTTCGGCTGCGCACCGGGTGCTGGAGCTTGCGGATCGCTTTGGCCTCGACCTGCCGCACGCGCTCGCGAGTGACCTTGAAGATGCGACCTACTTCTTCGAGCGTGTACGTGTAGCCATCGCCGATGCCGTAGCGAAGCTTGATGATTTCCCGCTCGCGGTACGTCAGGGTTTTAAGCACCGCCTCTATTCGCTGCTTGAGCATTGCCTGAGAGGCGGCCTCGCCCGGCGCCGACTGGTTGCGGTCCTCGATGAAGTCGCCGAAGTGGCTGTCCTCGCTCTCGCCCACGGGCCGGTCCAGGCTCGCGGGGTGCTTGGAGATCTTCATCACCCGGCGGACCTCTTCCGGGTTCATGTCCGCCACCTCAGCAAGCTCTTCGAGCGTGGGTTCCACGCCCGTTTTCTGCTGAATGTCCTTCTCCATCGCACGCAGCCGGGTCATCGTTTCGATCATGTGCACCGGGATGCGGATCGTCCGTGCGTGGTCCGCAATCGCCCGCGTGATCGCCTGGCGGATCCACCACGTCGCGTACGTCGAGAACTTGAACCCGCGCCGGTACTCGTACTTGTCCACCGCGCGCATCAGGCCCGTGTTGCCCTCTTGAATAATGTCCAAAAAGCTCAGCCCACGGTTGCGGTACTTCTTGGCGATCGAAACCACCAGCCGCAGGTTTCCGCCGGATAGGTCCCGCTTGGCCTGCTCGTACTCCCAGAACACCGTCGAGATGTTCCGCAGCCGATGCTCCAGTTCCGACGGGGTTTCAAGCACCAACGCTTCGAGCCCCGAAAGCTCCTCACGCATGACCTCGATGTCCTCGGCCTCGAAACGCTTGGGGTGCTTGGACGCTTCTTCGAGCGTCGCGGCCAGCTCCGACATCTTCTGGCTGATCGACCGCAGCTTGCGCATGATCGGCACGATCTTGCCCGTGCGCAGGCACAGCTCCTCGATCAGCGCCGCCATGCGCCGCTGACGGGTCGCCATCTGCTCGCGCAGTGCCGCTTCTTTCTTTCCACTGGTGTTGGCGAGTGCTGCAAAGTCCTCGCGGTTGAGTTCGCCCAGTCGCTCGATCGTCGGCAGGTTCGCCGGGATCCGCTTGGTCAGCTTGTCTTTGTGGTCCGGCTCTGCGGTCGAGACCCGCATCGTTCGATCAAACGGCAGCTCACCAGCCGACACCTGCCGAAGCGTCTCGGCGGCCCGCGCCGCGATGTAATCGCTCTCCAGACAACGCCTGCGGAAGATCATCCGCGTCGTCTCGACCTTCTTGGCCAGGCGGATTTCCTCGGGCCGCGTCAGCAGCGGGATCGAACCCATCTGCGAGAGGTACATCCGAACCGGGTCGTCGATCCGCTTGCTCGAATCGCCGCTGCCGTCCTCGACGAGTTCGCGCTGCAACGCCTCGGGGTCCAGCGCCGCCGCCTCGGCGACGTCCTTCTCAGCGTCCGTGTCCTGAACGTCGGCCATCTCTCGGCGCAGGTTCGCATCGACGTGCCCGCGCTCGCCGCCCGAAACACTCATCGCCCGCGAGGCGCCCGGCAGTCCCGGACCCATGCCGCCAAGGGGTGTGCCCGCCAGCGGGTTCGGGCCGGCTTCTTTGCCCTGCCGCAGCGATTCGCGGTGCAGCCGTGCCCTCAGCTCGAGCTCGTCGACCAACTCAAGACCCATGCGGTCAATCACCACCAGCAGCTCGTCGAGCTTGTCCGGCTCGACCATCGAATCGGGGATCGTGTTGTTGATCTCTTCGTAGCTGAGCCAACCCCGCTTCTGGCCGAGGCTGAGCAGCTCGCGTACCGCTGGGTGCAGGTCTTCGATCACGTCCGACTCCCGTTTCCGCCCGCCGATCTCGGCAGGCCCCGACTGTCCCTCACGCCCATGTCCCTCACGCCACTGCCTCTCGCCACCATGCGCAAACCACGGCCTCAAACCACCGCGTGCGCCTCACCCTACGCCCGGCTTCTGGGTCGGGGCAGCCTCGTCATGTCTTCGCCAAAGGCTTCCCGCTGACGCTTCGCATTCGCCAGTGCCGCCAGGGCGCGTGCCGTCGCGTCGCCAACTTCATCACCAGCCACACTACCAGTCTCACCGCCAGCTTCACCGCCAGCAGCAGGCTTGGCCGCCGAGCGACGGCGTAGCCTGACCAGACAGTCACGCAGCAGCCCCTCGACCCGCTCCAAATCGCCAGAGGTCTGAGCACGCACTTTCTCGTGCAGCGACACCACACGCCCCGCCAGCGTGGTCTCCTTCAGCGCTTCAAGCACGCTGTCGAGCGCCCAAGGCTGTTGGCGTGCATCAAGCTCGAACACCGCGTGTGCAATCGCTCCAAACTCGGGCTCAGCGTAGGCCTCAGGCCCCAGCATGGCCCGTTCGCTTGCTTCTACTTGCGCGAGCAATTTCGGTTCCATCAGCACGCAGCCCAGCGCGATCGCCGCAGCCGAGCTTTCGTTGACGGGCGCTTCCATCGGCTTCGCCTCGGCCTCTGCGCGCTCGCCCGAAGGCGCTCGGCCAGCGGGCAGCGCCTCGGCGAGCGCTCGCTCACTCAGGCCCGTGATTTCCCGCAGCCGGCGCACGATCAGCTCGCGCCGAGTTCTGGGCACCCTCGAGAGCCCGAGCCTTGCCAGCGTGGCGAGTTCTTCGCGCACCGCTTTGTCCATCGCCGCCGGCCCGCTGCCTTCGAGTTGTTGCGCCAGCCGGTCGTATCGGTACGCCAGCAGGTCGCGCGCCCCCGCGACCGCTTCTCGCAGCAGCTCCGGCCCGCCCTCGCGTTTGAGCAGTTCGTCAGGATCTTTGGCGTCGCTCACGCGGTCGAGCGTCACCACGCCCACATCAATGGCCTCGGCAAACAGCACCTCGACCGCGCGGTCCGCAGCCCGCTGGCCCGCCTCGTCGCCATCAAACACCAGCACGATCCGTTCGCAGAGCCGGCGCAGCAGCCGGGCGTGCCCGCTCGTGAGCGCGGTGCCCAGGCTCGCCACCGCGTTGTCCAGCCCCGCCTGGTGGCACGCGATCACGTCGGTGTAGCCCTCGACCACCAACGCGGTTTTTTCCCTGCGAATACCCGTCGAAGCCTGCCGAAGCCCAAAGAGCGACGCCGACTTATCGAACACCGCCGACTCCGGGCTGTTGAGGTACTTGGGTTCGTCTTCGTCCCGAAGCTTGCGCGCCCCAAACGCGATCACTCGGCCCGAGGCGTCGTAGATCGGGAACATCAGCCGGTTGCGGAACGTGTCGTAGCCCGACCCGTCTTCCCTCGGTTTGGTGAGCCCCGCCGCTTCGAGCACCTTCGCATCAAACCCAACCTGCTGGGCTTTGCGGATCAGCCCATCCCACCGATCGGGCGAGACGCCCATCCCGAACCGTTCGACCATCTCGGCGCTGATGCCCCGAGCCTCGATGGTGCTTCTGCCAAGCTCCCCGTGCTCGGGATGTTCGAGCAGCGCCGCGTACAGCCGTTGGGCAAGCAGATTCGCCTCGCACAGTTCGCCCCGGCTCGGCCCCGTGCGCGCGCCGGGTTCGGGCGCTCGCCGCGTCAGCTCGATGCCCGCCCGCTGAGCCAGCAGTTCGAGCGTCTCGCGGAACTCGAGGCCCAAGTGCCGGCGGATGAAGGTGAACGCATCGCCGCCCGCTCCGCACACGAAGCAGTGGAAGATCTGCTTGTTGGGCACGACGTACATCGACGGGTTTTTGTCGTCGTGGAACGGGCACAGCGCCACAAATTCCCGGCCCTTGGGCCGAAGCGCCACGTGCTCTGCGATCAGCTCCACGATGTCCGTCGCTTCGCGTACGCGCGCGACATCGTCATCCTGGCCGAATCGGCCAGCGGACGATCCCGATCGTGTCGTAGGCGTGTTCATCGTCGCGGTTCCGTGCAACGACAGGCTACGCCCGCCAAGTCCGATGCTCGGGCCGCGGGGCCACAACACCGGCCGGGCGGCTCTCGCGCGCGGCCTATCCCTCCTCTTGAGTAGCTCCAGCGGGGCTCAACCCAGAAAACTACCACGCGGCCAGCTAGGTGCCAGCTTGTTGGACCTCCAAGGCCATCTATTTGCTGTTTGTACGGATAAACTCACGCCAGTTTCGGACCAACAGCACGCTCGGTGTCCGCAGCCCGCCAACCATCGAACGTGACTCCAATGAACCAGATACCCCAGCTCGTGCGCACGCAGGTGGTCTATCGCGGCCGGGTGCAGGGCGTGGGCTTTCGCGCCACCGCAGCGGCCATCGCTCAGCGGCTCGCCGTCACCGGCTGGGTCCGCAACGAGACCGACGGCTCGGTCTGTCTGGAGGCCCAAGGCCCGCAGGCTCAGGTCGAAGAACTGCTCATGCAGATCGCCAAGCATCAGGGCTGTCGAATCACCGGCCTCGCGCCGACACCAGCCCAGCCCATCGAGAGCGAGCACGCCTTTGAGATACGGTCCTCTGAGAACGGGCGCTGATGCTGGTGCTCTTTGATATCGACGGCACGCTCCTGCTCACCGGCGGGCTCGGGCGCAGCGTGATGCAGCAGGCGGGCCTGGCCATGCTGGGCCGAGAGATCAACATCGATGCCCTGCAGTTCGCGGGCAGGCTCGACCCGCTCATTCTTACGGATCTGCTCACGCTCAACGGCGTCGAGGCCACCGAGCTGAGCCTGCACGCCATGCGCACGCACTACGTCGACCGCATGACCAACGCCATCGCGACCTCGGGCCAGGTGAGCGTGCTGCCCGGCGCGCACGAGTTGGTCCGAGCCGTCGGCGAGCTTCCGGGTGTGACGCTCGGCGTGCTCACCGGCAACTACGCCGAGACCGGCAGAGCCAAGCTCGCAGCCGCGGGCTGGCGCGATGACGCCTTCGAGATCAGCGTCTGGGGCGATGAGTCGCCCAATCGGCCCCACAGCCGGGACCAGCTCCCGGGCGTGGCCATCGAGCGGTGCTCAGCCGCGCGGGGCGAGGCGATCGCCGGCGAGAAGGTCGTCGTGATCGGGGACACCGTCCACGATGTAGCCTGCGCACGCGCCCACGGCTGCCGTGCGGTGGGGGTCTCCACGGGTAACTACCCCTGGGCCTCGCTGGCTGAGTCAGGCGCCGATCTGGTCGTCGAGAGCCTCGCGGACACCGCACGCGTGGTTCAACAACTCGAGGCTTGGATGGCCAGCTAGCGGGGTAGACTCACCCAGCACCCAGCCGGTGCGAGAGGATCCCCCGCGATGGTCGAGAGCTACCGGGCTTTTTGCTCGGATTCATACGTCAACCAGAAGCTCAGCCTCAAGCTCGACCTGCCCCGTGGCCGCGAGACCGTGCTGTCGCTCTTCGAGCGGCTTCGGCGCGAGTACCCCGCGATGACCCAGCTCCGCAGGGTCGGTGAAGAACTCGAACTCGAGAGCCCCGCGGGCACCACGCCCCAGCGGTGGGTGTCGATCCGGTCCAGCTCCGTGCGCTCGGGCGTGGTCAACCCGCCCGAACTCCGCCAGGGCTACGGCCTGCACCGCACGCTGCTCGAACTCACGCCTTATTACCTGAGCATCAGCCCGCTTGATGTCGAGTACCTGGAACTGCTCTACGGGTTTGATCTGTCGGCCAACGGCAACCACGACGCGGTGGTCGCCGAGGCCCTGTTCGATGGCTCGCCTCTCGCGAGTTTGCTCGAACTCTCCGATGCCGAGCCCGCCGACTGCCAGCCGCTCTTTGGGCTGCGTTTTAAGGGCTACGACAGCGGCGCGGACGTCGAGGCGTTCTTCGAGGTCAAGACCAGGCCTCAGCCCGTTCGGTCGTTCATCGAGACCGACCGCGAGCCGCTGAGCGTGTACCTGATGCTCCGCCGGCACGGCCCGTTCGCCGAGCTTGAACAGCTGGCCGAGGCGCACGACGCGCTCCGCACGCTGGGTGAGCGTTTGGTCCACGAGCGCGTGGTCCCGACGCTGCTGGTGCCGCTCTACGGCGCGATGGGGAGCAGCGGGCTGTGATGCAAGCACTCGCACCATTGCTTGGCTCGATGGCGGCTGGCGCGCAGTCGGGGGGCAGCGCGCGCGATCTCGTCCCGCTGTTCATGTGGATCGGGCTCGCCGTGGTCGTGCTGGTCATCGCGGGCATCGTGGTGATGGCGGTCAGGCGGCGCATGCTCAGTGGGGTGGATGCCTCAGCAGGCGAGGCCACGTTGATGCAAGACCTCCGCGATATGCGGGACCGGGGCGAGATCAGCGACGAAGAGTTCCGCTCGATCCGGGCCACGATGGTCGAGCGAGCCAAGGCGAGCATGGATGCTGCGTCTGATGCAGCGTTCGGCGCAGCGGGTTCCAAATCGCCGGCCGATAGGCGATCCGGGGCTTCCAGAGACCCCGGCGCGTTCTAGATCGGTCTCTCCGCGAAGATCGGGCAAGTCCAGGGGTTATCACGGACCTAACTGGGGCTCTATGGGGGCACTTGCACCGCGAAGTTTGGTGTTCTGGTGGCTTGGTTCGAGTCTCAAGTGCAGACCTGAGCAGGGCTGACCGATACAATCGGAGATGCTGCCCGCGCTGCCGGGTGGGACATGTGTACACCCCCCGAGTAAGGACCATCCATGGCCAAAGATCGCACAGACTCAACGGATGACCAGGGTGGTTCGGGCAGTGGCTCGGGC
>CAYGSG010000082.1:0-12907 GCA_964352615.1 uncultured Phycisphaeraceae bacterium
ACCCGCCCTAGGCGTTCGTCAGGGGGCACAGCCCAGCCCGGATCGCGATCCGGGCGAGTTCGACCCGGTTGGAGGCCGCGAGCTTGTTGCCCAGCGCCACCCTGTGCCACTCGACGGTCTTGACGCTGCGGTGCAGGGCCTTGGCGATGTCCGCGGTCGAGAGCCCCATGCCGATGTGCGTCAGCACTTCCATCTCGCGCTTGGTGAGGGCTTCGAGCGGGCCGAGGTCGTCGTGGACCGCTCGCACCAGCTCATGCCCGTCGCCCTGCACGTTCTGCGATGACTCTGTGGGGCTGGCATCGGCCGATACTAACAGAACCCGTCCGATGCCCTCGCCTCGCGCGCTGAGCGGGCGGAAGCTGTCATGGGCGAGCCGGCCCTTGACGAGTCCGATAAGCGTGATGCTGGCGGAGGTGCTGAGTGTTCGGCGGAGAATCCGCAGCCGCTCCTCGGCCAGCGGTGACGGATACACGTCCTTCAGCGCCAGTGGGGCACCCTGCTCGGGAACGAGCAGTTGCTCGTTAAAGGCCTCGTTGGAGTGTTCGATGGCGCCGGATTGGTCCACGACCGCGACTCGGCACGAGCTGTCGCGCATGAGCGCGGTCCAGAGGACCGAATCGTCGGCAGGATTGCGGCTCGGCGGGATGGAGGGGATGTGCTCGTCCATGGCGTGGTGCTCGTTCCTGCCGGCGCTGACCCCGATGCCTCGGGCTCGGCCCGGGACGGGGAGGGCGACGTGGGTGCCGTTCTGTGGCTGCATGGCGGTCTCTCCCAAGCTGCTGCGCGGACCCGTCATTGGGTACCCCCGCGAATAATTATGCAGGCTTACCGGACGAACCGAGAGCCTGGCGACCCCTCATATGGAGGGACGCACCAACACCCGCGCAAACCGTGGGCGCGGGGGGCCAAGACTTTGTAGTTTTTTTGATCGCGCTCCGATTCGCCCGAAAGGGGCTCGGCACCCAGCGACCGTTGCTCTCACTGCCAACCAGTGCGCAGATGCGATCTGCACCGGGCCATGCTTCCACCGGTTTTTTGTGGAACCGTCTGCCCGGCCCCCGGGCGCAACCGCTGACCTGGCTGCGTGATAGCCTGCCGGGCGACTCTTGGCCGCCACCAGCTCCCATGGAACGGACTCAATTTGCTTGACACCGACCCCAACCGATCCGACCGCCAGCCCGCTGCTCAATCTGGCACCCCGCGTGACCACCTGCCCAAACCCGTGGAAATCACGGGCCACGACTCCCAGTTTCTCACCGGCCCCCGCGCCCGGCTCGAAGAACTCGCCCGGGTGCTGCGGATCTCGACCGAGTTCATCCGCGGCTTTCGGGCGCTGCACTTTGTCGGGCCGTGCGTGACCGTCTTTGGTTCCGCCCGGTTTCCAGAAGACCACCGGTACTACCAGCTCGCCCGCGATACGGGCAGAGCCCTCGCCGAGGCCAAGCTCACGGTCATGACCGGCGGCGGGCCGGGCGTAATGGAGGCCGCCAACCGCGGCGCCAAAGAGGGCGGCGGCAAAAGCATCGGCTGCAACATCGAGCTGCCCCATGAGCAGGAGCCCAACCCCTACCTCGATAAGTTCGTCGAGTTCAGGTACTTCTTTGTGCGCAAGGTCATGCTCGTGAAGTATTCCGCTGCGTTCGTTGTGTGCCCCGGCGGGTTCGGCACTCTGGACGAAGTGTTCGAGACCCTCACGCTCGTGCAGACCGGCAAGATCGGGCACTTCCCCATCGTGCTGATGGGCACCGAGTTCTGGACGCCGATGCTCGACTTCCTCCGCAACACGATGGTGGCCCAAGGCACGATCGGCGCGGACGATCTTGATCTGATCACGCTGACCGATGACCCGGCGGTCGCGGTCGCCGCTGCGGCCCGCGCGGTCGCCGGCAAGCCGCCGGTGCCCAAGCCCAATCCGCTGCTTGCCGAGAGCAAGTGAATGCCGACGGGCAATCGGGGTGGCACAAGCGGCTCGCCTGTGACTTGAGCTCCTCTCGGTGGCACAGGCGTCCCGCCTGTGGTTCTCATGCTCCCTCGCCCGCGCCCCGCGCTGACGCTTGGGGCTCTCTATCGCGCCGATGGCTCGCCGCACTCGGGGCAGGTCGCGAGTTCTTGCACGTCGTAGCCGCAGTGCGCGCACAGGCCTTTGCGTCTGCGGATGAACGCACGCACCCGGCCCGGCGCTACAAGCAGCACGCCCCAGATCGCAGCATGAACGGGGACGTTCGCGAGTAGGCCGGGCCAGTTGGGGCGGAGAGGGATGATGTAGCGTTCCTGTTTATCGAGAATGAGTCCGCGTCGAATACCGCGCACCGGGGCCCAGTCATAGTGCCACGACATGGAAGGAATAGGCCAACCAGAGAAGGTACGCCAATCGGAAGGAGCATCAGGCCCGTTGTCTAATGTGATCCACCACGGTGCCCTTGGAATGTCTCTGTAGGCCTCGTGCGGATCGAACTCAGGTACGGGATAGACCGCCGGGTTCGAGAGATAGGAGCCAGGCTTAGTCCACATCGCCGTTAGTCCGAGCATTGATTCATACATGTCCCAACGGCGAGGCACGCCATTCTCGTTGTAGGACTTCACCTCGTACTCGCGGGTCAGGAGCGGCGATTGTAATCGTGATGTCCATTTTGTTGCTCCCCCCAACACCATCCCCACGAACGCGCTTGACACCAGTCCGAGCAGCAGCAGGCCGATGGCGAGCCGAAGCGGGTGGTGCTTGTGGAAACGACCCATGGCACCAGCGTACCTCAACTCGGCGGCATCTCGGCCTCCGCGTGCGATTCCTTCCACCACCGCACCAAGCCCCGGATGTTGAGCGCCCCGAAGATAATGTTGGCCAGAATCCCCGCGACACTCGCCGCCATGAAGTTGAACGCGATGAAGCTGATGTTGGCGCCGATGCCCCAGACCCAGCCCGAGCGTTGCTTGTTGCCGAGCTTGTACGCGGAGGTCGCGGTGCAGACCATGGCGATCCAGTCCACGCCGTAGTAGCCAAAGAGCCAGTCGGTCGGGTTGGTTGCCATGGTTGGTCCTTGTAAGAGGTTGAGATCGGCGGTGGGCAGCCGGGCCGCGTGCTCTACACTGCGGGCCGAGTCATGGCCCCCATCTCCCCGAGCGCAGCTTCGAGCTGCTCTGGAGCGTGTTATGCCCGAATCGCTGCGACGGCTGATCCTTGATGTGCCCGACTTTCCAAAGCCGGGCGTGGTGTACAAGGACTTTACGCCGCTCTTGGGCGATCCATCAGCGCTGGCGCTGGCGGTCGAGCTGATGGCCAACCCGTACCGGGGCATGGGGGTGCGCTACGTGGTGGGCGCGGAGTCGCGCGGGTTCATCTTCGGCACGGCGATCGCTCAGGCGCTCAGCGCCGGGTTCGTGCCGATCCGTAAGCCCGGCAAGCTGCCCCGGGAAGTACACGCCGAGGAGTACGACCTTGAATACGGCAGCGACCGCGTCGAACTGCACGCCGATGCGCTCGCTCCCGGCTCGAATGTGCTGCTGGTGGACGACCTGCTCGCGACGGGCGGCACGCTCGGTGCGTGCGGCAGGCTGGTCGAGCGGTGCGGCGGGCACTTGATCGGTGTGACGGTGCTGATCGAGCTGGACTTTCTGAAGGGCCGGGACAAGCTTGCGCACCTGGGCGATATTCACTCTGTGGTGCGGTACGCATGACCCCGCGAGGAGCGAGCGATGATGAACAGATTGTTGGTATTGGTTGCGGTGGTGATGGCGTTGGCGCCGTTCGCGTGCGCACAGCCCGATTCAGAATCGGTGATCGCGCCGGGGGTTGAGTTGCTGACGATCGAGGTTGATGGCCGGTCGTACCCGTACGCGGTGTACCGCTCGCCTCATCTCAAGACCAATGAGCCCGTGCCGATGGTTGTGTTCCTGCACGGCTACGGCGAGTGCGGGACCGACGGCACCAAGCAGCTCGCGGTGGGGCTCATGCCCGCGATCATGCTGAACAACGAACGCTGGCCCGCGGTGGTGCTGATGCCGCAGAAGCCGGACGGAGAGAGCCAGTGGGAGGACCACGCGGCGGCGGTGCTCGCGATGATGGACGCCGCGGTGCGCACGCACAACGTGGACCCAGGGCGCGTCGCGCTAACGGGTCTGAGCCAGGGCGGGCACGGCTCGTTCGTGATCGGGGCTCGGTACGCCGAGCGGTTCTGCGCGGTGGCGCCGGTGTGCGGGTATGTGGGCTGGCACGAGTACGAGCTCGACCAAGCACGCTGGCCGCCAAACTGGGTGACCGATTCGGAGGACCCGCAGGTGCAGGAGATCGCAGTGGGTCTTGCGGGGCTGCCTGTCTGGGCGTTTCACGGTGACAAGGACAATGTGGTGCCGATGAGCCAGACGCAGCTCGCGATGAACGCAATCAAGCAGGACAACGCCAATGCGAAGCTGACGGTGCTCGAAGGCGTTTGGCACGATGCGTGGGTCAAGGCGTACGCGATGCCCGAGCTTGCGACGTGGCTTTTGAAGGACCGTTCGGCGGAGTGAGCGGGGGCAGTTTCCTGCTAGCCGAGGGCGCAAGCCCTCGGAAGGGCAAGGCATCGCAAAGACACAGGCTGCAAGCCTGTGCCACCAAAGAAAGCAACCTCAGTTGACGTCCAGTTCGCGCACGCCGCGTGCCTTGCGGACTTTTTCGACATGCTCGCGGATGAGTTCGCGCACGCCGTCGGCCTGGGGCACGGAGTGGACCATCATCTCGGGCATGGTTGAATCGCTCGACAGCACGCGCACGGTGCCGAGCCCGACGATTCGCTGCACAAACGGGCGGAGCAGTTCGCTGTCCTTGATGCGGTAGAGCTCAACCTCTTCGAGGTGCTTGCTGAACACGCCGGTTTCGAGCTGCAGCCGCTGGCTGGTGAGCGTGTACCGCGTGCAGCGGACCGTGAGCCACTTCCAGATCGCGATCGGGATCGGGATGACAAGGACGCACGCAACGAACCACCAGAAGTTGACCCACTGGCTGGGCGTTCGGCTCCAGACCTCGCCCTCGGGGCCGCCGTAGCCAGCGGGCCCGGTGTCGCCCGTGGAGGTGCCGCTCATCGGGTCGTTCTCTCTATCGCTATCGGTTCGGCCGCCCGCGACCTCTACGGCGCGCGGCTCGATCCCGATCGCCTCGGCCATCGCCTTGGCTTCGGCACCGGTGGCAGCTTCGAACCGCTTGGTGGTGTGCTCGCCCGACTTGGTGTCCACGCCGTGGACGATGTAAACCTGGCCCATCGATCGACCTCCCCGCAGCGGGATGCTGTCCGCCGCGATGCGGTCAGGGTAGCGGCTGCACCCGTTGTTCGTGTTTAGCCAAGACTGCTTTCAGCGGGATAACTGAGACAAGTGTGACATGCGGGGCTTGTGAGGCGTGCGCGCAAAAACAACCGCCGGCGCGGAGAGCGCCAGCGGTTAGGGGTTGGAGAGAAACAGGTTCGCTCGGGCGATCGCTCTCAGCGGCGGCGCTTGATGGCCGCGATGCCGCCCAGGGCGAGCAGGGCCGCGCTGCCCGGTGCGGGCACCAGAGCGCCGACGAACAGCCAGTCCTGCGTGCCGGGGGAGTTGATGCCGTTGGGGTCGGTGGTCAGCCAGCCGCGGCCGACCCAGCTCGAGTTGTCGCCGGCGATGCGGTGGCCATCGGGCGCGAAGATGAACGAGTTGTTGTCGTTGTCGGTGACGGTGAAGACGTCCTCGGGGTCGCCGCCTACGGGGGCGATGGAGCCCACGTTGAGCGCGTTGTTGGTGCCGAGCACGCGCCATCCGCCCGAGAAGGTCTCGACGTTGGCGAGGTAGCTGAAATCGAGGTTGTACATCTCGGGGTCCGCGAAGGCGTTGCCGCTCACTTCGCCGCCCTCGACCATGCCCTGGATGCGCATGGTGATGTCGCCGCCGTCCATGGTGTTGTCGGTAACGGTGAGCTGCACATCGACGAATGAGAAGACGACGGTGGTGCCGCCGCCCATCATGCCGTCGATCCGCAGGCCGTAGGAGGGGGGTGCCGCGTTCCCGTCGGGGTGGTTCGACAGGTCAAACACGCTGATGGTGGGGGTGGCGGCCGCGATACCCGCGAACGCACAAACGACTCCGGCCGCGCAAAGCGGCTTTATGCCCAGCTTGGAACTCATGTCTTGTCTCTCTTCTCGTATGACTCGGACAGGCCTATACGCAAGGCCTGTGTCTCGCTCCGTGCTGAGGATAAACCGTTGTCAGACAAGATCAAGAGACAAATACAAGAAAAATCCCCAAAGACCTTGCAGGTGATTATTTTTGTATTTTGACCGGGTCAATAACCAGCGGATTGGCTGTCTGTGTTGATTCAGCCGTCGCTATCGGGCTCGGGAGCCTTGGCCCGCTCGATCGCTGCGGGCAGCCAGTCAGAGGGATCGAGGTCGGCATCGTCCCAGCGGGGGTCGTCGAACACGCGGACGAGTGCCTGGAGTCTGGGTTCCATCCGGTTCCAGCGCACAGTCGCCATGAACTGAGTCGCCGACTCATGCGCGAGGGCCGGATGAAGTGTTCTCCAGACCAGCACGCTTTCGACGGCGAACGCAAGCGCATCAACGTCCGCCTCTAGGCAAAACCTGTAGCCGAATGAGCGCAGGGCGGTGTGAAGCGGGCCGTAGAGTTGGACGGGGGGAGCCGCTCTTCCCTCGCGCAGCATCTGGAACAGCCGTCTGGCTGCGATGTCCGTTGCCTCTTGCGAGATGCTCTCGCAACGGTGTGCGGCCTCCAACGCCGCGGAGAGCATATGAAGGCTCTCGCTTTGAAGCTCGCGTTGGACAAGTGATTCGAATCGGCGTTGTGTGGGCTCGTCACGATCAACTCGCCCGATTGTGTGGTGCAGCACGCGGAGCAGCCTGACCCTCATCGCCAGGGTTCCTGTTTCTGCCCGGTCTAGCAAGTCCTCAACGGTGGCAGGGTCGTCGAGAGCCATACCAACGAGCAGTCGATCGTGGCCGTCCCAGTTCGGATCGACAGATCCCTGTTCCATGTGCTGCAGCACGTACGTGCGGACACCCAGCCAAAGATGGGGCGAATCCAGCAGTATTTCTGCGGCTCCATAGCCGCGAACGCCATTGTCACTGAGTGCATCGAGCAGCGCAGGAACCTGATCGGCCTGCACCTGCTCAGCCGCCAATGCGAGTAACGGTTCCAGCGGGAGGTTGCCCCCGGCCGTGGTCAACATCCGATCGAACTCCGGATCGGTTTGAAGCACGTAGCTGAGCAGTGCCCGGCCGATGACGGCTTTCGCCTCGTCAGCACCAACTGCCTTGTCTAACTTGTCCTTATTCCCCGCGATGTGCGCGGCGCTGGCAAGCACGATCTTGCGGTTGTCAGGCGTGCCTTTCTCGGCCGAGCGGGCGAGATCCTCGGCGCACTTGGCCCAGACATCGTGCACAAGGTCAGGGTCGGGTTCATACTCGAGCAGTCGATCGACCAGCGAGCCGGTCGCCGTGCCCGCCGGAGCGCTGCCGAGGACGATGCCCTCGGGCAGCACGTTCATTCCGTGGAGAAGCACCCAGTCGGGAACGATTCCTCTAGGACCGTATCGCTGGTATCCGTCAAGGGAGTCTTCCAAAGCTAACCATGCCGGCCATGCCAGCATGAGCAGTGCCGCGGCGACCGCCAGCTTCGGTCTTCGGAACCGTGTTGTTCTATCGAGTCCGCACTCCGGGCAGATCGCACCTTCAGTCTGGCGCATGTCGTACCCGCACTTGCGGCAGCGGTGTTGATGCCGCCATCGCCGTCTGCGGACGGCAAAAACAAATAGCGAGGCGGCGTACACCGTTGTGCCAACGCCCATCCAGTCCAACCAGTTCAACACCTGCATGCCATAGACACCTGAGACGCTGGGATCGACCGCCCCGTCGAACTCGATCCCGCTGTTGCGCATCTGAGCCGCGCCGAGCCATGCCCACAACAACCCGTTGCAGGCCATGAGCACGCCGAGGATCACAGCGCCGAAGCTCCGGAACATCCTCGCTGCTCGTCCCGCAGTGGTGTCGGTGTCATGATCGACAGGGGCCATCTTGTCACGGCACACGGTGAGCAGGCCACGTACGAAAAGCGTTAAGCCGAGGCTCAGTACGACACCCCCAACGACCGAGACCGCCGCCCCAGTTGCGTGCCCGCTGTTCAGCATGCTTACTAAGGTACCGCCGGGGAGCCCCCGCGCCTAACACTTCTCAACCTGCCCGGATCGCGAGTCCCGCGAGTCCATGGTTGACCTAGCTCTACCCCATGGCTTCCTGTACGCTCGCCTTGCCCTTCGTCGCGATCTCCTCAGCGATGGCCTCCGCGAAGGCCTTCGCGCCCATCGCGCCAAGATCCTTCTCCGTGCCGAAGGCGCGGACGCTCACGTTGTTGCTCTCCGCGTCCCTCGGTCCAACGACCGCGAGGTACGGCACCTTCCATTGCGAGCCGTGCTTGATCTTGGCTTGCACGCGTTCGTTGGAGTCGTCGACGGTGGAACGGATGCCGCGTTCGATCAGCATACCGTTGACCTTGTGCGCATAGTCGAGGCTCTTCTCGCTGATGGGCAGCACGCGAACCTGCTCGGGGCTGAGCCAGAGCGGGAACGAGCCGGCGAAATGCTCGATGAGCACGCCGATGAAGCGCTCCATCGAGCCGAACGGTGCGCGGTGGATCATCACCGGCCTGTGCGCACTGTTGTCGTCGCCGATGTATTCGAGGCCGAACCGCTCGGGCAGGTTGTAGTCGATCTGCACCGTGCCGAGCTGCCACTCTCGGCCGATGACGTCCTTGACGATGAAGTCGATCTTCGGCCCGTAGAACGCGGCCTCGCCCGGTTCCTCGGTGACCTTCGCGCCCAGGCTCGCCGCAGCCTTTCGGCACGCGTCCTCGGCCTTGTCCCAGACCTCGGGCTTGCCGACGTACTTGCCGCTGTCGGGATCGCGCAGCCCCACACGCACACGAAAGTCCGTCAAGCCCAGCGTGTCGAACGCGAGCTTGACGAGCTTGAGGCAGCCGGCGACCTCGGTTTCGACCTGATCGGGGCGCACAAACAGGTGCGCATCATCGACGGTGAACGAGCGCACGCGAGTGAGCCCGTTGAGCTCGCCCGACTGTTCCCAGCGGTAGACCGTGCCGAACTCGCTGAGGCGGATGGGCAGCTCGCGGTAGCTCCGGCGCTGGCTCGCGTAAATCTTGATGTGGTGCGGGCAGTTCATGGGCTTGAGCAGGTAGCCCTCGATCTCGCCGATGTGCAGCATGTTGCCCAGTTCAGCGCAGCTGCACCCGTCGTCGGCGACCTTCTCGAGGAACTGCCGTTCCATCACCGGCACGAACTGACTCTCGGCGTAGTACGGGAAGTGCCCGCTGGTCTTGTAGAGCCCGAGCTTTCCGATGTGCGGCGTGTAGACATCGTGGTAGCCCATCTTGCGGAGCTCGGCGCCGATCCACGTCTGCAGCTCGTTGCGGATCACCCCGCCGCGGGGCGTCCACAGCACGAGCCCCTGGCCGACCGCGTCGTCGATGTGGAACAGATCGAGCTGCTTGCCGAGCACGCGGTGGTCGCGCTTCTTGGCTTCTTCGATGCGTTCGAGATGGGCGCTGAGTTGTTTTTTATCGAAGAACGCTGTGCCGTAGACGCGGGTGAGCCGGTCGGAGTTCTCGTCGCCGTGCCAGTAGCTGCTAGCCAGGCTCATGACCTTGAACGCGCCGATGCGTCCGGTGCTCGGCACGTGCGGCCCCCGGCAGAGGTCTTCCCAGTTCTTGCCCGGCTCGCCCGTGGCGTACCACGAGAGCGCGAGCGAGCCCGCCTCGTGCGCACGGTGCGCGTTGTCGATCTTGTACTTGCTGCCCTCTTTGTTGAGCTTGGCGATGCCCTCGCCGTACTCGAGCTCGTACCGCGTGAACGGGCGGTCCTCTTGGACGATCTTGGCCATCTCGGCCTCGATCGCCTCGAAGTCTCCCTCGCGCAGCGGGCGGTCCTCGGGGAACGCGATGTCGTAGTAGAACCCGGTCTCGAGCGCTGGCCCGTAGACGAGCTGGGCCCCGGGCACGACCCGCTGAATGGCCTCGGCCATCACGTGGGCCGCCGAGTGCCGGAGCATCAGCAAGCCCTCGGGGTCGATCTCGCCCTCGCGGGTCTTGGCGGTGATGAGGGCGAGCGAGCAGTCGCGGTCGATCGGCGCGGACAGGTCGCAGACCTCGCCGTCGATCTTGGCGCCCACCGCGGCCCGCGCGAGGCGTTCGCCGATGGTCATGGCGACGTCGAAGGGGGTGGTGGGGCCGTCAAAGGACTTGGTGGAGCCGTCTGGGAGTGTGATCGTGGGCATGGGGAGGGATGGTACGCCGCTCGCCTGCGAGCCACTGCTCCTGCTCACCGCTCACGCGGGCTTCGGCGCTGCTGCCTGCCACGCTCGGCGGCGGAGGCGGGGCAGATATCGCCGACCCCTAAACTGTGCCATGAGATGCAATTGCTGCGGCTATGACAACGCACCCAGCATCGATGAATGCGCCGAGTGCGGCAAGGCGCCGAATGGGCCCCTGGCATCCTTCAAGCCGATCGCTCCCCTTTGGCTCGTTGAGCATCCATTGGCGATTGGCATCTGGGCCTCACTCGTCATCGCCACGGCATCCATGCTCGCGGTCTACGCCGCTGCGGGCCAGCTCTTAGCATTGGCAGTCGTTGGGATATCGCTGGCAGCCGGTGTGCTCGCAGCTCTGGGCCGATTCGGTCCCTACATCATCGCGTGCGCACTCTGCATACCGGCGGCGGCATTGTTCGCCGTGATATCCATATTGCTCTTTACCGATTTTGGCAAGCCTATCGGCATGCTCTTGCTGCTCTTGGCTTCAGCGACGATCGGCACCGCGTGGGGAGGCGGTCTGTTCTGGTACGCTAGGCGACGTTGGAGACGACGCAACGCCTGAGCAAGGTTGCGAGAAGGTTGGACAGAGCGTTCTGCTTCGCGACGAAGGACAAGATACGTATGGATGCACCGATGTTGAGAGCAAGAAATACGATGAGGGTGGTGGTCTTTGCCTTGGCGGTCTCGGTTGTTCTCGGTGGCTGCGAGCGGCAAGCAAGCCCCGCGCTGACCTTGCCCTCTGCGGGCGTTCCTACCTCTGATTTCTTCGGTGAGTCCGACTTTCTTCCCCCTCACGAGTGGGCGGGCACTCCCGAGCCTTCGCAAGAGAGCGACGCGGCAACAGTTGCATCCTTGAGTATTCCTGAGTTGGTCCCTCTGTACAACCGCTCAAATGCGTTTACGGAAGGAATCGCAGCCTATCCAGAGCTTGATCCGACGAACCTCCTCATTGGTGACTTGCCCGCGTTGAAATTGCTTGGGGACTCTTCGGTGCTCAACGTCGAGTGGTCCGAAGGAGACATGATTCTCGCGGAGGCGGAGTCCATGTCGGGGCTCACCCTCGCGGTGTATCTGGGAGTTGTTCGAAAGGCAGCGTCAGAAGGGCTCCTGCGCGATCACATAACGAACGAAGAACTTGCAGAAAGCCTGCTTGGTACCGGATATGTCGTTTACCAATCGGAGAGCGACATCAAGTCGCGTGCGAATCGCCTGCATGTGCTGGGGGTCACTTGGGGCGGTGCGTTCTTGCTGAGGGAGCAAGCCGCGAACGCGAACGGCGATGCCGAGAGCGCGGTGGTCTGGAGGGAACGAGGACAAGCTCTCGAGACTCTCGTGAAAGACCTGCATCTCAAGCTCCTGAGCGGGCCTCCGCTTCGCTGATCGGCGGGTGGCACCGACATCCTCTCCGTGCCACCAAGATCGGCTCTGCGATCTTGGTGTCTCCCAGTGTGCCGAGCATGGCGGCACCGAGAATCCCGCAGGGACGGGTGTCTCGGTGGCACGACGCCCGCGACGCATCACCTGCGGTGCGTCCCCCCGTCCTCTCTCACCCCCTCCACGCCACCACGTCCACGCTCGTGATGTACGCCGACTCGTCCCTGGCCTCGTGCGGAGGACCAGCTAACCGTCGGATGAATAGCCGCGGCCGCAGGCCGCTCGGCACACGCCATCACTAGCCTGTTCTCTCAAGTCGTCTTGACCACACGAAGATATCTGCGTCTTCAGGTAGATAATCCGGAATCACACCCTCATAGGGCTGCAGCGAACCTCCACCGCCTCTGCCTTGCTGACGAGACCATAGGAGCACGCGATCGTCGAACAACGCTTGTAAGAACTCGACGACTTCGTTTGTGACCCACAGCGCTAGCTCATAGGGGCTAATCTCTGAGTCGTAAGGATTGAAGTGATAGTGTGTAATGTTCTCGATGTCGACCGTCGCCTCGTCGCCGTCGTCGTAGATGAGCACTCCTCCGACTTCGGAGCAGGCTGCCGGAAAGACAGCGACAAGATTCTCCGTAGTTGCAACACGCAAACCCGACGCTGGGAATGCCGCTTCAAGAGCAGGCAAGAGGACCTCGCTGATTGTCACGTCGGATTTCATGGGACGATCCCGCGGACAGTTGAAACTGATTTCTGCGCTTCCAAACCAAGGACCATGCTACACGGAAATCCGTCTCACAGGAGACTCGCCGTGCTCAACGAAACACGCATCGGCCGCACTCCGCGCATCGCTTCCATCGCGTCGCTGCTCCCCCTCACCCCTTCCGCGCGACCACATCCACGCTCGTGATGTACGCCGACGGATCCCCGCCCTCCAGCAGCCCCGCGAGCTTGACGTACAGCGGGTCGCCCGCCGCCATCATCGTCCGCACGTAGTCCTTCTTCGGCGTCATCTCGATATCGCCAAACCCCACGGCCTCAAGCTGCGCGCGCATCGTCTCCACCGTCACCGCGCCCGCCACGCACCCGACCCAGTCCTCCACGGTCTGCTTCGCCGACTCGGGCAGCTCCTTGAGCAGGGCCAGGTCCGACACCGCCACCCGCCCGCCCAGCGCGAGCCGGAGCTGTGGGCG
>CAYGSG010000083.1:0-12687 GCA_964352615.1 uncultured Phycisphaeraceae bacterium
GGGTCGGGCTGGGTCGGGGGTATTAGGTAGCAGGGCCAGCTTGGCGTGGCAGGTTCGAGGCGTGAGCCACCGGGCCATGAGTCTAGTGGGCCTTGTGGACCGCGTGCGCTGCGGCGGGCCTGTCACTTGTGGACAAATCAGGCCTCGCCACACGCCTGCGGAATCGACATGCCGGGACGGGCTCGAAATCTTTGCGCTTTGCAAACCATGAATCGAGCGAATGTTGCGCCATCGAGGCCGCGCAATCGACTGTCAACTACTCGATTTTGTGGCCCGCGAGCCCCCATGCACGACAGGTAGTGGTAATATCTCGGCCGCTCGCAATCCAAAGCGAGCACGACTGGGAAATGTTCGGTAAAATCCCGCGTAGAACACCCGGAGCTGGATGGCTCTGGACCAAGCGACGGGCAGCGAGGCCAGGATGGCCAATACCGCTGCCCAGGGAGACGGCTTCATGCCCGTCCTGTGCGACAGCCAGATCCGCAACACCGTCTCGATCGAGCCGTTCGAGCCCGCCATCAAGCGGCCCGGCAAAATCAGCTACGGCGTGTCCAGCTACGGCTACGACGTCCGCGTCGGAAGCCGGTTCAAGATCTTCAGCGCCACGCCCATCCATGGCGATGTCGCCATCGTCGATCCCAAGCGCTTCAGCGACGACTTCATGGTCGAGGTCGATGTCGCAGACTCAGGCCGAGACCACGTGATCATCCCGCCCAACAGCTTCGCGCTGTGCGAGACGGTCGAGGTCATCGAGGTGCCGCGCGACATCCTCGTGATCTGCGTCGGCAAGAGCACCTACGCGAGGTGCGGCCTGATCGTGAATGTCACGCCGCTGGAGCCCGAATGGCGCGGCAAGGTCACGCTCGAGATCAGCAACACCACGCCGCTGCCCGCCAAGGTGTACGCCAACGAGGGCGTTGCGCAGCTCATCTTCCTCCGCGGCGAACAGGTCTGCGAAACGAGCTACGCGGACAAAGCCGGCAAGTACCAGGACCAGGCGGGGCTGACACTGCCGAAGGTGGATTAGCGATGGCACGGTCGGGAGATACATTTCGAACAGTGGTATGCGGAGTTGTCTCGATTTGTCTTGTTGCTTCGTATGCTCCCGAATATTCGTTGCAATTATTATTAGATGCTAGTACCAAAGAGGTTGTCGGAGTCGTTGCCTTCGTGTTGGCTCCATCGGCATATTTGATCGGTTTGGTCTTGATGACAGTCGGAATCATTTGTTTGAAAGAATCCAGTTATTATGCTCCTGAAGGGGGGCTGCGCTCAAGGAATCTCGTCCGTCATTTTGTGAGAAGATCCACCGTCATCCTTTTAGCTGAGGGCTATTGGCCTTACTGGAATGCTTCGGTGCAGGCGCTGGTTAGAAGATGCTACAAGCTAATCATCAAGGACCTACTTTTGGATGATGAGCGAGTCCCGCGGTGGTTGGCGGATCGTGTCCATTCGGTGCCGCTCATTGAAAGCGGTCTCTCGGCCAAGGTTGAGTACCTTGAGCAAGAGGTGCGATTTTACTATTCCTTAGCATTTGTCGTATTTGTTCTTGGCTTTGTTGGTGGCGCTGGAGTTCATCTTTACAGGTATGGATTCTTTGGTTATTTCTATACTTCCCATTCCGAGAATTGGCACGTATATACGTCAAGCGTCGCGATATTTATTGTTATTGTTTTGAGAATGCGTTGTGCCTATCTGCTAAATTTACATCATGCCGTCGTTATGGAGGCCAAAATTATTTGGCTATTGCAACGCGAGCGAGAGAAAAAATAAATATTTGTACAGACATTGGCTTCGAAGAACATAAAGACATTGAGAGCCCTTGTGGAGCGATGCCCACGCTCGCCTTGTCGAGTTGGTTGCAAGAAAAAATGGAACAACTGACATTGTAAGATTGGGATGTCTCATGAAGATAACACGGAAGTTCACCAAGCCCGGTAAGGATCCTTTCGCCACAGTTGAGTGGACGAAGCGTTCGAGCCGGATCAGCAATCCCGACGGCACGGTTGTCTTTGAGATGGCCGATGCTGAGGTGCCCAAGAGCTGGAGCCAGCTTGCGACTGACATCATGGTCAGCAAGTACTTCCGCAAGGCGGGCGTGCCGCAGGACGGCGGTCCCAACGGGATCGCGTCGCACGACTGGGAGGGCGGCGGCGCATGTGGTGGTGGCACAGGCGTCTCGCCTGTGGGCAAAGGTGGCTCAAAGCAGACAGGCGGGACGCCTGTCCCACCGGTCAACGGCAAAGGTGGCTCAGAGCAGACAGGCGGGACGCCTGTCCCACCGGTCAACGGCAAAGGTGGCTCAGAGCAGACAGGCGGGACGCCTGTCCCACCGGCCAACTCGGAGGGCTCCGTGCCCACCGGACCGGAGAAGAGCGCTCGGCAGGTGATCCACCGGCTGGCGGGGTGCTGGCGGTACTGGGGCGAGAGCCACGGCTACTTCGACACGCCCGAGGATGCGCAGGCGTTCGAGGACGAGCTGAAGTACATGATGGTGCACCAGATGTGCGCGCCGAACTCGCCGCAGTGGTTTAACACGGGCCTGCAGTGGGCGTACGGCATCAACGGCCCGGCGCAGGGGCACTGGATCGCCGATGCCAAGACCGGAGAGTTGAAGCTCGCGGACGATGCGTACACGCACCCGCAGCCGCACGCGTGCTTCATTCAGTCGATCAGCGACGACCTTGTGAACGAGGGCGGCATCATGGACTTGTGGACGCGGGAAGCGCGTCTGTTCAAGTACGGCAGCGGCACGGGCACGAACTTCAGCAACCTGCGCGGCGAGAACGAGCCGCTGAGCGGCGGGGGCAAGTCGAGCGGTTTGATGAGCTGGCTGAAGATCGGCGACCGCGCAGCGGGCGCGATCAAGAGCGGCGGTACGACTCGCAGAGCGGCCAAGATGGTGTGCCTGGACATGGACCACCCGGACATTCAGCGGTTTGTGAACTGGAAGGTGCGCGAGGAGATCAAGGTCGCGGCGATGGTCGAGGGCATGGCTGCCATCGCGGGCAAGCCCGCCTCGGCGAACGACCCCGAGACGATCGGCGAGACCGCGGCTCGGCTCGGCCTTGAGCTTGATTACGACTTCAACGGCGAGAGCTACCAGACCGTGAGCGGGCAGAACTCGAACAACTCGGTGCGAGTGCCGGATTCGTTCTTCGAGGCGCTCGACGAGGACGTCGAGTGGAAGACGTACAACCGGACGAATGGCGCGTTGGCGTGGAGCATGCCCGCGGGCAAGCTGTGGGACGACATTGGCTACGCGGCGTGGCGGTGCGCCGACCCGGGCGTGCAGTTTGATAGCACCATCAACGCGTGGCACACCTGCCCGAGCGCTGGCCGAATCAACGCGAGCAACCCGTGCAGCGAGTACATGTTCCTCGACGACACGGCGTGCAACCTGGCCTCGCTCAACGTGCTGAAGTTTTACGACAGCACCACGCGGACGTTCGATGCCGAGCTGTACGAGCACGGGATTGATCTGTGGACGACGGTGCTTGAGATCAGCGTGCTGATGGCGGCGTTCCCGAGCCAGCGGATCGCCGAATTGAGCTACAAGTACCGCACGCTGGGCCTTGGCTATGCCAACCTGGGTGCGATGCTTATGCAGGCGGGCATCGCGTACGACTCGGACGAGGGCCGCTCGGTGTGCGCGATGCTGACTTCGCTGCTCACGGGGCGCAGCTACCGCAAGAGCGCGGAGCTGGCCGCCGAGCACGGGGCGTTTGCGGGGTACGAGGCGGACCGCGACAACATGCTGCGTGTGATGCGCAACCACCGGCGTGCGGCGCACGGCGTGAGCCGGGACGCAACCGAGTGGGAAGACCTGAAGATCCGCCCGGTGCCGGTGGACCACGCGATTGTGAAGGCGGGCCGAATCGGGCTTGAGAACGCGGGCGAGTTGCTCGAACGCAGTGTGCGTTCGTGGGACGAAGCGCTCGAGCTTGGTGAGGAGCACGGCTACCGCAACGCGCAGGTCACGGTGATCGCGCCGACGGGCACGATCGGGCTCTTGATGGATTGCGACACGACGGGCGTGGAGCCTGATTTTGCTCTTGTGAAGTTCAAGAAGCTCGCGGGCGGCGGGTACTTCAAGATCGCCAACGCCTCGGTCAAGCCGGCGCTGCACGCGATGGGGTACGCGGACGACCAGATCGAGGTGATGCTCCGCACGCTGCTGGGGACGATGGACCTTGAAGTACCGATGCCTGCGGGCGTGGAGGGCGTGGATTCATCGACTTCGCTGCGCGAGTGGCTCGCGGGCAAGTGCGTGCCGGAAACGGATCTGAAGGCGATCGAGGCGTCGCTCGCGGGCGTGTTCGAGCTGTCGTTCGCGTTCACGGGCTGGTGCCTCTCTGATGAGGGCCACCGCGAGCTGGGCTTCGATGCGGACAGCGCTCGGTCGAACCGTTCGTTCAACCTGCTGCGAGAGCTTGGTCTGAGCGACAAGCAGATCGGTGAGTTGAACCGAATCGTCTGCGGCACGCAGACGATCGAGGCTGTGCCGCACATCCGCAAGGAGCACCTGAGTGTGTTCGATTGCGCGAGCAAGTGCGGGCCGCTGAGCGTTCGGTTCATCGCGCCCGAGGGGCACATCCGCATGATGTCGGCAGCCCAGGCGTTCATCTCGGGTGCGATCAGCAAGACGATCAACCTGCCGAACGATTCGAGCGTGGACGACATCAAGTCGGCGTACCGGCTGAGCTGGGAACTGGGGCTCAAGGCCAACGCGCTGTACCGCGATGGCTGCAAGCTCAGCCAGCCGCTGAGCACGAGTTCGGGCGAGTCGAAGGAAGCGCTCGATGACGATGAGGCGGACGCGAGCGGCGAGCGCGAGGCGCACGACGAGATCGCCGCCGAGGTGGCGGAGGTCGCGGGCTCGGTGGCCGGGGCGGACGCTCAGGCTGCCGAGCGAGTGGTCACCAAGATCGTGCACCGCCCGATGCGTCGGCGCTTGCCCGACACGCGGGACTCGATCACGCACAAGTTCAACGTCGCGGGCCACGAGGGGTACCTGACGGTCGGGCTCTATGAAGACGGCCTGCCGGGCGAGTTGTTCATCACGATGGCCAAGGAAGGCTCGACCATCGGCGGGCTGATGGATTCGCTGGGGACCGCGACGAGCGTCGCACTCCAGTACGGCGTGCCCATCCAGAGCATGGTCAACAAGTTCACCCACCAACGCTTTGAGCCCGCGGGCATGACATCCAACCGCGACATCCCGTTTGCCAAGAGCCTCGTTGATTACATCTTCCGCTGGATGGGCATGCAGTTCATCCACGGCTACCGCGAGGCCAACGCGCCCGATCGATCGGGCGGGACCAAGTCCGCAGCGAGAACAGACAGCCGAGCCGCGACGAGCGCGGCAGAGTCGAAGGAGACACCTCGTTGGACCGATTCGCACGACACGATTCGCCCCACAGACGCGGCGCCGGGGGTGAAGGGCCGCGCGTCCGCCCGGGGTGGGACGCAGCCGTCTGGAACCTCGATGGCGCCGACGATGGGAATGGCTGGCGGCGCGGCGAGCGCGCAGAGTTCGGCGCTCTCGGTCGCTCTGGAGAGCGCGGCCGATGCGCCGCCCTGCGATGTGTGCGGAACGATCACCGTTCGCAGCGGCACGTGCTACAAGTGCCTGAACTGCGGCAACAGCATGGGATGTAGCTGATCGGCTTGGCCGCCGGGCTTATGCATACGCCCACAGGCGGCCGGGTTTGGTGCGAAGAGGTCAGCACGGGAGGCGGACGAAGGAGAGTCCGCCGGGGAGTGTCCGCTGGAAGCGGCGCTGCCTTGTGCCCGTGCGTTCGGTTCCCCGTCCGACGACCCCCCAAGACTGGGTGCTGGGTCATGGACCGTGACGGGCCCGCAGCCTTGAGCACCATCGGTTGGCAGCAGAGCGGGCACCTACTTGTGTGCCAGCTTGATTCGTGGCTGCCAGCGAGCGATCGGCTCAAAACCCTCAAGGCCCCTGGGCGTCCACCGAGGCTCAGGGGCTGTTTCTTGCGCACACTCGGTCGCGCATGCAATGAGGTTGGCGCTACGGTTGGGTATGGACGACCAAACCGCTGCAGACCGATCGCTGACCTGGGCCGGGCTGCTCGCGCGGTGGACAGAGTTCGCGCAGGCCTCGGTCGCGCTGCCCGATGACGAAGCGGGCGGCCAGTGGAAAGCCGCAGTCCCGGCGATCATCGAGTTGCAGGCGATCACCCACGCGCTCAGCGAACTCGATGCACTGGCCGATGCCGACAGGCCCGCCGCCCTCGACCGGGCCGAACTGACCTGCCAAAGTGCGGCTAAATCGCTCTACACAATCTGGTTTAGCGAGCCGCCAACGGAAATCGAGGAGATCATCGACGATGCACGCGCCATGTTCGAGGCCGCCAGCAACGCGGGCATCGAGTGGACCGTCGCGAGCGATCGGCTCGTTGGCGACCACGCAGCGGGGCTGTTCGCGGCGGTGTCGCCACTCGGGTTCAGGGGCGACGTGTTCGTGCCCGTGCCGGGCTATCCACTGCTCAGGGATTCGCCCGCTGCGTTCGCACGCGGCCCCGCTGGCGCGGTTCCCAAGCAAGCCGTTGTGAAAGCGATCGGGCGGTTTCTCACTAAACTTGGAGGCAAGATCGCCGGTCCCGAGCGGTCGGCCAGCCCGAGGCAGGTGTACCGCCGGCACGACTTTGCGACGGGCAAGCTGAGGCCGGATCTGGTGGTGTCGATGGCCGAGCCCCCGGTGGCGGGCCAGCCGCTGCTGGTGCTGGCGATCGAGGGCGGCCGGCTCTTGAGTCCGGCGCTGCCGACGCGGGGCATGGCCGGTGCGGAGGCTGCCGAGCCGCCGGGCATCGAGTTTGCCCAGCCGATGGCGGAACGCCAAACAACTGCGGAGCACCAAGAAGGGTCGGACAACCGGGCCAGCGGGTGACGATCCCAGCGAGCCGACCTACCGTGGGGTTCACCAAATCGACTCATTGCTTGAGAGGATCAGATTCATGCCGAAACGGGCGAAGATCAGCATCATCGGTGCCGGGAACGTGGGCGCGACCTGTGCGCACTGGGCGGCTCAGAAGGAACTCGGCGACATCGTGCTGCTGGACATCCCGCGGGCCGATGCGCCCGATCAGCACATGCCCAAAGGCAAGATGATCGATCTGGGATGCTGCGCGCCGATCGAGGGATTCGATTCCAAGCTCACGGGCACGTTCGACTACAAGGACATCGCCGGGTCGGACGTGGTCGTGGTGACCGCGGGCCTGCCGCGCAAGCCCGGCATGAGCCGCGACGACCTGATCCAGACCAACGTCAAGATCGTCAAGAGCGTCAGCGAGAACATCAAGCAGCACGCGCCCGACTCGATCGTCATCGTCGTATCGAACCCGCTCGATGCGATGGTCTACACCGCATGGAAGGCCACGGGCTTCCCGGCTCACCGCATCATGGGCCAAGCGGGCGCTCTGGACTGCGCACGCTACCGGGCGTTCATCGCGTGGGAGCTTGGCGTGAGCGTCGAGGATGTGCAGGCCGTGCTGCTCGGCGGGCACGGCGACGACATGGTCCCGTTCCCGCGCCTCACCAGCGTGCACGGCATCCCGGTCTCCGACCTGCTGCCCCAAGACAAGATCACGGCGTGCGTCGAGCGTGCCAAAGCGGGCGGCGGCGAGATCGTCAAGCTCATGGGCACCAGCGCTTTCTACGCCCCGGCCCTTGGCACCATCCAGATGGTTGAGGCGATCATCAAGGACAAGAAACGCATCATCCCGTCGGCTGTATACCTCGACGGGCAGTTCGGAAAGAAGGGCCTGTTCGTCGGTGTTCCGGCCCTGCTCGGTGCCAAGGGCGTCGAGAAAGTCGTGGAGTTCAAGCTCACAGCCGATGAACAGAAGCTCTTTGATGAGTCCGCTTCGCACGTCGCCGATCTTGTGGACGTGGTCAAGAGCCTGTTCCCCGAACTCGCCTGATCGAACCTGTATTCGCCATGCGGCTCGCGCCGCTGGCCAGCAACCAGAACCGAATGGAGACCCGAACCATGACCCGCAAGCACTCCGCAGCACGAACCCTGCTCTGTTCAGCGCTCCTGTTGCCGTTCGCAGCAGGCGCGATGGCTCAGGACGAGACGCCCGTCGTTCCCGAGCCGCCGCAGATGCCCGATACGCCGCTCAACGGCGACGGGTCGTACTCGGCCCAGTGGTCGAGCCCCGAGTTCGCGCAAATCGCGGGCATGCTCGCTGGCACGTGGAAGTCCAACGCGCCGATTGCTGAGTTCGCCTCCGAGGACTCGACCAACACGCTCATCACCTTCACGCCCGTCAAGCTCGACGCGTACCCCGATGCCATGTACGTCGAGGTCGCGGCCCAAGACGTGGCCTATGAGCCGTACTACCAGGCGGTGCTCCAGTTCTGGAAGCGCGGCAGCACCGTCCATCTGCGCACGCTCGAACTCAAAGATGAAACCCGCCAGGGCTCGATGACCGGCATGTGGATGTACCCCGGCTTCTTCCCGGGGTTCAAGGCCGAGGACTTCCGCGGCACGCTCGATATGGCCATGTCTCCCTCGGGCAACGGCTGGACAGGCAAGACCTCGTGCGCGTACCCAGTCAACGAGCGCGGCGCGGTCGAGATGACCAGCGAGCTGCGCATCGAACCGGGTTCGTTGCAGGTCGCCGATCGTTTCTTTGATGCAGCGGGCGCTCAGGTTTCTGGCCCGGCCGCCGGGTCGTTCTATGGCTTCTCGAAGGCGGACCACCCGTTCGTCAGCGAGCAGGTAATAGATGGCGTGTGGCGCATCACGATGCTCGACCTCGACGAGGGCAAGGCACTCGCCGAAGGCGACACCGTGGGATTTCGCTACTGGGGCTACCTGCACGACAGCGACAACCCGGGCTACCTGTTTGATTCGTCGGAAAACCCGGGCAGAAGCGTGCTGCAATTCGTCGCTCCCGGCCGGCTGATCAACGGCCTCCAGCCCGCGATCATGGGCTTGCAAGCGGGCGAGTGGCACAAGTTTGTCATACGTTCCGACCAAGGCTACTTGGAGCGCACGGCGGCCGGTGGCACGATCACGCCGTGGTCCGATCTTATCTTCACGTTCCAGACGCAGTACGTCCAGGCCCCGCCGCCGCCACCCGAGCCGGTCGAGCAGGGCCCCACGCCCGTCGAAGGCGCCGCCGACGCCGAGCAGGGGGAAGACGGCTCCGACGAGTGAGCTGAGCCCACCGTGTCTGAACCAGTCAGGAGCACGTCGCTCGCATGAGCACCGCGCGAAGCGATCCCTACGAAATTCTCGGTGTCCGGCGTGAGGCCTCGCCCGAGGAGATCAAAAAGGCGTACCGCGCCAAGGCGCGAGCGGTGCACCCTGACGTCGACAAGAGCGACGGTGCCGCCGAGCGGTTCAGCGAGCTTCAACGCGCTTACGCCGTGCTGAGCGACCCTGAGAAACGGGCCAAGTTCGACCGGTTCGGGCACGCGAATGATGACGTCTTTACGCAGACCGCTGCGTCGATGGACCCCGACGATCTCGGCTCGATGTTCGATGCCTTCTTCGGGGCTCGCGGCGCGCCGGGTCAAGCACGCGCCGCTCGGCGAGGCAGGGACATCCACAGGCCCATCGATGTCTCGTTCCTCACCGCTGTCCGGGGCGGCGCGGAGACCGTTCGCGTGGACTCCGGCTCGGGCGTGCGCACGATCGAGGTCAAGGTTCCGCCGGGCGTCCAAGAGGGTGCCAAGCTCCGCGTTCGCGGCGGCGGCGAGGCGGGCTTCGGCCAAGCCAGCGCGGGCGACCTGATCGTGACCGTGCGCATCGGCAAGCACCCGGTCTATCGCCGCGTCACCAACGCGCCCAAGGACCTCGAACTCGACCTCCCGCTCAGCGTGGGCGAGGCAGCACTCGGCGCGACCGTTGAGATTCCTGCGCCCGACGGCAAGACCGTCAGCCTCCGCGTGCCCGCCGGGACCGCCGCTGGCGCGACGCTTCGGGTACGTGGCCACGGCATCAAGCCTCGCACCGGTGAGCCGGGCGACCTTCGCGCGGTCGTCGTCATTCACGCGCCCGACCCGGTCGATCTCACCGACGATCAGAGAACGCTTCTAAGCGAACTCACGGCCAAGACACCCGCTGCCCGCGACCGGTTCAAAAACTGAGCCCCGCTCCCCCGTTGCCAACGGGGGAGCTGTCACCGAAGGTGACTGAGGGGGTTCTTCCTCCCTCTCCCGCGCCCCGTATAAGCAGAGCCTCTTCTCCGGGTGGCACGGCTGGCTTGCCCAGCAGTGGTTGGCATTCTTTCCTCCCTCTCCCGCGCCACGTGGGAGAGGGCCGGCATAGCCGGTGTATGGGGTGAGGGTCTTCGCTTCCCCCCCCATCGCCAACTCTCCAACGAGCCCGAAGCGTGCCTCTTTGGTGGCACAGGCTTGTAGCCTGTGTCGGGCCGCACTTGCGGGGGAACTGTCCCCATTGCCCTCTTACGGGCACGGCCCAATCAAGCCGAGCAGCGCGAGGAAGTCGCCGAAGCTGACCATGCCGTCACCTTGCTGCAGGAGCGTGCCGAAGTCGTCGGCGATATCGCCGGTGCATCCGGGTGTGCCGCCGGGGCAAGGCCCTATGAGCCCGAGCAGCGCGAGGAAGTCACCGAAGCTCACCATGCCGTCGCTGCCCAGTGAACCAAAATCGTCGGCGATGTCGCCCGTGCAGAACACGGCGACCAGCTCAACGTCGTCAATGAAGACGTTCAGAAAGCTGCCCTCCGCAAGCACGCCCTCGATCGAGCAGCGAACCGCTTCGCATCCGGCGGGCACATCCGTCTCGTGCACGAACTCTTCCCATTGCAGGTTCGGGCTAAGCAACGGGCCGAACACTTCTTCGCTCAGTGTGCCCGCGGCGCTATCGAGGTAGACGAATCGAAAGAACGCAGAGTCGGCCACGCCGTCGTTGCCCAGGTCCTCGGTCTGGAACCACGCCTTGAACCGGATCCCCTGTGCTCCGCTGGGCAGGGTCGCGGTCTGCTCGATCGCATTGAGCGGTGGCGTCTCAAGCCCAAGAAACGCGAACCAGTCGCCCGAGGAGGGCAGCACGGTGCCCACCGACTGATCGATAGTCATGAGAGCGCTCACTGAATCGGTGCTCACCCAGCCGGATAGATCGCCGGTCTCAAAGCCGGGGTTCGCGAGCAGGTTCGTCTGTGCAACTGCGGGCGTTGTCGCCGCGAGGGCCGCGAATATCGCGGGAATACGGCTTGTGAAGTCTGGCGTGCTCATCTCTTGCTCCTGGAAGGGCTGAGCACGCAGTCTACCAGAAGCGGCAGGTGTGGCTCAAGGGTCTTTTCTCTTAGCACGGCCCCACGAGGCCAAGCAGCGCGAGGAAATCGCCGAAGCTCACCATGCCGTCGCCGCCGTTGAGCGTGCCAAAGTCATCGGCGATGTCGCCTGTGCAACCGGGCGACATGCCGGGGCAAGGGCCGACGAGTCCGAGCAGCGCGAGGAAGTCACCGAAGCTCACCATGCCGTCGCTGCCCAGTGAACCAAAGTCGTCGGCGATGTCGCCGGGGCAGGGCGGGTTCGTGACCTGCAGCGTCACGGAGAAGTTGTCGAACCCGTCGATGACGGAGTAGCCCACGCCCGGCGTCACCGCGGGGTCTTGGGTGTTGCCCGTGAAGTACCCGAACTGAACCGGGCTGCCGGTGGCGCTGAAATCCGGCGAGGCACCGCTCATGGCACCGGGATCCGTATTGAAGCTGTTCTCGTCGAGCCCGGAACCGGAATGAGTGAGCCACTGCTCAAACACGAGCGCCGGCGTGAGATCGGTCCGGTACCCGTGGAAGTAGCGCACACCGTCCTGGATGGCGATCAAGGCCACCGCCAGATTCGTCGTGGTGAACGCCGTGACATCGAACGTGAATGACACCGCGGTGATCGCGCCCGATGCGGCGGGGTCGTGCACCGCGGGCACGAACAGGTGGGTCTGGAGGATGTTGTGCGGCGCGCTCTGGGCGTCGTAGGGGCCGAACGTTCTCGTCGACTCTCGCAGAGCGCCCGGGTTGCCGCCCGCGAGCGACTGCTGGGCCCCCGAGAAGCCGCCGTTGCCCGTGGTGACGGTCGTCACGGTCCAATCCGCCGGGTCAAACGCGGTGTCCTCAAAGCTAATCGTCTGGGCCTGCGCGGCCGCGCCGCCCAAGGTCAAAGCAAGAAAGCGAACGTATCGGCGTGTCTGCATCGGGGCTGGTCCTCTCTGGGCGGTCGCGACAGCTTGTCGGCCGTCGCTGGCTCGCCCAGCCTACCCGAAGCGGCGGGTACGGTTCAAGGGCTGTTTACTCGCTTTGATGCCGCGATCTGGTCGCCTAAAGGCCTGTAACCGCTCGGTACGGCTCTTGCAACGCACGAATCTGCTCCATAACCGCCCGGTGATGCTCCACCTTCGCCATGCGATGGAACGTGGCGCTGCGGTACTGCTCCATGAACGCATGGTCATGCTGCATGGCCTCGTGGCAGAACGGCATTGACCCGTGTCAGAACCGCTCTGCCCTGTGTCAGCGCGGCGCTGACACGGGTCTTTTGGGCGGTGCCACCAAGAAAGAACCCAGCCTGCAAGCAAGGGGGCTGGGCCACCAGGAAAGAGATCAGCCCACACGCCCGCGCTTCCTTCGGGCGCGTGGGCACGCCACCCGGAGTCTGGCGCGTAGGCATACCACCCAATCAAACCTATTCCCCATT
>CAYGSG010000084.1:0-12285 GCA_964352615.1 uncultured Phycisphaeraceae bacterium
TGTAGCTCAGTTGGTTAGAGCACCAGGTTGTGATCCTGGGGGTCGCGGGTTCGAGTCCCGTCAGTCGCCCTTGCCGAAGTCGGCCCCTCAAAAACCCCGGCCCAGTTCCCTAGCCCAGTTTCCCGCGCCCCAGTTCACCACCGCAGTTCCGAAGCCCGGTTCCCAAGCTCACGCCGCCTGGCCCGGCCGGGCCTGCTCGCTCGCGGTCGAAAGCTCAAGCAGCACGCCGATGCACTCCTCGACGTTCTTGCTCGCGTCGAGCTCATCGTGTGCCTTGTCCGCGAGGTTGGCGACCGATTCGAAGCCAGCGCGTCGCCCGACGCTGCGGAGCTGTCCAACCACCGCGAGCGTCGAGTCCGCGTCGTTCGCGCCCAGCGCCTCGTTGAGCTGTTGACCCAAGGCCTTCAATCGTTCGACCATCACCGCCATCGCCTCGTTGCCCGCACCTGGTCCACCCGACTTGGACGCACCGCCAAGCAGAAACTCGGCCATCGCTCGCATCAGCAAATCCTGGCCGATGGGTTTGGTCAGCATCGCGTTGAGTTTGAGCGAAGCGGCAATCGTGGCCGTGTGCGGCGAGGCGTTCGACGCCACCAGCACGATCGGAATCTCCGAGCCCTCTGCTCGCAGTTGTACCACAAAGTCGAACGGCGAAGGGTCTTCAAGCTCGTCGCTGATGATGATGAGGTCGGTCGGGTTGCGAGCCAGTTCCAGCCCTTGTTCACCCGTCTCAGCTTGGCGCAGCGTAATATTCGTGCTCCGCATGAAGTGCTGAATAATCTTACGGTCCAGCGCCGAGGGCTCCACGTGTACCACGTTGCCCGTGAGCTGTTCGACGTCGATGGTCTCCCGGCTGAAGCAGTCCGACAGGATGTCCAGCCCCAGCGCCTCGCGCACGTTGATGGACTGCTTGAACTCGATCCCGATGTCGTGGATCTTGCCCTCACGGTGCACGCAGCGGCGCACCACGCCCGGGATCTCTTTGGATGAACCGACCCCCGCGACCTCGAGCGCGACCGTCACTTCAGAGCCCGGATGCACATAGTTGCAGTGCAGCACGCCGACCCCGCCGCTCGACAGGTTTCGGCACACCACCGGGATCTCGACCACGCTGCCGCCCGGGTGCGAGGTCTTCATGATCACACGTTCCAGCCGGAACTTCCAGCGCGTGAACTCGCGGTTGGGCGACGTCCCGCCGCCTGTTGCATCAAAGCGGTCGAGCAGTGCTTCGATCTCCTTCTGAGAGAGACCCAGCGAGTTGCGTCGGCCAGTACTGGATCCGTGGTCGGCTGATGGCATCAAAGATTCCCGTGGCAGAAGCGCACCGCCGGTGCTCGGCTGCGTCCACCCGCAGCCGCCGCCTCCGGCTGTTGCCAGCATCGGCGCTTCGGATCACAGACTGTTGGAGTGGGCCGCAAGCAAGCCTGGCGAGCCTCCACACGCGATGTTCTCGGTCGTCGCAGCCCGCTCTGTTCGGGATCGGATGGCCTTTCAGCTTCCGATCACCTGGGCCAATCGCCACTCGCCCATCGCGTCAAACGTCCAGGTTCTTCACTTCGAGCGCATGGTCTTCGATGTACTTGCGGCGCGGCTCAACATGGTCGCCCATCAGCGTGCTGAACAGGTAATCCGCCTCGTGCCCAACATCCCACGTCACACGCATCAGCGTTCGGCGGGAACTGTCCATCGTGGTCTCCCACAACTGCTCGGCGTCCATCTCGCCCAGCCCCTTGAACCGCTTGATCTCCATCCCGCGACGCCCCAATTCGTGCAGCTTCTCAAGGATGTCCGGCAGGTTCGCGGCCTGCACTTCGCGCACGTCCGCCTCATCGCCCTCGTCCGTCTTGCCCTTGGCGGGCAGCGTCCAAGCGTACCGCGCCGGCAAATACGCACCCGTAACCGACTCCTCGCGCACCAACGCATAGTCCTCGATCTGCAGGCCCAGCGCCCCGAGCGATTCGATCAGCGAAGCAAGCTCGCGGTTCTCGTGCAGCTCGCGCGCCACCGCCAGCGGCGCATCCTCCGGCAGCGCGTCGCTCGCCGACTTCTCTTCACCAGCGGCGGCCTTGTCAACGTCTTCGTCGCCCGCATCGGTCAGACGCAGGCCCTCGGCCTTAACAATGTCCAGCGCCTGAGCCTCGCTCCACGCCGGCCGGTCCTCGGCTCGCCACGAAACCCGGTGCGTCGGCAGCCGCATCAAGCCCTCGGGGTCGTGCGATCGCTCCGCGATGAGTTCCAAGAACGGCGTGCCCCGCCGCTCGGCGATCTCCACCAATTCCAGCAGCCGCCTCAGCAGCTTGACCGCCTGAAGCAGATCCTGCCCATCAAGCTCACGCTCGATCTTCGGTTCCGTGTCCTCAGCCGTCTCGTCCCAGTCGTCCACCGTACGCACCCGCAGCGTCGCGTCTTCCAGCCCGAGCGTGGTCAACGTGTCGGCCAGTTGCCGCTCGTTGAGCACGTACTGGCTCTTGCGGTTGCGCGTGATCTGGAACAGCGGCGGCTGGGCCACATAGATCCGCCCACGCCGAATCAACTCGGGCATCTGCCTAAAGAAAAACGTCAGCAGCAGCGTGCGGATGTGGCTGCCGTCAACATCGGCGTCCGTCATGATGACGATCCGCCCGTACCGAAGCCGGCTGATGTCGAAATCGCCGCCGATCCCGCACCGCAGCGCGCTGATCAGCGTTCTGATTTCCTCGAACGCCAGCATCTTGTCGATGCGCGCCTTCTCAACATTCAGCAGCTTGCCCCGAAGCGGCAAGATGGCCTGCGTCTCCACGTCGCGCCCCTGCGTGGCGCTGCCGCCGGCGGAATCACCTTCGACGATGAACAGCTCGCTGCGGTCCACGTCCTTGGTTTTGCAGTCCCTGAGTTTGTGCGGCATCGAGCCGCTCTCCAGCGCGCTCTTGCGCCGCGTCAGTTCCCGCGCCTTCCGCGCCGCCTCGCGCGCCTGGGCCGCCATCACGGCCTTCATGCACAGCTTCTTCGCCTCAGCCGGGTGCTCCTCGAGCCATGTCTCAAGCCCCTCCTGCACAGCCTGGCCCACGAAGCTCTCGATCTCAGGGTTCAGCAGCTTCTCTTTGGGCTGGTTGTTGAACGTCGGATCGGGCAGCTTCACGCTAACAATCGCGATCAGACCTTCACGCAGGTCCTCACCCGTCGGCGTGGGGTCTTTCTCACGGATCATCCCGCTTTTACGCGCGTAGTTGTTAATGGTCCGCGTCAACGCGCCCTTAAAGCCCTGGCCGTGCGTGCCACCGTCCACGTTGTTGATGTTGTTCGCAAACGTCAGCAGCGTCTCGTTGTACCCGTCGTGGTACTGCAGCGCGACCTCGCAGATCAGGCTCTCTTCGGGCCGCTCGCGCGTGGAGTGGACCAACGAACACACCGCGCTCTTGCCCGTCATCAGGTGCTCGACAAACTCGGGCAGCCCCTGGTCGGCCTTAAACTCGATGTGCTTGGGCTTGCCGTCTTCGCCCACGCGTTCGTCGGTCAGCTTGATCGTCACGCCCGGGTTCAGGAACGACAGCTCACGAAGCCGCGACACCAGCGTCTGGTAGTTGAATGTCGTATCCGGAAAGATCGTCGGGTCCGGGTGGAACGTGACCGATGTGCCACGCTTGCGCTTGGCCCCCTCGGGGATCGGCCCGACCTGCGTGATCGGCTCGATCACCAGCCCTCGGCTGAACACGATCCGGTGGATCATCCCGTCGCGGTACACCTCGACCTCGCACCGGTCGCACAGCGCGTTGACGCAGCTCACGCCCACCCCGTGCAGCCCGCCCGAAACCTTGTACGCGCTGTCTTCCTGACCGAACTTGCCGCCCGCGTGCAGCTTGGTCATCACGACCTCGACCGCGGACTTGCCGTTGAGCGTCGGGTCCTCGTGCTTGACCGGCCCGACCGGAATGCCCCGCCCGTCGTCGATGACCTGCACCGTGCCGTCGGCCAGCACCGAGACGCTCACCGCCGTGGCGTAGCCAGCCATCGCCTCGTCGATCGAGTTGTCCACCACCTCGTACACCAAGTGGTGCAGCGCGTTCAAACCCGTGCCGCCGATGTACATGCCCGGGCGCTTACGCACCGCTTCAAGACCTTCGAGCACCTTGATCTGATCGGCGCCGTACCCGTTGTTGGTCGCGGTGTCGGCCGAAGGCTTCACCTCCGGCTCGGCGGCGTCGGTGGGCTGCGAAACAGGAGGCGTTGGCTTGGTGTCGGTCATGGGCGAGGGGCTCACTTCAGTCGCGTCGCGTGCGACCGGTTCAGGTGCGTTCGAGGGGCCAAAAAGCCCCTCTCAGGCGCGGCCCAAATCATAGGAACCCAACCCCCCAAAGTCTCCGCGCAACAGCCACGCCGAGACCCCCTCACAGCCCTCAAGGCACCGGTTCCGCAGCTATTTTCGACCGCGATGCCTCAGTCCACGATCGAGACCAAAGAACCCGGCATCAGCAGCTCGTAAACCAACTCCACGTCCTCGGTCCCGAGCCGGATGCACCCCATCGACTGCTGAGCGCCGATCGAGCTCGGATCGATCGTCCCGTGCAGCCCGTACCCCGTCTTGATCGCGTCCGCGCCAAGGCCCTCAAGCCCGATCCAGCGCTCGCCGATCGGGTTGTTCTTGTCGTCCGCATCGAACCGCTCGCCCGTTCGCGGGTTCACCCAGTACGGGTTTATGAGCCGGCTGTTGGGCTTGACCGTGAACGCCCCAGTCGGGGTCGAGCCCGACTCGCCAAGCCCCACCGGCGCGCTCATCACATACCGCCATGACCCGCGGTTGTCCGTTGGCCCGTGGAAGATGTCCAGCCGGTACTCGCCCTTGTGAACAACCCCGTGGAACGGGCCCTGCAACAGCTTGATCGTCTGCCCCACCCGAATCTTGCTCGGGTCGCCGATGCCGTTGATCCGCTGCACCAGCCGCCAGTCCACACCCAGATTCTCCTTGGAAGCGATCTTGCTCAGCGAATCGCCCGGCTGCACGACGTACGACCGCGTAATCGGCTCGCCCTCGTAGAGCTTGGGGCCAAACAGCAGCGCGCGGTTGAGCGCACTCAGCGCATCGCGGGCGGGCGCGTTGGATCCCTGGGCCATCCCGACCACGCCCTCAAGGATTCTCCGCGCCGCCGACGGGTTGCCCCGCTGCACCTCGGCATCGGCGGCTCGCATCGCCTGCACGATGGCCTCGTCGTTGGGGCCAGCGGGCGGCACCGGAGGGGTGTTCGCAGGCGCGCGCACGACGGGTTGATCCGGTGCTGGCTGATTCGGCGCTGGCTGGGTCGGCGCTGGTTGCGTGCCGTTGGATCGGCTGGGCTCCTGCTCGGGCTCGCGGTTCTCCGCCTGCAACGCCGCAGCCAGCGGCGAGGGAGCCGCGTTCGTCTGGCGATTGCGCCGGGCTTCGCTCAGATTCCGCCCGTCGCCTGTTGGCGTGTTGCCGGTGGCGGGTCTGCTGCCCGCTCCTCCAAGATCAGGCTCCACAGGCGCGAGTCCGCGCTCGCCCCAAGAACGGTTGTTCGACCCCTCGACAGGACGGCTCAGCGCATCGGTCGGCTCACCGATCGCCACAGCGTTCTCCGCGCCGCGGTCCTCATCGCCATCGCCGCCGAACGAAAGGGCGCCCAGGCCCGGGCCGACCAGCACCCAGCTACCAACCGCCAGCACCAGCACCACCAGCACCAGCAGCGCCACCGGGCCTCGTGACTTGCCACGCCGACGCCGGCGCGAACGCGTAAACGTGCGTGCGGTGTTCGAGGAACGCGCGGTCTGCGAGGGCAGGGTCATCGGGCTTCTCCGGCTTGGGCTTCATCGCTGCCTATGTCGCCCGCAGCCCCGGGCATCCATACGCCCGCCGGGGTCACAAGCACATCCACCATTCGATCGTGCGGCTCGCGCGGCACGTTGTCCACCATCTGATGCGTAAACCCCGCCCCGATCGCTCGTACCGACCCGATCGGCCCGGACAGGTACCGGTCGTAGTACCCGCCGCCGCGTCCCAAGCGACCGCCCGCAGCGTCAAACGCCACGCCCGGCACGATCACCGCATCCAGCGAACTCGGCTCATACACGTCCAGTTCCTCGCTCGCTCTCGGCTGGCGGATGCCCGGGCCGGTCGTTTCAAGCTCGGCCTCGTCGCCCCAGTAAGACGCCGCGACCATCTGCTCGCGCTCCCAATCCACCATCGGAAGCGCCACCTCGATATCACGGGCCAGCATCCATGCCGCCAAGGGCCACACGTCCACCTCGTCGGCCAGCGGTGCGTACAGCAGCACCCGCCTGCACGATCCCAGCAGGCCCACGATGCGCGCGCACACCGCGTCCGACTCGGCCTTGTGGTCCTCGGGGCTCTGGCGGCCTGCTCGCGTGCGCATCTCCGCGCGCAGGGCTTCCTTCTCTCCGCTGATGGGGGTCATAGCCACCTCCATCGACACATCGCCGCTGCTCCCATCAATCGGGTCATGACTGGCCTTCTCACTGGCGCCTCCGCCGCTGCCGCTGCGTGCGCACCTCTTCGAGCCGCGCCCGCATCTCGGCCTCCGCCCCGTGCTCCCCCGGTTCGTAGTAGCGTTTCTCAACCCCCAGGTAGTCCTGGCCCGTTACGCCGCCCTTGGTCAGGTGGCTGTACTCGTACGCCTCGCCCTCGCGGTCCCGCAGCCGAACCGCCCGGCCGTCGCCCGATTCGCCCCCAGCATTCGATACCGGCGACGAGTTCGGGTCTCGCAGGTGCAACGGCACCGGCAACGTCCGCCCCTCACGCACATCTTCCAGAGCCGCCTCGATCGCGGTGTAGCTCGCGTTGCTTTTGGGCGCGAGCGACAGATACGTCACGCACTGCGCCAGCGTGATCCGCCCCTCGGGCATCCCGATGCGTTCCAAAAGCGACCAGCACGCCTGCGCGATGACCACCGCCTGCGGGTCCGCGTTGCCCACGTCCTCGCTCGCCAGAATCGCCAGCCTGCGCGCGATGAACCGAGGGTCCTCGCCCGCTTCGAGCATCCGCGCCAGCCAGTACAGCCCAGCATCGGGGTCGCTGCCACGAACCGACTTGATCAGCGCACTCACCGTGTCGTAGTGCCCGTCATCGCCATAAACCGCAGCCTTGCCCTGGATCGAATCTTCGGCCGTCGCCAGATCGATCAGGATCGCTGGCGAGCTGCCTTCTGCTCGGCCTTGCGTCGCATGCGATCCGCCTTGCGTTGCTTGCGTTCTTCGGTCCACTCCATTAGGCCCAGCCCGGTCCAGATGTCCAGAAGCAGTTCGATCAGGAACATGGGTGTTGCCCTCCGAGTCGAACCGACCAGCATCGAATCGACCAGCATTGGTTCGGGAACTCTGGACGGCCACTTCCAGCGCCGTCAGCGCTCGGCGGGCATCGCCATCGCTCTGGATTGCCCAGTGCCGCAGCGCCTCAGCCGTGGCGGTAATCCCTTGCCCGCCGTACCCGCGCGTGCCATCGCTGAGCGCACGCTTCAGTACCGCCTCGATGTCTTCGATCGATAGCTGTTCAAGTCGAAACAGCGTCGATCGGCTCACCAGCGCCGCGTTGCACGCGAACAGCGGGTTCTCCGTCGTCGCGCCCACCAGCGTGATCAGGCCCCGCTCCACGTCGCCCAGCAGCACATCCTGCTGGGCCTTGTTGAACCGGTGGATCTCATCAAGAAACAAGATCGTCCGTCCCTGGCCAAGCTCCACCCGTCGGGCCGCCTCGGTCAGCACCTCACGGATTCGGCTCACGCCCACGCTCGCTGCATGCTCGCGCACGAACGCCCGCTTGGTATGGACCGCGATTAGCTCAGCGAGCGTCGTCTTGCCCGTGCCCGGCGGGCCGTGGAGAATGAGCGAGGTGATCGCGTCGGCTTCGAGCATGCGACGAAGCAACTTGCCCGGCGCCAGCAGGTGCCGCTGGCCCGCGAGTTCGTCGAGGCTTCGCGGCCGCATCCTCGCAGCGAGCGGCTCGACCGTGGCGCGGGCGGCGTCGCGCTTGGGTGCCCACAGATCCGTCATGCCGTCATGGTAGTGTTCGGGTAGGCATCGCAGCGCAACTTTCGCGTCGCTCTTTGGGCTGGACCCGATTGGAGCCTCTCTGAGCCACAAAAACACGCTGGGTGCCATGCTCGCGATTGGACCTCAACTGAGTGTTTGCTAACATGACGGGTGAACCCTCTCGTCTGGGCCATTTCTATCGCTGCGCTCTGGGTCGGCTGGGCCGTGCTCACGCACGTGGCCTCGGGCGGCCCAAGGGGTGACGCGCTGACCTGGCTCGCCAGTCGGTTCGCCAGGCTTTATGCTCTGGTGTTCCACAACTTACGCGTCGAAGGGCTTGAGCATCTGCCCAAAGGCAACTGCCCCGGCAAGCTGGTCGTGGTGGCCAACCACACCGCCGGCATCGACCCGCTGCTCATTCAGGCGATCTGCCCGTTCTTTGTCCGCTGGATGATGGCCCGCGACATGCGGCTGCCGGGACTCGAACTGTTCTGGCAATGGGCCGAGGTGATCTCGGTGGACCGCGCCCAGCGGGAGATCGCCGGCGCGCGCGAGGCGATCCGTCACCTCGAACTCGGCGGCGTGATCGGTATCTTCCCCGAGGGCATGCTCGAAAGGCCCGCCCGCCAGATCATGCCGTTTGTCGGCGGGGTCGGGCTGATCGTCCACAGGGCTAAAGCCCCGGTGCTGCCGATCATCATCGAGGGCACGCCGCAGGTCGATCCCGCCTGGTCGAGCTTGTGGCGGACCAGCCGAAGCACGCTCCGCATCATGCCGGTGGTGCACTACGAAGATTCGCAGCTCCGCTCGGGCGCGATCGCCGAGGACCTCCGCCGTCGATTCGGCGAGTGGACCAACTGGCCGCTCAACGACCACCCGCCGCCGGAACTGCCCGGCGGCAAGGCCAAGGGCGCACGCATGCAAGCGCCCGAAGCCGTCGCCTGAATACCCGTCGCTGGGTTGAGCCGTGCTGATTCAACGCTGATTCAACGCTGATGCAGCGCTGCCTCATCCACCCGCGCGCAGCGTGCGCAGCGCCTCGAGCCTGCGAGCATGGATCGGTCGATCCGGTTCCAGCTTGGCGAGCGCTTCGAGCATCCGTTCAGCATCGTCCCACCGCTGGGCCTGCACCGCGACCGTTGCTGCAACCTCGCGCAGGGCTGGATCGAACGGCGCGATGTTCACCGCGCGGTCCGCTCTGAGCCAAGCACGCTCAAGGTCGCCCAGCTTGGCGTACCGATCGACCAGCGCCCGCGCGTACACCGGCGTGCTGGTCTGGCTCCGATCGAGAAATTCCAGATGCTCGATCGCGATGCTGTCGGCGCGAGCGCCTTCGAGTTCGCCCGTCAGCGCCAGCCTTGCAAGCTCGCGGTGGGCCAGCGGATCGACGGGCCGGGCGCGCGCGAGGCGCTCCAGCAGCGGGACGAGTTCGGGGCTCAGCGCAAGCGGCTTGTCGCCCTTGTTCGCGAGGGCTGCGACCGCCGCGGCCTTCAGTACCTCCGGGTGCTCGGGGTGCTCATCAAGCCATTTCGCCAGCACGCCCGGCTCCCAGGTGGAAGGGTGCTCGCCGAGATCGATGCCCGCCTTCGCTGCGAGCTCTTCGAGCGTGGGCTCTTCGGCCGCTCCGCGCAGCCCCGCCGCGCGCAGTTCATCGCCCGCCCATTGCAGGAAGTCTGCAAAGAACTCGTCTTCGCCGATCCCGAGCACGCGCTGCATCGCTTCGTCTTGCGCAACGCCCTGGGCGTACAGGTCCATCAGTTCGAGCGGCGCGCGACCGCCGTGCGCATGCACCATGTACTCGTACATCCAGTGGCCCTGCGCGTACGCCTGCGTGCGGTCGCTTGGCTTGATCGGCCGAACAAACCGCAGGCTGATCTCGTTCATCTTGAACAGCGTCCCGCTCTCGTAGGCGCTTGCAAGCAGTTGCCACCAGTTCCAAGGGCGCGGGCTGTTTTCCATCCAAACCGCCGCAGCTTCTGTGAACCAGTGCGGGATGCGGTTGCGCGTTCGGCTGAGCGTCACGGTGTGCGCGTACTCGTGTTCGAGCACGCGGGGCCAGTCGTACGTGCCGGTGGTAAAGCCCGGGCCTTCCTGCGGGCTCTCCATCGCGATGGCGGGGCCGGTGGCAGCGGCAACGGTGTGCAACGCGGGCATGCCCGTGATGCGCACCGCAAAGGTCGCGTGGTCGGGCATCAGCTCGATGATGGTCGGCTGGGTTGGCTCGTGATCGAAGCCTTCTGGTCCGGTCACACGGGTGTGGATCGCCTCCAGCACCGGCAGCATCTCGCGCGCCAGCAGCTCATCGATGCCCGCGCGGTACCGCACGATGAAGTGCGCACTCTCGAGCGTGGGCCAATTGACCAGGTCTTCGATCAGCGCGAGCGAGTTGACCGCCTGCGTGTGGAACGGGTCAAGCCTGGCTGCCTCGCGCAGCGAATCGAGCGCTTCGTCATCCTTGCCAGCCTGCATCGAGAGCAGGCCCAGTTCGCTCCACGACTGAGCAAGGTTGGGCTGGCGTTTGATGGCTTCACGCAGGTGCGCCGCAGCGGGCTCGTACTGGCGGGCCTCGCCGAGGCGCATGCCGACCGCCAGATGCGCGTGGTGGGGGGCAAGAGGTGGGGTGCCGGTCCGTGCATCAAACTCGTCGAGCGCTGCTTGCAGCGCCGCCTCATCAAAGGTCGAAGCAACCGCTGCAGCGTGCAGCGCGAGCCCGCGCGGGTGGGTTGGAAGCTCTATCAGCACTTGCTCGATTCGTTCGAGCGCGCCCGCGACGTCGTTCTGCCTGAGTGCGGCGCGCGCGCGGAGGAGTTCCGCGTCCGGGCTCGGCCCATCGGCCAAGCCGTCCATCACGTCCGCGATGGCCATCGCCTTGTCGAAGCTAAAGCGGTCGACCGCCATCGTGCCTAGGAGCCGCCAGACGCGTGCTGCGCGCGGGTTACGGACCAGCGCATCACCCGCCGCCTGGGCAGCTTGAGGCAGGTTGCCACGCTCATAGAGCAGCTCGGCCTCGACCGCGTGGGCCTGCCACGACTGGCGGTCCAGCTCGTCGCGCGCGCGCGCCAGCAGTTGCATCAGCGTGCGAAAGTCCGCAGCGGCGCTGCCCGGGTCGCCCGGCTTGCTCGGCCCGCGCAGCCGGCTTCGCACCATCAACGCAAGAACACCATCAACCAGTTCGCCTGCGTCGTCGAGTGTGTCGGTCAGCAGCGCATCGACGACCGGATCGACGGCCAGGTCCGCCTGCTCGTAATCGCCGAGCAGTTCGAGCGTTTCAGCGCGCAGCCGGTGCGCACGGATGGTGTTGGTGCCCTCAAGCGCCTTGAGCGCATCGCGAAGCTCGCCGCGCTCGATCATCGCCTCGGCCCGATCGAGAGGGCCAGCGAGCGGCACGCTCAGCGAGCCGTGGTTGGGCCTGCCCGCAAGCAGCATGGCCCGCGCGGTCAGAGCGGGCGTGGTGAGTTCTTCGGGCTCCCACAAGCCGTGCTCAACACGGAGCCGCGTCCGTTCCTCGGGCGACCAGTACGCCGCGTTCACGTAGCTGAGCAGATCGGCTGCGGGCTCGGGGCGTGCCGGCGCGAGCTCGCCGGTTGGGTCCGCATCACGAACGACCTGTGCGCACGCAGAAGAACCAATCAGCAGCGACAGCACGCACGCCGAACGCAGGGCCAAGCGGTTCACGGGCCGGCCTCGACCTTGATCTGGTGCTCGATGCGTGCAGCACCCTCGACCGTGGTGGTTGAGGGCTTGCTGCTGCGATAGGGCTCAATGCTCACATCCCATCCCGATCCCACCGGCGGCGGCGTGGTATCGAACATCGAGTCGCCGCTCGCGTCTGCGATCTGCACCGCTTCGTTGGTCAGCATGTCACGCATCACGACGGTCGAGACATCGCCGGTAAAGTCCAGCGCCCGGATCATCCTGGGCAGCAGCGTCTGGCGGTCGTACCAGATGCGCACGATCTCGTAGTCGGCGGTGGCTTCAAGCTCGGGCCTCGGGCGCAGCACGAGCTGGTGCGACTGCTGGGCCTGCTCGATCAGACGCGGGTGGTCCAGGCCCTCGGCGGGGTCAGCAGCAAGCTCGGCGACAAACTCGCGCAGGATGTCGGCCCGTCGCTGGCCGATGGGCACGGGGAACGGGCCTTCGCCCAAGCGCAGCGGGTCCCAGTGCTCGCCGGGCGCGACCATCTGCCGCTTGATGAACTGCTTGTCGTTGATGAACTTCTCGACCAGCCACTCGCCGTCGAAGATGTACTCGCGGGGGTTCTCGTCGATCACCTGCCCGGTGATGGTCTGGTCGAAGCGCACCTTGAACTGC
>CAYGSG010000085.1:0-11645 GCA_964352615.1 uncultured Phycisphaeraceae bacterium
CCGGGTACTCGCGCACCGCTCGCCGCTCAAGATGCACCCCGGGCAACCCAAGCCTCTCAACCGCAGCCAGCTCGTGCGGCTTGAGCACCGCGCTGACCACGAGGTATCGACGCAGCGCCACACCCCCATCGTTGGTCTCGGCTCCGTGGGCTTGCGCACGGGCACGCAGAGCTTCGAGCAGCACCGCGAGCCCACCGACTTGCTCGTCGGGCATCGGCGCAGAGCCAGTCGCGGTTCGACGGTTGTTCTCGGCAAGCCCTTCAACAATTCGGCTTCCAATCTGGCTCGACGGTTCACCAAGGGCCTCGGCGAGTTGGACGATCGTCTCATCGATCGTGCCCGGCTGTTTGGCCTCAAGCCGAGCGAGTTCGACCGGGTCCACAAACACGCGGTAGCCCATTCGGCTGGTGGCCACCAGCCGGCCCACGCGGTCACTCAGATCCCCGCGGTAGCCCTCTACGGCGTGCGAGGATTCACGGTCAGGCATGTACGCGACGAGCGCCTCGGGCGTCATCAGTTGCAGCTGCGCGACGCGCGCGACCACCGCGCCCATGCCCAGCAGCACCAGCACCACCACCAGCCGCAGTGTCCCCGTGGTGCGCCTCAATCGGGCATCTCCGCATCCAGTGGTTCCACATCAAGCAGCCCCGCCTGGACGCCAATGGCCCGATCCGCTGCCAGCAGCGCCGCCTCGACCGCGAGCGGGTCGAACGGGCTCAGCCAGTTCTGGGTGGTCACCCCAAGCTCGCCCGCGTACGACTTGATGCGATCGGGCGTGATCTCATTCGCTAGCTCGGCTCGCACCGTGCTGACCTGCTCGTTGAGCATGCGCACACGCAGTCGCGCTTCGGCGAATTCATTGGCGGCCTGCAACCGCGCCTGCCTGAGCGAGAGCAGCACAGCGCACACCACGCCCGCGCCGACGATGACCGCGGCGAGCTTGTAGAACGTCTCGCTGGAGGCGTCGCCCGCTGGCATCACCGAGCCGGGATCTTGAGCTTCATGCCCACGCGGATCTCGTCGGCATCATCGATCAAGCCCTTATTCGCCTCGATGATCTCGCCCGTCCGCTTGGAGGTGCCCAGCAGCTTGATCGAAATCTCGCCCAGCGTGTCACCCTTGGCAACCGTGTACGTGCTGGCAGCAGGGGTCGCCACAGGAGCGGCCCGCCTCGGCTGAACTGGCTGAGCCGTCCGGGGCACGCCCCGCAGCTTGTTCGAGCCAAGCGCCGCAGGCAGCACAAGACGAACGCCCGGCCGAATGGTGCCCGTGCGGCCAACCTTGCCCTCGTTCGCCTCCGCAAGCTGCTTCCACAGCGAACCCTGTCCGTAGTACCGCTCGGTGATCTTGTACAGCGACTCGTTGGGCTGCACATAGTGCTCGCCCTGCGCCACGATGCGTGCCGCAGGCGGCGTGCTGACCGGCACCGCCTTGGGCTGTTCGATGCGCATCGCGGGCACACCCGCTGCGCTATCAAGCCCGTTGCGCAGGCGGCTCATGAGCCGCTCAGCGATGTCCGTAACCGAGCCACTGCTGCCCGGTACATCCGCGTTGATCCCACCCTCAGCACCCTGGGCGATCACCAGCGGGCCGTTGTTATCGTTCTCGATCGGCGCAAACACATCATCGAAACTCGGCATCGCTCCGCGCACCGGCTCCGGTTGGCCCGAGGCCACGACCGATTCCGGATCGATCGTCGGCGCCGCTTCTGTGATGTCGAGCGTCGACCAATCGCCCGGCAGCGGGTTGCCGCCCGCGTAGCGCTGCGGGGTCTGCGTACGGCCCGGGTCGAGCACCGGCCCGCCCTCAAGCTCGGCCTGTTGCGCCGCGGAGTAGTGATCCGTGATGAGCACACCCACCACGAGGACCAGAGCAAACCCGATGACCAGTGCCAGTTTTTGTTCGCGATTCACAGCTTGCGTCCTTGCTCGCCGGGCGGGCCAGCGTGGCCCGCATCCTTGGTTGTCTCGGCCATCATGGCCCTCGTCTGTCCGTCATCAGTCCGTCATCCGCACCACCCGCAGCTTGGCCGACCGAGACCGTGGATTGGCCGCGGTCTCTTGCTCGCTGGCCGTCACCGGCTTGGCCGTGACGTGCTCGGCTCGGCCCCGCTCGACCAGTTCGCCGAACGCCTGCTTCACCAGCCTGTCCTCGAGCGAGTGAAAGCTGATGATCCCGATTCTCGCCCCCGGCTGCAACCAGCCCTGGGCGTCGTGCCTGATCGCGGCCAGCAGCGCCGACAGCGAACCCATCTCGTCGTTCACCGCGATCCGCAGCGCCTGGAACGTCTTGGTCGCTGGGTCGATGCCCGACCCCTTGCCACGCTGGCGAGGCACCACGCTCCGCACCGCCTCGGCCAGCTCCGATGTCGTTTGTATCGGCGACACGTCGCGCACTTGGACCAGTTTTTGCGCCACCACTTTCGCCCGCCGTTCCTCACCGAACTCGCGGATGATCGAAGCCAGCTCCGCCTCGCCAAGCGTGTTCACCAAGCCCGCCGCCGACTCGGCCCCGCCTGACCGGTCGTACCGCATGTCCAGCGGCCCATCGCGCATGAAGCTGAACCCCCGCTCGCCATCGTCCACATGCACCGAGGCGAAGCCCAGATCCGCCAGCACCGCATCCGCGAGGATGCCGCGCTCGGCCAGCGTCCGGGGCAGCTCAGCAAAGTTCCCCTGCACCCGTTCCACCCGGCACAGGCCCCCGATCGCTCCCGCAGCCCGCTCAAGATTGGCCCCGTCCAGGTCGTTGAGCACGACCATTCCGTCCGCGCCGACCAGCTCGCCAGCCAGCAGCGAATGACCCCCAAGCCCTGCTGTGCAATCGACATACGTCTGGCCGACCGCCAGCGCGAGCGTGTCCATCGTCTCTTCGGGCAATACCGGCAGGTGGCCTTTCACGCCGGGAGCCTAGTCCTTCTGCTCAGGTAGACTCGGGCCATGAACCCGCGATTCCTTGCCGTCTCCTTCCTGTTGGTCCTCCTCGCCCTACTCCCCGGCTGCATGCCCCGCAGCTTCACCGTCTCGCTTGATGCCGAACGCCGCGAACTCGTCGAACAGCCCATCATCGGCGGCGACCAGCACGCCCCAGCCAAGGTCGCCATGATCGACCTCACCGGCATCATCGCCGACCGGGGCAGCCCCACCGTCTTCGGCCCGGGCGACAACCCCGTCGATGAGTTCCTCCGCAGGCTCCACAAGGCCGAGCAGGACTCCACCGTCAAGGCCATCCTCGTCCGCATCAACTCCCCCGGCGGGACCGTCACCGCCTCCGACGTGCTCTACACCGAGCTTCGGCGCGTGAGCCAGGCGGGCAAGCCGGTCGTTGCATCGATGGGCGAGATGGCCGCCAGCGGCGGGTACTACGTCGCGACCGCGGCCGACCTGATCGTCGCGCACCCCACCACCATCACCGGCTCCATCGGCGTGATCGTCCCAACGTTCAACGTGTCCGAGGGCCTCGACAAGCTGGGCATCCAGGGCCGAGCCGTCGTCAGCGGCGACAACAAGAACATGGCCGACCCCTTCGAGCCCGCCGAGGAACAGCACTACGCCATCCTGCAAAGCATGGTCGACGAGTTCTACCAGCGGTTCCGCGCACTGGTCGTCGAGCGCAGGCCCAACCACGATCCATCAAGGCTTGATGCACTCACCGATGGCCGGGTGTTCACGGGCGCTGAGGCCGTGCGCGCAGGCATGGCCGACGAACTGGGCGACTACCGAACCGCGTTTGAAGCGGCCAAGAAACTCGCTGCGATTCAGAAGGCCTCGCTCGTCAAATACGGCTACCGCGAGCAGCGCACCACCACAGCCTATGCAAGTGCAGAAGCCCAGCCAACGCCCGCGCTGGCCAACGTGAACGCAAGATTTGTGGATCTTCCCGCCAACTCTCTCACAACCCTCCGCGCGGGCACCGCGTATTACATCTGGTTGCCGTGACTTTTCATTGATTTTGTTATACCCCAATCCCCGCACGGCACAGACATGGAGGCATCATGCCCGTCTCGATGTACCCGCGCGATCGCGGGCTGACGATTGTTGAGTTGCTTGCGGTCTTGATGGTCATTGTGGTGGTATTGCTTGTCTTCTTGCCATCGATCGGCCGCGTGAGGACCATCACCCCGCCGCTCAAGGACTCCACGCAAGTTCGCGGCATTCTGCAAGCGATGGTCATCCACGCGCAGAACAACCAGGACCGGTTCCCGCTCCCGTCGATCCTTGATGCGGGCGACCACACCATCGCCGGCGGCGGCACAGCCAAGGACCACACGGCGAACATCTTCTCGATGCTCATCTCCGATGGCTCAATCTCCACCGAGATTCTTATCTCGCCCGCAGAGTCCAATGGCAACATCTGGGAGTTCGAGGGCTACGAGTTCGACGAGCCCTCGGCGGCAGCCGACCCCGCTAGCGCCCTGTGGGATCCGGCGTTCAGCGCCGACTTTACCAACGGCGAAGGCAACATCAGCTACGCCCACCTGCTGCCCGGCGGGCCGCGCCAACCGCTCTGGGCCAACACCTTCAACAGCGCTCAATCAGTCATCGCCAACCGTGGGCCCAAAATCACAGGCGTGACGTACACCGGCAAGGACACGACGCCCGCGTTCGATGCGATGTCCAACACGCTGCTGATCCACGGCGGCCGCAACACATGGGAAGGCAACGTGGGCTACGCCGACAACCACGTGTCGTTCGAGAACGAGCTGGCGCCTGCATCCGCTTCGCCGTTCACCGATGCGCAGGGCACCAAGCGCCCCGACGCCATCCACTACAACGAGCCCAACGACCCAGCCGACCTCAACGCGTTCCTCAGCATATTCACGACAGCGGGCGACAACACCGCTGACTTCACCGCGATCTGGGACTAGCGATCCGCCTAATGCTCGACCAAGCCGCGAGAAGTGAGGGAGCAAACTTTGGAGCCACCTGCGATCACTGAGACGGTGTACGTTGAACTCTTCAACGAGGGCACTCGTGTGTGGCGACCGACCCAGGCCAAACGGATTGGTCCTTCCACCTACATGTTGCTTGCGACGGCTGACTACGACCCCGTTCTTGAGAAATGGGCTTTCCCGCCGGGTTCAACGGTCCGGTGCGTTGCGGAGCAACGTGAGGGCGGCGTGATACTCGTTGCGAGAGAACTAGCCAACATGTAACCCCGAACCCCTCCTGTCCCCTATCGACATGGAGCAAAACCAATCCCGCCCGGGAGATCCCTCCCCCGGACGGTTGTGTGCAACACCGCGTTAGCTGCCCGGCGCGTGCTTAGCTGGCAGCGGCCTCCAGTACCGCACCGTGCCATCGGCTAAACGCTCGCCGTAGCCGGGCGCGCCATTGATGCTGATCGGCCCCCAGCCCACCGCCGATTCCTTTGGCCTGTGCCGAGGAGGGCCGGCGTTTCGCGGCTCACGCTGGGCATCGCTCAGCTCAATCGGCTCCACGCCGGCGTGGGGCCAATCAACAACGCTCGGGCTCTTTACGTTCTCTTGCGTGCGCATGGTGCGCTCCTTCTCTACGAACACCACCGGCGTGCGCCCAACGCGGGCGAACGCGAACAAAACTGGTCTTGATGTGGGGGAGGAACAACCGAGCGGTGCGGACGCCGAGAGCGAACGCATCGAGCGCACGAGCCTGCTTACAGCCAGCTCATGGGCGATCGGTTGTTATGGAACGAGCTATGAAAGCTTGCGATCTGGCCGCGGCTGGTGGGCCGCTGGGCTGGCCTCAGCCGAGCCTGGCTGGATTGCCCGAGCAGGCGAGCTGACCCGCATACTGGTTGGCGGCCCGTTGCGCACCGACTCGGAGCGCATCAATCGGTGCCGACCCAAACGGGGCCTCAGCGGTCAGATCGATGTGCGTTGAAGTCATGAGCATCGGTCACCTCCCAATGGCAGCCTGCAAATCCAGGCTCAATCGCTGCAGGCGGGGCCGATCGGATCGGCACCATCGCCTTGGTTGGCCCATACTTTAGCGGGATCGCTCCTCGCGTCAACCTTCCATGCCAGCGGCCTGCCACCCGAACCACCCCTAGAATCGCCATTCCACACAGTTGAAACGCAATCTCAACACTCCAGCCTTCGCCCTCCGAGGAACGCCCCATGACCCGCCGAATCCTGATCGCTTTCGCCCTCTTCGCTTCGGTCGCCGTGCTCGCGGCCCTCGCCCGCGATACCACTCGCCCGCCCGGCTCGATCGCCACGGTCGACACGCTCCGCCTGATGGAGCGGATGCTTGAGATGCCCGAGTTTGCCGACGTCCGCAACACGAAGATCGAGGAGTACCAGACGCCGCTACAGGACCTTGATACGCGGCTCCGCGCGATGATCGGCCAGTGGCAGGCCATGGACCCCAACACGGTCGAGGCCAATGCGCTCCGAGGGCAAGCCGAGCAGGTTCAGCAGCAGCTCATGCAGGCCCAGCAAGAAGCCCAGCTCGGCATCGACGCATTCGCCGCCGAGCAGTTCGCCGCCGCGTTCCGCAGGGTCCGTGCGACCGCCGCCGACATCGCCGCTAGCGACGGCTACCAGTACGTCATGACCAGCCGCTTCGACGACGAGAACATCCTCACCAAATCAACATCGCTCTTCGTACAGGAGATCCTGTACCGCTCAGCGCTCATCGCCCCCGAGGGCACGGACATCACCGACGCCGTCGCCCAAGTGCTCAACATCCCCGAGCCAACGCCAGAACCCGCCGTGGACTCAGCCCCCACCACCGAGCCCGCGCCTACGCCCGATCCCTGATCGAGGCAGGCTGCTTCTAAGGTGGCACAGGCTTGCAGCCTGTGTCTGACGAAACATGCCTATCTCCGCTCATCGAGCAGCGCTTGCAACGCAGATGCGATCGAGCCCTTGGCCTCGGCCATCGACGGCCGCGCCTCGCCAAGCTCCCGCCGCAGGCTCGTGACCGTGCGCCCCGCCAAGCCGCACGGCACGATCAGATCATAATGCGCCATCTCCGGGTCCACGTTCAGCGACAGCCCGTGCATGCTCACCCATCGGCGTACACGCACACCCATCGCCGCGATCTTCGAACCCGGCGCCTCGCCCACCCAAACGCCCGTGGCCTTGTCATCCCGCCAGCCCTCGAGCCCGAAGTCCGCCAGCGTGTCGATGACCGTTTGTTCCAGCAGCCGCATGTACGCGTGCAGGTTCAGCCCGTAGGCGTTGAGATCGAGAATCGGGTACGCCACCAGTTGGCCCGGCCCGTGGTAGGTCACATCGCCGCCGCGATCCGTCGGCTCAATGGCCACGCCCGCCCGCTCGAACTGCTCAACAGACGCGACCAGGTGCGTCGGCGCCGATGCACGCTTGGACACGGTTACCACTGGCGCGTGCTCGACCAGCAGCAGGCGGCCCTCGGTGCCGCCGGCCTCACGCCCAGCGATGACCTCCTCAAGGTGCGCACGCTGCAGGTCGTACGCCTGTGCGTACGCCATGCGTCCAAGATCAATCACCTGCAGCGAGTGGGTCACACGCAAGCATAGGAAACTGCTGCAAGCTCCCCCATTGCCTATTCCCTATTGCCCATCGCCCCTTCTTACGGGCACGGCCCGACGAGCCCGAGCAGCGCGAGGAAGTCGCCGAAGCTCACCATGCCGTCGGCGCCGCCAAGGGGGGGGAGCGTGCCGAAGTCATCGGCGATGTCGCCCGTGCAGCCCGGTACGCCGCCGGGACAGGGCCCAACCAGGCCGAGCAATGCCAAGAAGTCGCCGAAGCTCACCATGCCGTCGGGGCCGCCCGTCGGGGGGAGCGTGCCGAAGTCGTCGGAGATATCGCCGGGGCATTGGAGCGGCAAAGGGCTTGCAATGCGAAAGCCCCACCATCGGCCTTCATTCCAAGGAGGGCGAATCGACGCGCTAACTCGTGCCTGAAGAAAAACCTCGTCGACTGACCATCCGCCCCCTCGAATGGGGCGTTTGAATTGTATCCATGTCTCGTTCCACTCCCAGACGTTCCCACTCATGTCGAACGCGCCGTAGTAGCTCGTACTGCTCTGCCCCGCCGATCCAACGTCGGTCAAATTTCCGACCAAACCGTTCCACACCGCGCCCCGGTTGTAATTCGCCACGTTGAAACCAGGGTTTGAAATTCCTCCAGTCGAAGTTGCGGTGGCGACCGTCGGCACATCGTTGCTTCGTGTTGCGTATTGCCAATAGTCATCCGAGTCACCGCCTTGCGAAGCAGGTTGGTGATACGCGGCCTTGTACCATTCGTCTTGAGTTGGAAGGAAATACCGGGCGTCGACCATGCGCAGGTCGGACACGTAGTCTATTGCGTAAGCACCCGTTTCTGTGCTCCCGTTGCCTTGACCATTGTGGAGCCAATTGATGAATTGGATTGCGTCGTGGAACGACACATAGTTCACGGGCTTGTCGCCCATATCAGCCTTTACGGCATACCCGTAGCTTCCATCCTCGCCGGAACGGATGATCCCGCCCCACGGATCGTCGCTCATCTCCTCGTTGTAGAGGAAGGTCGGGTCTGCTGCGGCAACAGCGTTCAGGAATGCGGCGTACTGGGCGTTGGTAACCTCGTGCGCGCTGATGCGGTACTCGTAGAGAACGCTGCCTAGGCCTGTGGCCGGATCGGCCGCATTGCCCGCGTTGCCGACAGTTACCCACTCAAACTCCACTTGCCCGCTCGCAACAGCGGCCAGACCTATCACAGCAATCACGCACGTTCTTCTCACAGCGGGCTCCTCTCGGGCTTGGTTCTCCAGCCTACCCGAAGCGACAGCCCCGGCTCAAGCTTCTTTTTGGCGGCTGAACGCCGCAGTCTCGCTGCCTGATGCCCGGTAACCGCCGGGTTCGATTCCGTCAACGCCCGCTCATGCTTCATAAGAGGGCTGCATCGCTCCGGCGCAGCCCCGCGATGCTTATCCGCCGGGCTGCAGCGCCCCGGCGCAGCCGTGCAGAGGCCTTCTGCACGCCAGCGGCGGACCCGTGCTGGCCCGCGAACAGCGGGCGCAGCCGTGTTCTTGCACGTAACTGTCAAGCTTCGGGCCGGTGCAGCCGATGAACCTTCCACAAAGCCGCGGTTGCCCTTCCGCCCGCGTGCCTTACTGCCAGAACGCCCGCCCTTATGGCTTCGTGAAGCCCGGAGTATCCCGCCATGACCACCGTGCCCCGCACCATCGATGCCCGCATCCAGTTCTACATCAACCACCTGCCCGCGTGGGAGGCCAACGCGGACGCGATCGGGCTCACCGACGAGCAAGTCGCGGTGCTCGGAGCCGCGATCGAACAAGCCCAGGACGCCCAAGCGGCCGCCGAGCGCGCTCGGCAGGTCTCTGCTACCGCTACCGCCGCACTCAACCGAGCCGTCGACCACCTGCACAGCGGTCCCGGGCTCGGCAGCGCCCTGATCGAGACCATCCGCAGCCGCGCGGCCTCCACCGGCGACCCGCGCGTGCTCACGCTCGCCCAGCTGCCCACGCCCAAAGCCCGCCGGTCGTCCAACGCCGTGCCCCCGCCGGGCAGCCCGCGCAGCTTCACAACCCAGCTGCTGGCCACCGGGCCGCTGCGGCTGCGGTGGAAGTGCGACAACCCGCCGGGCACCAGCGGCACTGTTTATGAGGTCGCCCGCAGGCTCGGCCACGACATCCCCACCAACGCGCAGCCTTGGGTGCGGCTGGGCGCCGTCGGCCGCAAGGAGTTCATCGATACCTCGCTGCCCGCCGGGCTCGCTCCGGAACTGGCTGGAACGATCACGTACGCGGTGACCGCGACCCGCTCGACCCGCCGCGGCACCACCGCGAGGCACACCGTGGTCATTGGCAGCGTGCGGACCGCCCAGGCCAACTCCGAATCAAAGAACGAACCCGAGCGCGGGCCCAAGCTGAAGGTCGCCTCGTAGCGCTGCCCCTTGCTGCCCCCCGCCCCTATCCTCTCTCTATGCCGCCAACCGCGACCCAAGCATCCATCCACCCCACCGCGATCATCGATGACCGTGCCGTCATCGACCCCTCGGCCGCCGTCGGCCCCTACGCCGTCATCGAGGGCGAGGTCGTCCTCGGCCCGGGCGTCGTGGTCGGCCCCCACGCCGTGCTCACCGGCCCCTTGACCGTCGGCGAGGGCTCAGCCATCCACCCGTTCGCCCGCATCGGCGGCCCGCCGCAGGATTACAAGTTCACCGCCGACTCCATCACTGCCGGGGTCCGGATCGGCTCGCACACGATCGTCCGCGAGCACGCCTCCATCCACGCCGCCACGAGCGAAAGCCAGCCGACCACCGTCGGCAACAAGTGCTTCCTGATGGCATCGACGCACCTGGGCCACGACTGCCAGATCGGCAACAGCGTGATCCTCGTCAACTACGCGGGCCTGAGCGGGCACACCGAGGTCGCCGACAACGTCACCATCTCCGGCCACTGCGGCACGCATCAGTTCACACGCATCGGCCGGCTCGCGTTCTTCAGCGGCGGCACGCACGTGGGCATGGACGTGCCCCCGTTCTGCGTCGTCAACGAACGCCAGCGGCTCGGCGGCATCAACCACGTGGGCATGCGACGCAACGGCGTGAGCCGCGAGGACATCACCAAGGTGCGCAGCGTGTTCCGCGAGGTCTTCTGGCGGCAGGTGCCATCGGCCGAGCGCAAAGAGATTCTCGCCGAGCGCGCCCTCGGGTGCGAGCCCATCGCCGAGATGGCAGAGTTCGTCGCCGCCTCCAAGCGAGGCATCGTCCCCGGCTTGGGCCGCCCGCCCCGCGGCGCGGGCAACCGCGACCAAGCCGAGGCCGAAGGCACGAACGGATGACCTCCGCCGCCGAGTTCCGTCTGCGCTCTGCCCCGCAACGCCGGGCGCCCGCTCGCATCCCCAGCGAGTACCCACCGCCTCCGCCCGCTGAGTCGCAGGCCTCGCTCTGCGTGCTCGCTTCTGGCTCCAAGGGCAACGCAGCATTGCTCGTCGTGCAGGCCGAAGGCCGGCGCCACGCGGTGCTGCTCGATTGCGGCCTCTCGCCCCGCCACACCTTCGGCGCGCTCAAGAGCGCAGGGCTGACTCCCAACGACCTCTCGGCCGTCGTGCTCACCCACCTCGACGCGGACCATTTCAAGCCCGCGTGGGTCCGCTCCATGCCACGCCACACGCCCGTCTACATCCACCGAAGCCACCGCGGCCGCGCGCAGCGCCAGCACTACTTCACGCCGACCACGCTGCTGTTTGATGGCGCCTTCGACCTCGCCGGTGGACGCCTCGGCGTGCGCGTCGAGCCCCTGCTGCTCGCGCACGATCAACTCGGCGTAGCGACCTTCCGCATCACGCTGCCAAACGGGGCCTCCATCGGCTACGCCACGGACCTCGGCAGGCCGACTCCCTCGCTCGCTTCTCACCTCGCGGGCGTTGATGTGCTCGCCATCGAGAGCAACTACTGCCCGCAGTTGCAAGAAGCGTCACCCCGGCCAGCGTTCCTCAAGCAGCGCATCACGAGCGGCGGCGGGCACCTCTCCAACCAGCAAGCCGCCAAGGTCACGAGCCAGATCGCGCCGCGCGAGCATGTTGTCCTCCTCCACCTCTCCCGTGAGTGCAACACGCCCGAGCTTGCCGCTCAAGACCATGCCGACAACCCTTACAGGCTGACCATCTCCGATCAGTTCATCCCGACGCCCTGGATCGCGGCTCGGCCTTCCCGAGCGACCGCCCCAGCC
>CAYGSG010000086.1:0-11446 GCA_964352615.1 uncultured Phycisphaeraceae bacterium
GTCGAGAAGGCTGTTGAAGAAGCCCCCACAACCGTTGGCCAGATGGTCCCGGTGAAGGACAACTGATGCGAAATCGTCCGACGGGTCTTGCTGCCGGAGTTGTATCGGCGGTGCTCGTCGGGCCGCTGTTGGTGTCGGCGGGCTGCTCGGGTCCATCCAAGCAGTCCGCCGAGTTCAAAAACGAGGCGAGCCAGCGGCTCGATGCGCTCAAGGCGGGCACCGAGTGGGAACTTGCCCGTCAGCGTTACGAGTCGGGCGATTTCGACCAGGCGTTGCAAGGCGTGGAGCGGTCCATCGCGCTCAACCCGCAGGTGGCCAAGACGCATGCGCTCAAGGGCCGAATCCTCGTCGAGATGGGCCGAACGCAGGCAGCGATGGAGTCGCTCGCGCGCGCCATCGCGCTCGATCCTGACTACGCCGAGGCGTACTTCTATCGCGGCCTCATCTTCGAGCGCATCGCCCGGTTCGAGGCGGCGCTCGACCAGTACCAGCTCGCGCTCGAGGCCAACCCCGAGCACGCGCAGTACGTCATCGCATCCGCTGAGATGCTCATTCGGCTCGAACGCCTCGACGAAGCCGAGGCTCTGCTCGTGCGTTCGAGCGACCGCCATGAGTTCACCGCGGGCATCCGTCAGACGCTCGGGCACATCTCGACCATGCGGGGTCAGCCTGAAAAAGCAGTCCGGTACTTCGGCGAGGCGCAGGTGCTCGCGCCCGACGATCTCTCGGTTCTGGAAGACCTCGCGATGGCCGAGATGGAGGCGGGTTACTACGCCGAGGCCGAGTCGCACCTCGAAGACATCATCGAGGGCCAGGAAGAGGATGGTGTGCAACGCCGCGACCTGATGCACCTGCTCGCACGGTGCCAGATGGAACAGGACGAACTGATCGACGCCCGCCAGACGCTCGTGGCTCTCACCCGGGGCCGAGAGGGTGCCGCCGACGCGCTCGCGTGGACCGGGCTTGGCACCATCGCGATGCGCTACAACGACGACGACCTGCTGCACGATGCGGGCGAACGCCTCATCAGGCTCCGTCCCAAACGCTACGAGGGGTACTACTTCTACGCGCTCTGGGAGCACAGCCAGGGGTTCTCGGATCGGGCGCTCCAGACGGTTTCGTCGGCGATTGCTCTTGAAGAGAACGACGCCATGCCTCTCGTGCTCAAAGCCATCATCCTTTCGGAGATGGGCCGCGATCAAGACGCCGCGCAAGAGGCTGCCCAGGCGCTCACGCGCGATCCCAACAACCCCGAGATCCGCGCCCTGGCTCAGCAGCTTGGCGCGGACTAAGCGAGCCTGATCGGTCACGGACTGCAGCCGCCTTCTGGTCGGCCTTTGGTCGCACGAGTGTTTGAATCTCGAGCGGGGGTTTCTACACACCGGCCCGCTGCGGTATCCTGTTGGCGTGCCTGCCGACGAACCCGATCGGCCTCAATCGCCCAACTCGGGCATAGGCCAGGGAGCGAACTCCGAAGAACTCTTCGAACGGCTTTACGCCGACCTTCGTCGGTTCGCCCACTCGCAGATGCGCTTCGAACGTGCGAGCGGCATCATGCAGCCAACCGCGCTGGTCCACGAAGCGTTCCTCCGCATTCTCTCCGCGCCCGAGTCGCGGTGGGAGAGCCGGGCGCACTTCTTCGCAGCCGTCGCCCAGACGATGCGCCGATTGCTGATCGATCAGGCCCGCCAGCGCAACGCGCTCAAGCGTGGCGGCGACCGCAAACGCGTGCCGCTGGATGTCGCGTTCTCTTCGCGTCACGAGGCCGACACCGATCTGCTCGCGCTCGATGAAGTGCTTCAGAAGCTCGAACGCACGGACCCGATGCTGCACCAGATCGTGATGCTGCGTTTCTTTGTGGGCCTGCGGATCGAGCAACTGGCCGAGGCGGTGGGCCGATCGCCGCGCAGCGTCAAGCGGGACTGGACCCGCGCCAAAGAGTGGCTGCAAGTAGAGCTTGCCACTGCCAACGAGAAGTTCGCAGATCCGCCAGAGGGTTGAACGCTCAATGGCCCATCGAGCGAACCGCTATTGTTCGTCATGCATTCCAGCGATCAGCCCACGCCGAGCATCGATCAGCAGCCCATCGGGGATTGGCTCGAACAGCTCGCAGCCAAAGCCCCCACGCCCGGCGGCGGTGCGGTCGCGGCACTGGTCGGCGCGGTGGCGTCCGCACTGGGCTCGATGGTGGTCGCGTACACCCTGGGTAAGAAGGCCTTTGCCGAGGTCGAACCAGAGCTTGTTGATGCGGCCAAGCGACTCGACAAGACCCGGCTCATCCTGCTGACGCTCGCCGATGAGGACGCGAGGGCCTACGCCGCCCTCAACGCGATGATGCGCCTGCCGGAAGATGATGCTGTCCGCATCAAGGGCTGGGCCGATGCGGTGCGTGATGCGATCGACGTGCCGAGAGCCGGCGTGGCGGCCAGCGCCTCGCTTGCCTCGTTGCTCGAGGGCCTGCTGGGCAAGAGCAACCGCTGGCTGGGCAGCGACCTGGCCATCGCCGCCGAGCTGGCCGGGGCCGCCGCTTCGGCGTTCGCATGGAATGTGCGGGTCAACCTGCCTCAGCTCGAAGACACCGACCAGCGTTCGAAGCTCGAAGCCGAGGCGTTGATGCTGGTCGCACGGGCCAGGGCCAGCGCCCAAGCGGTCGCGGAGGCCGTGGCGGATCAGATCGGGGATTGAGCCGGGCGCCGGTTCTGGCCCCGCCGAATCGCTTAGACTGCCCTCAGCATGAACGCCCCGCTTGATACGTCGGCCGATCAGGACATCGAGCTTCTCGTCGAGATGCTCCGCGAAGCCAGCCAGAGCCCCGACGCTCGGCAGGTGCTCGCCTCGTTTGCCAAACGCCTGTGGACCCACAGCCCGATCGACGCGCTCGTGTCGCTCTCGGTGCGTGGCATGCCCGGCGGGCAATACAAGGTCACCCGCAGCATCCGCCGGGAGGAACTCGATTTCAGCGGCAAGATCAGCCTGCCTGACCCCTGGCGGGATTGGGCCAAGATGCCCGCGCACTCCGGCGGCTTTCTGGGGGATCTGCTCGCAACGGGCAAGCCGCAGTTGTTCCAAAATCTCGACCTGAGCGCCGACCCGGTGCTGGGCGAGCGTTTGGGCGACATGGGCAGCTCGATCGCCACGCCGCTGTTCGATGCGGGCCAGCCGCTCAACTGGAACTTGCAGTTCCGCGCTGATCCACGGGGCTTCAGCCACGAAGACCTCTCGGCGCACGTGCTGCAAGCCAACCTCATCGGAAGCATCACCCGCAACCTCATCGCGGTCCAGCGCGAGGCCTCGCTCAAGGTCCGCCTTCAACAACAGCTCGACGAGCTCGCGAGCGTGCAGCAAGCCTTGCTGCCACGTTCGCTGCCCAAGATTCCGGGCCTGTCGATCGCAGCCAGCTACCTCACGAGTGACGAAGCGGGCGGCGACTACTACGACTTCGTGCCGCTTCCCAACGGGCAGTGGGGCTGTGTGATCGCGGACGTCGCGGGCCACGGCGCCGCCGCCGCCGCGGTCATGGCCATGCTGCACGCCATCGTGCACAGCTACCAGGGCGAACTGACCGCCAGCGGCATCGTGCAGTACGCCAACGAACGGCTCGTCGCGTCCAGCATCGAAGGCCGGTTCGCCACCGCTTTCTTCGGACAGTACGACCCAGCGAACTCGTCGCTCACCTACGTTCGCGCCGGGCACAACCCGCCCAAGCTCAAGCGAGCCGATGGCTCGGTCTGCGATCTCGATGGCGGCGGCACGCTGCCGCTCGGAGTGATGTCCGGCATCGATGCTCCAAGCGAAACCATCACCCTTGAGCCGGGCGACACGCTCGTGCTCTACACCGATGGCATCACCGAGGCGTTTGATGCGCACAAGGAACTGTTCGGGGTCGATCGCCTTGACGCAGCGCTCGCCGCCTGCGCCCGCACGCCCGAGGCCATCATCGACGCCGTGCATACAGCCCTCTACAAGCACACGGGCCGGCTTGACCGCGACGACGACCAGACGCTGGTCATCCTTCAACGCACCAGCGCCGAGTAGCCCCGTGCCAAGTGACCCCGATCAGCACCGGCCCTCAGATCAAGAATGGTTTGATCGACCCAACCCCGACACGGGCGAGGTCGGCCTGCGCTTCGGCTGCACGCAGTGCGGCCACTGCTGCTCGGGCGGGCCGGGCGTGGTGCTCGTGACCGATGACGAGATCGACGCGCTCGCGCGCCGATTGGGCATCGACAGGCAGACGTTCGTCGAGACCCACACGCACCGCACAGGTCGGGGACGATCGCTCAACGAGAAGGCCTCTGTGCGCGGGCTCGACTGCGTGTTTCTCGACCGCAAGACAATCCCCGGCAAGGCGGTCTGCGGCGTGTACGAGGACCGCCCCGCGCAGTGCCGATCGTGGCCCTTCTGGCAGCACCTCACGCGCACGCGGCGCGACTGGGTCAAGGCCGGCGCGGACTGCCCGGGCATCGACCAGGGCCGGCTCTACTGGCCAAGCGAGATACGCATCATCCGCAAGGGCGACCCGCTTTGAGCGAGAGCGATGTTGAACTCGCCGCAGCATGGGTCAAGGCGGCGCGCACCGACGCCATCGCCCAGGCCGTGCGAGCGGTCTACGAAGATGCAGCAGCCCAAGTTGAAGCGCGCGGCCCCGCGTGCTGGGCCTCAGGCAGATGCTGCCATTTTGAGACCGTTGGACACCGCCTGTACGTCACCGGGCTCGAAGCCGCGCTCGCCCAGCGATGGGCTACCAAGCCTGCAAGCCCGAGCGATGCGCGCGCAGCGCTCACGCTCGACGGCTGCCCGTTCCAGTCGGGGCACCTGTGCGGGCAGCGTGAGGCCCGCCCGCTCGGCTGCCGGGTGTACTTCTGCGACGCGAGCGCTCAAGCCTGGCAGCACGACCTCAGCGAGCACGGGCTCGGTCAACTGCGAGAAATCCACGAGCGGTTCAAAGTGCCGTACCGCTACGGCGAGTGGCGGGCCATGCTCGCGATAGTCTCGGTCCCAGAGCGTTAACCGCTACCGCTTAGGCTGCTTGCGGAGGCGCAGCCGAAGCAGCGTGCGCATCGTTCGCGGATCGCGCCTCCACCACGCGGGCATCTCGGGCCGCGATGCAAGCCCCGCGGCCGCGCCTTTGAACACCGCCGCGTGCGCGCCGGGCCGCAGCCCCGCGTGGCGATGGGCGGCGAACAAGCCTATAACAACCGGTACCATCCACGCGAACCGCCCGCCATGCCGCCGGCAGAGCCACACCCAGTTGCGCGTCGCTTGCCCGCACCATCGCACGCTCTTGTTCGCCGCTGCGGGCGAGTCGTGCTCGCATGTCCAACTTGGGTCGAACCGCACGCCCGCGCCCACCGAGAGCAGCCGCATCGCCATGTCCACATCGTTGCGGTACAGGCCAAAGCGCGCGTCGTACCCGCCTAACGCGAGCCACAGGTCTCGGCGGACCAAATTGCAGCAGCCCATCACGGGCCATGCATCGGTTGGTCCGGCCATCGTGCGCACAAAGGGCCACTCGCCGAGGCCGGTCTTGGGGTGGATCGGGTGCAGCGTCGCGCCGCCGAGTTCTGGACGTTCAGCCAGCGCCTCGATCGCTTCGCGCAGGCTCTGCTGATCGGGCCTTGCGTCGTCATCGAGGATGAGCACGAGGCTACCCGTGGCTGCACGCACGCCGATGTTGAACCCCTCGATCAGCTCGTTGTTCGCGTTGGCAATGAGCCGCACGCTTGGATGGCGGTCGCGTACAGCGCCGACCGAGCCGTCGGTCGATGCGTTGTCCACCACGATAATCTCTGCCGATGTTGTCGTCTCACCTGCCGTGAGGCGATCGAGCGTTTCGAGCAGCGAGTCTTTGCGGTTGTAGCTCAGCACGATGATGCTGAGTGTGGGTTTCTGATCGCGATGAACGGGCGCGCACGCCAGAGCGACATCGACGGGTGGCAGCGCTGCGGCGCTCGGCGGGAACACCGCGAGCCGGGCCGACAGCAGGCCGCCGCGAGCCAGCGTCCACAGCGCGAAGGCGATGATCGGAAGCCTGTGCAGTTCTCGTGTGACGCACTTGCCGCCATCTTCGAGATGCACGGTTCGCGCGCACAGCCACGTTGAGGGGTGCCCCTTGGCGGGTACTACGGCTTGCTTAATCGGTGGGCCGAGAGCCATCCGGCGCAGCAAACCGGGCAGCGCATGAACGACTGAGCCAGTGGATTCTACGCGCGGGGCGTTAATGGCCGCTTCTGGCATCGGGCCAAACGGCTCGAACGCGGGAGATTCGCCGCGCCCGGTGGTTAGGCCCAGCGCGGCGTCCCGCAACCCGACGATGTGGAGGCTGGCCAGATCGCCTCGGCCTGTCATCGCCAGGTTCACGGCGCGAGTCGTCTCGACTATGCCTCGCCGAAAGCGGGCCCACACACCGAGCCCCAGCGCCTGCATGGGTTCGAGCGCGTTGCGCGCGCCGTAATACCGGGCAAAGGTCGGGAAGCCATCAAAGCGCGGGTGCATCGCGCGCGCTTGCGGCTCGATGCCGATGAACTTACCGGTAGCGCGAGCGAGACGGATGCACCACGCGGAATCGTCGCCGTTGAGGAAGATCGGCGGGAAAACGCCGTGCGCACGGACGGCATCGGCGCGTACGAGCAGGCAGCAGGCCGCGACGTAGTCGCACGCATGTATCTCCTGGTGGCACAGGCCTGCAGCCTGTGTGTGGGCAGGAACATCAGCTAATGCGGGCATCATCACACCCGATCCCCGGTGAACCCTGCCGCCTATCTCGTGGACATCGCCGCTGACCGGATCGCACAGCAGCGGGCCAACAGCCACGAGGTCGTCGTGCTGCACGAGCGACGCAACAAGTGTCGTGAGCGTGTTTGGCTCGACGCGCGCATCAGAATCAACGAGCCAGAGCAGGTCGGGCGTGCTTGTGTGCAGTGCATAGGCCATGCCCGCGTTGTATCCGCCGCTGCCCCCGGTGTTGACGCTGAGCCTGACCACCTCGATCGGCAGCGGGTGCTCAGCGGGCGGCGCGATGGGCTTTGCAGATCCGTTGTCGACGATCAGCATGCGCACGTCGAGACCGCTCGTGTCAATACTTTCGAGATCGCCCATGAGCGCATCGACATCCCTTGGCCGATTAAAGCACGGCACGATCACGGTGACGCGCACCCTCATGAGCGATCGGTCCCGGCACTGTGATTGCCCGAGAGTGCTCGCAGCGCGCGCACGGGCAGCATAAGCAGCGCGCGGATCGGGCTCGGCAGGGCTCGAAGCAGCCTGTGGGCACGGTGGTGCAGGCGGATCACGGTCATCGCTTCGTAGTCGGCGTGGACCTTCGCAAAGCCTTGTTCTGCTACCTCAAACTGTGCCTTCCATGCGTCGCGCTGAGCGGTCATCGCTTCGGCCTGCTGGCGGGCGAGGCCGAGCTGCTCGTACAGCACGGGGATGCTCGCGGCCATGTCGCGGTACTGCCGAAGCGAGATTGGGTCGCCGGTCTCATCGAGCCAGTTGCAATCAAAGCGCCGGAGCATCGAGTTGCAACGCAGGTAGAGGGCCTCGAACCGCGACTCGTACAGACTGCGGTGCCGCTCGATGATCGACGCGACCAACTCGTCGTGCCGTTGCACCGCTTCCATCACCATTGTGGTGTCGCTGTGGCGTCGCCAGATAAAGAGGGGCTCCTGCACGCGCACGCCGCGCCATCCGTGTGCTACACATCGAATCCAAAGTTCCCAGTCCTCGTAGCCGAGCGTCATCGATGCATCGAACCCGCCGAGCTGCTCGAAGCGCTCCCGGCGAATGAGCGCGGTGACCGGGTGCAGGTTGGTGATGAGCATCAGCTCGGGGTCCCACTCGGGCACGCGCCAGATGCCCTCTCCCTGCTCGACGAGCTGCTCCTGGCAATACGCGTGGCTGACGTCATCATCATCTGCATCGGTGATGGCGGCGGCGAGCTTGCTGACGAACGTCGGCTCGATCCAGTCGTCGGCATCGAGAAACGCGATGAACTCGCCGGTCGCTTGTTGGGCTCCACGGTTGCGGGCTGCGGGCAGCCCAGCGTTGGGCTGGTGGATGACCGTTACTCGTGCGCTCGCCAGTTCATCGCACTGAGCGGGGGTCGTGCCGTCGTTGGAGCCATCGTTGACGATGACCACGTTGACCTCGGCATCGGTCTGTGCGAGGCACGAGCGGACCGCCTCGCTGGCGAACCGGCCGTGGTTGAAGCAGGGGATCACGATGGTGGCGGTCGGATGTGGCATCGCGTGCTGGGTCGGCGGGGAATCGGCGAAAGGCGCTGGGGTTGGCATCATTATGGCACCCGCAGCGGGCGGGACGCACGGCAGACAGCCTCGGTGCTTTCCGAAGGCGAGAGGGCGATACCATCGCCGCGAGATGGAAGCGTTCTGGTCATTTGCACGCCGCATGCTTCGGCACCGCTGGTCGATCGTCGCAGCGGTCGCGTGCGCGTTGATCTCGGCAGGCGGGATTGGTACGGGCCTGGTCGCGGTGGCGCCGCTGCTGCAAAACATCTTACAGCGGGACGCGGACGACGGCCGGGTGGGTCTGCCCGGCATGGCGATGGACTTCAACGACAAGGTGCCGAACTGGCTCGGCTTCGTGCGTTTTGAACAGGCGACGATCGACGCGCTGCCGCCCAAGCCATTTACCGCTGTGCTGGTGATGGTCGTCGCGCTCGGCGTGCTGACGGTGGTGGGGGGCATTGCGAACTTTCTGCACCAGTACTTTGCGCTGTCGGTGGTGTACCACACCATCGCGGACCTTCGGCGGGCGACGTACCGAGCGGTCTTGCGAACGCCGGTGCTGGGCGTCGCGAGCGTGAGCGCAGCTGATACGGTCAGCCGGGTGGTGAACGACACCTTCGCGGTGGGCACGGGCCTGACCGTGCTGCTCGGCAAGGCGCTGGCGCAGATCAGCAAGGGCGCGATCTCCTTGCTGGCGGCGATGGTCATCGAACCGAGGCTCACGCTGTTCACCCTGCTGACCGCCCCGCTGCTGTACACCGTCATCCGCAAGCTCGCCAAGCGGGTCCGCCGGGCCAGCAGGACGGCCCTGGAGAGCCAGGCGCAGCTGTACTCGTCGGCAACCGCAGCGTTGCAGGGCCATCGAGTGGTCAAGGTGTCGAACGCCGAGCGGTACGAATCCGGCAGGTTCGGTCGCATCAATCGCGTGCTGACCGAGGAACTGCTTAAGGTACGAATGGCGCGCGCGCTGTCGAGCCCGCTGGTCGAGGTCATCACGATCCTCGCGGTCGGCTCGCTCGCGCTGATCGCGGCCAAGGCCATCATCGATGGCGAAATGAGCCCCGAGCGGTTCATCGCGGCGCTGCTGGCGCTGGGCGTCGCCGGTGCTTCGCTCCGGCCCGTAACGGGCCTGGTCAACGAGATCCAGGGCTCGGCGGCGGCCGCCAAACGGGTGCAAGAACTGCTCAGCGCCACGCCCGAACCGGGCCACGAGCGGGGCCTGCCCGTGCTCGCCCGGCACAGCCAATCAATCCGCTTCGAGAACGTGAGCTTTACCTACCCCGGCGCTGATCGGCCCGCGATTATGGGTGTTGATCTCACAATTGATGCGGGCCAGACGGTGGCGCTCGTCGGGCCTAACGGCTCGGGCAAGTCCACGCTGCTCGGCCTGCTCACGAGGCTCATGGAGCCGGGCTCGGGCCGGGTGCTGATTGATCAACGCGACATCGCCGACTACCGCGTGCGGTCGCTGCGCAAGCAGATCGGCGTGGTGACGCAGGACACGGTGCTGTTCGAGGGAACCATCGGCGAGAACATTGCCTACGGCAGTTGGGGCGCGACCCGCACTGCCATCGAGCAGGCGGCCGGCCGCGCGCGCGCCGACGGGTTCATCAAGGCCCTGCCATTGGGCTTTGATGCACGCATCGGCGAGCGCGGCAGCGGGCTCAGCGGCGGGCAGCGCCAGCGCATCGCCATCGCGCGAGCAGTCCTGCGCGATCCGGCGATCTTGCTGCTCGATGAGGCCACCAGCATGATCGATTCCGAGAGCGAGGCCGCCATTACCGCAGCGCTCTCCGAGTTCGCAAGCGGCCGAACCACGCTCGTCGTGGCGCACCGGCTCAGCACGGTGGTCAACGCCGATCGTATTGTTGTGCTCGATCACGGCGAGATCGTGGACACGGGCACGCACCGTGAGCTGCTTGAGAAGTGCGATCTCTATCGCAGGCTCGTCGAACACCAATTCCCGCCCGGCGCGGCGTAAGCGAGCGAATCCCATGCGACGCGAAGGCACCAACGACGACAACGTGCAGATGAGCGATGTGATGTGCGACTCGTGCGGCAGCGAGTGGACGCACGAGCGCCCCATGGTCGAGGGCCATCAGGGATCGTGCATCTGCGGGCCGTGCCTGACCGTGGCGTACACCGAACTGGTGGTCGACGCGAGCCCGGATGATGATGAAACCGCCGAGGAGCGAAGCTGCACGCTGTGCCTTGAAAGCAAGACCATCCCGATGTGGCAGAGCCCGATGACTGACTCAGCATGGTTCTGCCGGCAGTGCCTCAAGCGGGCCGCCGGCGTGCTGCACAAGGATCCGGACATCCCGTGGGCAAAGCCTAGTTAGAGGCAGCCGAGTTGCCTGTTCCTTCAGAGCCGCGTGCGTGAGCACGCGGGCCCGGCGGGCTTGCAGCGCCGCACTCGGGGCATGTGTCGAGCCCATCGGCGTTGTACCCGCAGCCTGCGCACAGGCCCCGCCGCGAGCGGTTCCAACGGCGTGCTGCGGGCAATACGACGAGCACCAGCCCCCAGAATGCAGCGTAGAACGCGGTGTTGAGGGCGAGGCCGCCCGCAATAGGTCTTATGGGGAGTGCTGCGTCTAAACTCGAACTTCCCGAGTACCTGTCTGGGCTTGCTGGGTGCTGGGTGTTTGGGTGGCACAGCACGATGCGGACAAGGCTTGGCCTCGGCCATCCCACAACGTGGAACTCAAAGTGCGTGGGATCCCGAGTGTGGGGGTTCGCAACGTAGTAGCCGCGAACCAGTTCTGAGCGCCTGGAGGCATGGCTCCGAGTAAATGTGTTATGGAACAGCAAGGACTCAAGATGCTCTGGGTTCTCTGCATGTCGCACGCTGCCCTTGCTTCGTGGGATAACCAGATCGGTCGGCTTCCGGATGTGTCGAATCCTCATGGTTCCCGACCTGTGCGACATTATCCAAGTTTCACTTGAGTCGCCGATATCCACGACGGGGAACTCGCTCCAGAGTGGTCGGGCCGTTACAAAATGTGTGTACTGCCCCCACGCCACCAGCACACTCGTCGCAAGCCCGAGCAGGACAAGACCCACGATCACGCGAAGCGGGTGGTGCTTGCTCACTTCTCACCGCCTCGGGTTGCGCGAGCGGTTGGCCCGGCCGGGCCTCGCGGGCCGCTGGGGCGGGGGCTCGGTTGTTGGGTCGTTCGCTTGTTCCCCGGCTTGAG
>CAYGSG010000087.1:0-11406 GCA_964352615.1 uncultured Phycisphaeraceae bacterium
CGGCCGCCCTCTCGGTGGCCCCCGCCTCGGCAGGCCCCGAAGACCCCGCGTACCTCCAGTGGTTCGAGGCGAGTTGGGCTGACATGGCCTACCGCATGCCAGACTTCTACGTCGCCGGCTACAACGCCGTCTGGATGCCCCCGCCCAACCCGACCTCTGATCCATCAAGCCCCGGCTACGACCCCTTCGACCGCTTCAGCCTGGGCACCGCTTCCCGCCCGACCACCTACGGGGTCGAGGCCGACTTTGTCGCGCTGGTCGAAGAATTCCACCGCGCCGACACAGCGGTCTACATCGACTGGATCATGAACCACAACTCGGGCCGAACGGACAACACGTTCTTCCAGGACCAGGGCGGCTGGCCCGGCTTCTGGCTCGATTCCGAATCACCAGCGGTGCCCAAGTCGCCTGTTGATTCATGGGGCGATTTCCACAACGGCGTCCCGGGTGGGTTCCTGCAATCCGAGAACCCAAACGACCCTCGCTACGACGTCTTCAAAGGCGACCTCGTCGCGCTGATCGATATCGCCCACGAATCGGACAACCGCTTCATCCGCCACCCGGTCGCACCGGGCAACCCGGACAACATCCCCGCTGGCACGACGTACAACCTGCCAAGCGCTGCCAACGCGGCGCTCTACCCCGATACCGATCAGCCGCCGCTGGTCTTCAACAACCCCGGCACACCCAACAACCCCGGCTCGTTCGAGGTCACGGTCTATCCCTTCAACGCCGCAGACCCCATGGCCGGCGACCCGGTGACCGAGAACGCATCCGAGTTGCTCGTTCGCGCGACGCAGCGCATGCTCGAGGTCTACAAGGTCGATGGCTTCCGTCTCGATGCCGCCAAGCACGTGCCGCCATCCTTCTGGGACGCCCAGTGGGACAACGCCGTCTACCAGCGGCGCACCCGTCCCGATGGCTCCAAGGCCACCGCGTTCAGCTTCGTCGAATCCGTCACCGGCAACTTCGACACCTTCAGCAACTTCACCCGCAAAGACGGCTTCGGCAACCGCGATGCGCTCGACCTCAACGGTGCTGGTGCGGTCCGCAACATCATCAGCGCCAGCGGCTTTGGCGACTGGTCGAGCGTGCTCGGTGCGCACATCGACCTCACCGACGACGGCTTCCAGAACGGCTCGCTCGGCTTGAACCACGCCTACAGCCACGACAACGGCACCGCCGGCGATGGCTCCAGCGCTCCACCGCTGGCAAGCCTGCGCTCGCTTGCGCCGTTCGCCTCGGCCTACACCCTGCTCAGGCCGGGACCGCCGATCATCTACCACAACGCCAGGGGCATCGCTCGCAGCAGTGGGTTCTTCCCGCGCGAGGGCTACCCCTACGCGCTGGGCCTCGATCAACAAGGTTTCGGCCTCGATAGCGCTATGACCAAGCTCGTGCAGGCACGCAACATGGTCGGGCGCGGCGAGTTCCATGTGCTCAACGGCACCGACCCCGTCAACCAGTCCATCGCCGAGGTGCTCGTCTTTGAACGCCGAACCAACGGCGTGGCCAACGTGCTCGTCGCGGTCAACGACTCTTGGGCCCAGGGTAACACGCAGCGAAGCGTGCAGACCACCTTCCCCGCGGGAACACGCTTGCAAGAACTCAGCGGCACCGCAGGCGACCCAGTTGCCGACCCCAACAACCAGATCGCTGCATTCCTCACGGTGGATGCTACCGGCCGCGTGCTCGTGCCCGTACCCCACAACGCCAATGCCAACGGCGTCGAGCACGGCCGGGGGCACACCATCTACGCGCCCGTGCTGCCCAGCGGCACGGTGAGCTGGTCCAATGTCGTCGGCACCATCAACCCCGATGCCGCGAGCGTGCCCGCCCACCGACGCCGATTGGCCACCATGCAGGTCGTGCGTGGCGAGAGCCTGGTCTTGCAACTCGATACCCAGCAGACCGATCCGTTGGACCCCGCTGTCGATGACAACGCGATGTTCAAGATCAACAGCGGCTACACCGACTTCAACAACAACGGCCAGATCGACTTCGACATCAACACCGTCATCGTCGCGGGCTACGAGCAGTTCCTGACCACCAACCAGCCGCTCGCAAACGGCGGCGCTGCCGGGCTCTACCAGCAGACCATCGACTCCACCCAGCTCGACGACGGCATCCACTACCTCTCGGTCATCGCCTTCAAACAGCGGCCCGGCGGCACAGCCCCGCTCTTCCGCGAATGGCGCCAGGCCTTCTATGTCGACAACATCCCGCCGCAGATCGAACTCATCAGCACGCAGACGCAGACCACCACTTCACCCCGTTACCTCGTTCAGCGCCTCGACACCGATACCGACACGGTGCACATTTTCTACGACCTGCCGGCCAGCACCGACCCCATCCCGCTGCTCGCGCCGGCCAACCGGGCAGCGCGCGTCACCCCCGATGTGTTCAGCAAGTCATTCCCCGGCACCGCCCACGGCTACCACACGCTCACCGTTGTCGCGATCGAGTCTGTCACCGCTTCGACCACCATCGAGACCTACGACGTGTTCGTGAACCTCTGTTCGGGTGATATCGCCGACGACTTTGGCACGACCGGCATCACCGACGGGCAGGTCTCGTTCGGCGACTTCCTCGCCCTGCTCGGTTTCATCGGCCCGTGCGCTGGCGGTCAAGTAGCCTGCCCTGGCGACATCGCCGACGACTTCGGCACACTCAACCCCGACGGCATGATCTCGTTCGGCGACTTCCTCGCCATGCTCGGCCTCATCGGGCCTTGCTCATAAGAGCAAACGGCGTTACTCATTTCTCGCCTTTGCCGCCGCTTGCGCCAGGCGTTCGATGCTTGCGTGCTGTTCAGCCAGATAGTCCTCAGCCGATGCGCTCGCGCCGAGATCGATCGCATCGTCAAGCACAACCACGCCCCGCTCGGTAGACGCCGACTCATCGGCCTCAACATCCCAGTTCGCAGCCCGCGCGAGGTAGACATGCGCATCGCCGCGCGCCATGAGCGAAACGCCCGAAACATCAACCGCCTGCCAGGCCTCTGCAAGTTCTGCGAGTTCCATCTGCAGGGCCGACAGGTTGTCGTTGAACGCTGATCCATGTTCGGGCATGAAGGCCTGCATCGCCTCGCACAGCGCCTCGGCCTGCTTCGACAGCAACGCCGGGTCCAGCCAGGTGTGCGGATTCACTCCGCCGTGCTGGTGCGAGCCCTCCGTGCCGTGCGTGTGCGTGACTTCCTTCGATCGGATCAGCTCAAAGCCCGCCGCGTCGGCCGTGCGCACGACCCGGCTATTGGGCAGCGCCGCCGAGTCCGCCCACTGCTCGAAGCCAGCGCCGTTGAGCACGATCAGCATCGAGCCCTGGTAGTCGGCGATCACATCAAAGCCGGGCCGCCAGGTCGCCGGATCGGCGCCCTCGGGCACCGGCAGTTCGACCGCAGCGACACCCTCAGCCAGCCGTTGTGCGACGAACGCGATCGGCCCCGAGCCTGCGCGGATCACGCCGTCATGCTCGGGCGCAGCTTCGGTTGGCGCACGCTCGCTGCACCCAGCCAGCATCAACGCGGCGCACACGCTAGCAATAAGCCTCATGCCTGAACCCTCCACTAAACCATCGAGACCAGCGCGCTCGCCACCATGGCCAGCACCGCCACTTCAACCGCAGCGAGCGCTGCCGCGATCACGCCTACGACCACCAGTTCGCCCACCGCGACCGCCGCGACCGCTCGGCGCGAAGCGCCGATGTCGGCCAGCGTCTCAAGCTCGTCTTCGCGGATGCGCACGCTCAGGCTCGCGATCAGCGCGATCAAGGCAGCGGTCGTCGCTGCAAGCAGCACAGCGATCGCATCGAACACCGCTCGCAGCCGAATAACAAACGACACCAATTCATCGACGACGCGCTCGGGCCGAACAGCCTGCGTGCCGGGCCTGGCGTTGTACCGCGCAGCCAGAATCGTCATCGCCTTCTCGCTCGGCGGGTACACCAGCACCGCGGTGATCGGCAGCTCCGAGCGCTCAGCGTGCAGGTGGAACGACTCCGCGTTGGCCTCGGTGACCCGCTGCATCGTGGGCACAGCGGCCGAAAGTGCGACCGCGTCGTCGCTTCGTCCTAGCACCGATTGCGGATCGGTGATCGTCTCCGCCTGCGCGTGCCCGTGGCTGATGCCTTCAAGCAGCCACGCCGTCGAGAGGTCTGTAAACACCGCGTCGTCGTCCGGCGTGCCCGTTTCCGCGAGCACCCCCACCACACGCAGCACGATCGAAGACGGCGCGGTGATGTCCAGCGTGGTCCGCTGATCGCTCGGCAGTTCGCCGCCGACACCAAGGCCCAGTCGGCCCGCCGCGCGCGCACCGAGCGTTACCTCCGCTAGCCCAGCCGGCAGCCTGCCAGCCGAAGCAGCCAGCCCCCGCTGCGCGAAGTACTCGAAGCCCACGGCTGCGATCGGTTCGCCTCGCGCTGTGAACCGCATGTGCATCGGGATCGCCCGGACCACGCCCTCGGAGCGGTCACGAATGATCTTGTCCACCTCACCAAGCTCGATCGTGTCCCTGGCTCCTATCCGAAAGTGCAGCGAGGTGAACACCAGATCGAACCTGCTGCCCGCTGCACCCACGACCAACGGCACGGTCTGCGCTCGCTCGCGAAGGGCGGTTTCAAACCGGTCAACCACAAGCCGGCCCGCGATTGGGAGCGCCAGCGCCACGCTCGCCGCTGCGGCAAGCAGCAGCGTGCGCACCCAGTGGTGGGCCGCGTGCAGCAGCACCAGGCGCACAAGCCCGCTCATGGCTGGCCCCCGTCGGCTGCATCGCTGGCAGCGCCATTCGCCAGACCATTTGCTGGGCCAAGGTCGAGCACGCTGCCAAAGAGATCGAGCAAGCCGTGATCGTGTGTCACCAGCACGACCGTCGCGCCGATCTTGTTGGCTTCAGCCATCAGCAGCTCGACCACGCTCCGCGAGCGGGCCGGGTCGAGGTTGCCCGTGGGCTCATCGCACACAACCAGTTCCGGGCTGGTCACGAGCGATCGGCAGATGGCCACCCGCTGGCGTTCGCCCTGGCTCAGTCTGGACGGCTTGCGCGTGAGGGTTCCCGCAATGCCCGTCGCTTCGGCCAGCTCGCGCGCACGCTCGCGGTCAGCGCGCGAGGCTCCGCCCGCGACGAGCCTCGGAAGCAGCATGTTGTCGAGCGCGCTGAGATGCTCGAGCAGCGCGAGCTGCTGAAACACAATGCCAACCCGTCCAAGCCGCAGCGAACGTCTTTGGCTCACGCTGCATTGGTCCAGCGGTTCGCCAAACAGTTCGATCGAACCTGTTGTTGGCTCGATGATCCCCGCCATCAGCCGGAGCAGCGTGGTCTTGCCGCACCCGCTCGGGCCGATGCACGCGGTGTGCGCGCCGCTCGCTACGCCCCACTCGGGCACGCTGAGCACAAAGCCGGAACTGAACCGGTGCTCGATGCCGCGCATCGACACCACCGGTGCGCGGACCAGTGGCGCGCTGGTTGCCACAGCCTCGGGCATCACAGCTCTCCGGGGAATTCGCCCGGCGATCCGATCCGGAACTGACTGAGAATCCGCCGACTGACGATCTTCCACGCCCCATCGACCGGGGCCACGCGGTACGCCGCCTCGTACTCGTGCGTTCGTGTGTGCGTGTGACCCCAGTGGTAGACCGTGCCATCGACACGCCACCTGGCGCGCACATCGAACGCGGGCGGGTCCGCCAGATCGAGCGTCACCGTTGTTTCGATCGGCTCCACACCCGTCACCACGCCGACGAGCCCCTCCTCCTCAGCCTGCAACAGCATCGAGTACAGCTCGGTGTACGTCTCCTCCAGCAGCGGGCCTGCGACCGCCTCGGCGAGCACGTCATAGATTTCCGACTCCGCGGTGTAGTCGAACGCGCGGTATGTGCGTTCGTGCAACAGGCCAAAGACCCGCTCGGCTTCGGCAGCCTCCATTGCTGCTGGTTGTTGCTCGTTTGCCACGCCGCCGAGAGCCAGGGCGCCGACCAATCCCGCCAGCACGCACGCCGCTCCCGCCACGCGCACTTTCCTAATCAGCACCAGCACCACGCCAACCAGCGCCAGCCCGATCGAAGCGATACGCATCGGCCCGAACTTGCCTCGTCCCTCCGGCACCGAGGCCATTGGCGGGGCGGGCAACACGAACGCCGAGTCTGCTTCTTCCGATGCCGACCAACTGAACGTCGGCTCCGCCTCGCTGAATCGGATGATCCTGATCGGCGCGCCGCCCGCGCGGAACTGCGCCTCCAAGAACAGCGTCGGCGTCTCCTCTACCGCGAGCCCCTCCATCGCGGCGTTCAGCGTGTCCTTTGGGTACGCGGGCCATGTCACGCTCAGCGACCCCGGCGAGGGCGCCTCCAGCACCATCGTGGTGACCACCCGAATGAGCGCACGCGGGCCGTACGTCGGGTAGATCGCGCTCATGGCCGGGTCGGGGTCCGCGAACAGCGAGGTGCCCTCGAAGCTCGGCTCGATCCGCTCGCCGTCGATCTCGACGACCACTTCACTCTTGAGCCAGTCGAGCACACTCTGCTTGAGCGCCTCGCGCTCGGCCCCCACGACCGCAGCCTGCGACTCCCGAACCATCGGCACCACCTGATCGATGAACGCCAGGTTGAGCCCGACGCCAAGCCTCAGGCCCTCATCGGTCACCGTCAGACGAAGCTCGGCGTGCGGGCCGTCTTGCGGGTGGGCAGCGCCTTCGTCCGTGGCGTGGGTGGGCAGCGCCGCCAAGGCGAGAGCACAGAACACTGCCCCTAGGCCGATGAGCAGGTTGCCAAGGGAGTTTTTGGGGCCGCGAGCGGACATCGTGGGCACAGGCTCTCCAGGTGGGAAACACGGGGGCTCGACCGATTCCACTGTAGAGGCCCGCGACCCGACGCCGGGTGGTCGGTACGCTCTGAGGTCCGTTCGCTGCGGCTGAACGCTCGTCCTTCGAGCGGTTCTCGGCGAGCGGTCCGCAAAGCACGCTTCCACACCCAAGCCGGAGAGCCCATCCATGACAGCCCGACTGCACGCCAAGACCGCCACCTGTTTGAACCGTTCACTCTCGCTCGTGTTGCTCGCGGGGCTCGCCTGCTCGGCCGGTGCCCAAGACAACTCGTCCAGCAGCGAGCAGATCTGGACCGGCTCGCCCATCCGCGATGCGATGGAGAAGGTCAGCGACGATGTCCGCCTGTTCAACGACCATGTGGTCACGCTGGCCAACCCCTACATGATGGGCCGGGTGCCCGGCTCCAAGGGCATGGAACTCGCCAAAGACTACATGCAGACCTTCTTCGAGCAAGACGGCCTCAAGCCCGCGTTCCCCGACGCCGACGGCAACGCCTTCAGTTCCTTCCGCGATCCGTTCGAACTCGGCGGCCAGTGGGAAGTCACCAAAGAGAGCCTGGTCGCCATGATCGCTGGCAAGGCGATGGAGTTTGAGGCCGAGGACGAGTTCGTGTTCACCGGACTCGGCTCCAGCACCACCAGCGCCGGCCAAGCCGTGTTTGTGGGCTACTCGATCGCCGACGGACCCGACGGCTGGTCCAGCTACGACGAGGACGACGACCTCACCGGCAAGATCGCCGTCATGCTCCGCTTTGAGCCGCTCGATGACGACGGCAACAGCCAGTGGACCGAGGGCGGTGGCTGGACAGGCCAGGCCGGCCTCGCGGGCAAGATCGCAGCAGCCGTCGATCGCGGCGCCGAGGCCGTGGTCTTTATCAACACGCCCGGCGCCAACGACCCGCGCATCAGCCAGCTCTCGCGCTTCGGCGGCGGCGGCGGCAGGCCCGCCGACGTGCCCGTGTTCTTCATGAGCCCCGAGGCCGGAGCCAAGTTCCTCGAAGCCAGCGACCCCAAAGAGCGCAGCATCGAAGAGATCATCGAATTCGCCAACGACGGGCTGGGCGTTCTTGAACTCGGCGCAGCACTGGCCTTCACGGGCGAGGCCAAGCGCACGCCTGTGATGGCCGAGAACGTCGGCGCGATCCTGCCGGGCGTGGGCGATCTGGCCGATGAATACATCATCGTCGGCGCGCACCTCGACCACCTGGGCATGGGTTACTTCGGCAGTCGGAGCGGACCGGGCGAGCTTCACCCCGGCGCAGACGACAATGCCTCGGGCAGCGCGGCCCTGCTGGTGCTCGGCAAGAACCTCGTCAAGACCTTCGCGGACGACAACCGCCCACGCCGATCCATCGTCCTCGTCGCCTTCAGCGCCGAGGAGAGCGGGCTCAACGGCTCGCGCCACTACGTCAACGACCCCATCGCGCCGCTCGATCAGCACACCCTGATGATCAACTGGGACATGATCGGTCGCATCACCAACGAACGCCTGACGCTCGCGGGCGCCTCTTCGGGCGACGGGCTCACCGAGTTCATCCAGCCCATCCTCGACAACTCGGGCCTCGAGATCGTCGTGCCCCCGAACATGTCCGGCGCGAGCGACCACCTGCCGTTTTACCAGTCGCAGATCCCCGTGATGTTCTCGATCATCGCGGACTTCCACGCCGACTACCACACACCGGCTGATGTGAGCTGGAAGCTCAACCGCGTGGGCGCGGTCAAGACCGTCAACATGTACCACGACATCATCGCGGCCGTCGCCACCAGCCCCAACCGCTTCGAGTTCCAGACCGTGGGCGGCCGTCAGCAGGCCGCCTCGCCGCAGATGGACATCAAGGTGCGCTTCGGCGTGATGCCCGGCACCTACGACGAGGACGGCAAGGGCGTGCTCATCGGCGGCGTCAGCGACGACGGCCCCGCCGCCAAGGCCGGCCTTCGAGAGGGCGACCTGCTCGTGCGGTGGGACGGCCAGAAAATCACAGGCGTCGAGGACTGGATGGTGCTGCTCGCCAAGCACGAGCCGGGCGACGAGGTCAAGGTCGGCGTCATTCGCGACGAGAAGGAAGAGACCTTCACAGCGGTGCTCGAAGGCCGCTGAGCCCGATCAACCATGACCGATCTCGCGGGGCGCGTCCAAATGGATGCGCCCTGCTTTGTGCGCGCGCTCATTCATCATCGTCAAAGACCGCGCGAATAGCCGGGGTCTCTAAGTCATCGAACTGGCCGCGCTTGGCCATGACGACGAATGCCACCAGCGCCGAAGCGCCCAGCAGCAGCGCGACGATCAGCATGAGAATCAGCACGCCCGTCATGGCTGGTGCCCTTTGCTTGCCTGCCTGCGCGCACCGAGTGACGCGATCGTCAGCACGCTTAGCGAGCTTGCCGGCATGATGACCGCCGCCGCCAGCGGACCGATCAGCCCCATCACCGCAGCGGTTCCGGCGATGATGTTGTAGCTGAGCGACACCACCAGGCACAGCACCAGCCGCGTGCGCACCACTCGCACCGCTCGCATCAGTTCGCCGAGGGGTTCGAGGCCCGGTGCCTGCAAGTAGACGTCCGCCGCTTCAAGGCTCACCTCGGCCCCGCCGCGCACCGCGATGCCAACGTCCGCCGCCGCCATCGCCGCCGCGTCGTTGACCCCGTCGCCCAGCATCACAACCGTCCGGTTGCGGTCATTCGCTGCCGCGCGCACCCGGCTGAGCTTGTCCTCGGGGCTCAACTCGGCTTCGACTTCATCTTCTGACAACCCAAGCTCGCTTGCGACGGCGCGTGCCGCGTCGGCCCGGTCGCCCGTGAGCAGCCGGACCGCCCAGCCCCGATGGCGAAGGGCATCGAGCTGCGCGCGCGCCTCGGGCCGGGGCGCATCGCCAAGGGCCGCGATGCCAGCGCTCACGCCGTCGATGGCCATCCAGACCGTGGACTGGCCGCGCGCGCCGTGCTGGGCGGCAACAGCATCGAGCTTTGGATCGATCGTCGCGCCCTGCGCTTCGAGCCATGCCCGCGAGCCGACGAGCACCTGCGAGCCATCGATGAACGTTCCTTGAACGCCCCGGCCGAAGACCTCTTTCGCCTCGCACTCGCGCGGATCGGGCGCGATGCCATCGCACTCCAGGTGCGCCAGCAGCGTGCGCGCCACCGCGTGGTTGGAGCGCTGCTCGGCCGCAGCGGCCATCGCCCAGTGTTCGTCGCGGCCATGGCGATCAAGCACCGTCAGCGAGCCCTCGGTCAGCGTGCCGGTTTTGTCGGTGAACAGCACGCCGGGCTTGGCAAGGCGTTCGAGCACGCCCCCGCCCTTGACGAGCACGCCCCGCCGAGCAAGCCGGCCGCACGCGACCGACATCACCAGCGGCGTGGCCAGGCCCAATGCGCACGGGCAGCTCACGATGAGCAGCGCTGTCGCGTGCTCGATGGCAACGCCTGCGCCCGAGGGCCACCACGCCCAGGCGGTCAGCGCTGCCGCGACCACGACGACCACGACGAACACGCCGGCAATGCGATCGGCCAGTTGCACCCATGCCGACCGCTGGGTTGATGCCTCGGCGACCTGCTGCATCAGCCGGCCCACGCGGGATCGCTCGCCGACCTCGCCCACGCGCACACGCAGCACGCCCGGCCCGTTGACGGTGCCCGCCGCGACGATGGAACCGGCCGCCACTTCCACGGGCCTCGGCTCGCCGGTGAGCAGCGAGGCATCGACGGTGGATTCGCCGCGCTCGATCACGCCGTCAGCGGGGATGACCTCGCCCGCGCGCACCTCGACAAGATCAGCTTGCACCAAGCTCGCCGTCGAAACCGTTGCCAGTGATTCGTGGCCTTGCTCAGTGGTTGCGACACGGTGCGCACGCGCCGGGGTCATGCTGAAGATCAGGTCCACCGCCGACGAGGCCCTGCGCTGGTGGTAGCGCTGAATCGTTCGGCCGACGAGCAACAGAAACACCAGCACGCTGAGCGAATCGAAGTAGATCTCGCCCGTGCCGCGAATGGTGTTCGCCAGTCCCCACCCTGCCCCGACCGCCAGCGCCAGCGCGATGGGCACATCCAGGTGCGTGCTCCGCGTTCGGAGGGCGGCGATCGCGCCGCGAAAGAACGTGCGTCCGGGCCACGCGAGCGTGAGCATGCCGAGGCCGGCACTGATCCACCGGAACAGCGTTCGGTGCTCGTCGGCCATGCCCTGGAGCATCCCGCCGTAGAGCGCGAAGGCCAGCAGCATGACGTTGCCGGCGAGAAAGCCCGCGACGCCAAGGTTGATGAGCGCCGCGCGCGATTCAGCGCGCATCGCGTCACGTCTCGCGCCCCCACGCGGCGCGTGCGGCGGGTAGCCAAGAGCATTGAGCCCGCGCGCGATCGAAGACAGGTCCGCCGACGAAGGATCCCACCGCACATGGGCGACACTCTGCCGAAGGTTCAGCCTGCACTCGCTCACGCCCGGCACCACCCGGCCAAGGCGTTCCACCAGCCACACGCACGCGGGGCAGTGCACACCCTCAAGAATCAGTTCGGTTTCAACACCGCCGCCGTCAGCGGGCGCGACGAACAAGGCGTGGTACTCGGGGTCGTCCATCTCCTCGTAGCGATCGGCGGTGGTGCG
>CAYGSG010000088.1:0-11168 GCA_964352615.1 uncultured Phycisphaeraceae bacterium
CGCCCGTACCATCAACTGTTCATTGAGCCGCTCTCGATTGGAACCTCCAACGCCCATGCCAGCAATCTTCAACAGCGTGTTCGATCTGGCACTGGTCGTATTCGGCTTCGGGCTGCTGATCTTCTTGCACGAGCTCGGGCACTTTCTCGCGGCGCGATGGGCGGGCATCCGCGTGCTCGCGTTCGCCATCGGCTTCGGGCCTGCCCTGGTCAGCTACCGCAAGGGCTTTGGGTTCCGCAGCGGCTCAACCGAGGGCGAGTACCTCGCGCTCATCGCTCAAGCCAAGGGCAAAGACCAGTCTGAACGCGAAGCTGCCCGCCGAAAGCTCGCTGGCGAAACCGGCGTCAACAAACCCGTCTCGACCACCGAGTACCGCCTGAACGCCCTGCCCTTCGGCGGGTACGTCAAGATGCTCGGCCAGGAAGACGCCAACCCTGCTGCGGTCTCGACCGCGCCCGACAGCTACCAGTCCTGCCCGCCCATCAAGCGCATGGTCGTCATCTCCGCGGGCGTGATCGCCAACATCATCACCGCGCTCCTGCTGTTCGTGGTGGTCTTCATGGTCGGCCTTCGCACCGAGCCGGCTGTCATCGGGCTCGTGGACCCGACAAGCCCCGCCGCCACCGCTCGGCTTGTCAGCACAGACCTCCAAGAAGAATTGGGCGAAGGCCTCAAGCCGGGCGATGCCGTGCTCTCGGTCGATGGCGAAGCGCCGCGGCACTTCAACGACCTTGGCACCCGCGTGGCCATGAGCGACCCCAACCGACCAATGCGCATCACCGTCGCCCGGGTGGGCGTGGCCGAGCCGATCGAGTTCGAGCTCGAACCACGCTCAGGCCAGACCTCCGGCCTGCGCGAGATCGGGGTCGCCCCGCCGTTCACTTCGCGCATCGACCCGCAGTTCGCCGACAGCCCCACATGGCGAGAGTCGTTCGACAGGCTTGGCCTGCGCAACGTCGAACCCGGAATGATGCTCGAAGCCGTCAATGGAATACCGGTCAGCAACCGCGCGGAGGTCCTCGCCATCGCCCGCGCCTCGGGCGGCCAGCCGTTGAACGCCACCTTCACCGATGAAGACGGCCAGAGCGTTACCGCTGCCATCAAGCCGCTCGCCGAGTACGAGCTCGACGATGCCAACCCCGATCCCGGCACCCTCACCCCGATCGACCATTTGCTCGGGCTGATGCCCGTGCTGAGCGTCTCGGCCACCGCTAAACGCGGCGCCAGCCTCGGACTCGTTCAGGGCGATGTGTTCCTCAGGCTCGGCGAGGTCGAGTTCCCAAGCGTGCTCACCGGCGTGCGCGAGATCAAGCGCCACGCGGGCCGGCCCATCCGCGCCACCGTGCTGCGCACCTACGCGAGCGACGAGAAGGACGCCCCGCGCGTCGAGCCCCACGAGGTCGAGCTCGAACTCAGCGTCACGCGCAAGGGCACCATCGGGTTCAGCTACGTCGCCGCCAACACGAATTCAAACCTGTTCGCGCTCCCGCCATCGAGCCTGTGGACCATGCCCGGCGGCGAACCATTCACGCCCGCTGCTGGCTCACTCATCGATCGGCCCGGCGTGCGCATCGTCGCGGTCGATGGCGCGCCCACCGATTCGCTCGAACAGGTCCGCGCCCAACTCCTCACCACCACCGCCAGCGCGTTCGCACAAGGCAGCGAGTCGGCCACCGTCGAGGTCACGCTGCTCAGCGCCTTCGCCGAAGGCGAGCCACAGCGCGTAACCAAGCAGTGGACACTCAGCCAAAGCGATCTCGAAAGACTCCACAGCCTCGGCTACTCGCTCGGTGCGGCCGGCTCGCTGTTCGAGCCCGAGCGGTTCACGCTCAAGGCCGAAGGCCCAGCAGACGCGATCGTGCTCGGGCTGGGCGAGACCCGCCGAATCGCCCAGCAGACGTACCTCACGTTCCTGCGCCTCTTCCAAGGCTCGGTGAAGGTCGAGCACCTGCGCGGCCCGGTCGGCATCGCGCACATCGGCACCATCATCGCTGATCGCGGCATCGTCTGGCTGCTGTTCTACATGGCGCTCATCAGCATCAACCTCGCGGTCGTCAACTTCCTGCCGCTGCCCATCGTCGACGGCGGGCAATTCCTCATGCTCATCTACGAGCAGCTTCGCGGCAAGCCCGTGCCCATCGCCCTTCAGGGCGCGCTCACGCTCGGCGGGCTCGCGCTGGTCGGGGTGGTGTTCCTCGTCGTCACCTTCAACGACATCTCCAACCTGCTCGGACGCTAGCCCTTCGTGCCACCCGCACCACTCGCCACCATCCTCGGCCTACTCGTGCTCCTCGCTGCGGGCGGCGCGGTGTTCGCGCTGGCGCTGTTCGTGTGGACCGTGCGCATGCTCACCCGCCCGCCACGCCGGGGCTACGGCTGGGCCGTCGCGCACAACCGCCCGAGCAATCCCGGCGAACTTGAGGGCCATCCGCCCGCGTATACCGAGTGGACATTCAAGAGCCTCGGCGTCGATCTGCCCGTTTGGGACATCACCGGAGGTAACCCCGCCGGTCCGTGCGTGATTCTCACGCCCGGCTGGGGGCAGGGCCGCGTGGGTTGCCTCGACCGCGTCAGCGGCGTGCTCGGCGCCGCAAGCCGGGTGCTCGTTTGGGACACCCCCGCCACCGGTGAAGCCAAGGGCCGATGCACCCTCGGTGCGCACGAAGCCGTCATGCTCGCGGACCTGATCGATCGCGCGCAGAGCGAAAGGCCGATCGTGCTCATGGGCGCCTCGATGGGCGCTGGCGTTTCGATTCAGGTCGCAGCAAGCCGAAGCGAAATTGCGGACGTGAGTATCGCGGGCGTCATAGCCGAGGCCCCCTACCGCGTGCCGTTCACGCCCGCCAAAGGCGTGCTTACCGCAGCCAGCCTGCCGTCAGCGCTCAGCCTCCGGCCTGCGCTCGCGTGGGTCGGCGTGCGGTCAGACGCGGGGCCAAAGTGGACCGGCTTTGATCGTGCCGATCACGCGGCCAACCTCAGATGCCCGCTGCTCGTCCTCCACGGCTCCGACGACAACGTCTGCCCCATCGAAGACGGGCGAGCCATCGCACAAGCTGCAAGCAGCGGCACGATCATCGAGTTTGAAGGCGGCGACCACCACTCGCTCTGGCGTGAGCCTGCGTGGCGCGCGACGTGCATCGAAGCATCAGAAGCGTTTTTGGTGAAGTGCGCTCAGCTCACAACCGGCGCAACCTGAGTCGCCGACTCAAGCTCCATCGCCTTGTCGGCCTGGGGCTGGCCCTTGGCATCGGGCCACACGATGTCCACTTCCGATCCGAGCAGCGAGAACAGCGTGCGAAGCTGCCGCTCGATGCTCGCGCGGGCCTCGGTCTTGTAGCGCGAATCGCCCGCTGTATACAGGTTGGCCGCCTGCTCCTGGGCCTTGGCCATCAGGTCTTTCTGGCGGGCCGCATTCATCTGGATCACATCGAGCAGGCCGAGCACCCGGCCCGACTGGATGTCATACGGAGCGACATCCGTCAGCCGAAGATCGCCCTGCACGGGCGGCAAGGTCAGCCGGTAGCGGCCCGTAGCCAGCCTCTTCACATCGCTCTGCCCCACAACGCTCAGATCCACGTAGTACTGACGCTCAAAGTGGAAAATCATCGCCATCTTCGCCTGGCTCAACAGCAGCGGGGGCACCCACGACAGCCCGCTGGTTGCGGTTGCGATCTCCTTGGCGCAGACCTCAAGCCCCACCAACTTGCCCACCGAGCGCACGCGCTCAGCGATGGTGTCCGTCTCGATGGTCGTCTTGGCCGCCTTGCCCGTGAACACCCTGAGCACCAAGACGGTTCCCACGATGCCCACGATGGGGCCGCCAATGAGCAGCACGGTGTCGAAGAATGAGAGTCCGAGCATGATGCCAGCTTCCTTGGGAATGCCCGCAGGGCGATTGCGGTCCGTCGGCCAATAGGCCGCTGAGGGATGCTAGAACGCCCATTCAGGCAGCGGCCGAGCCCTGCCGGTGGTTCTGCCGGGAGGGATTCTGTCGGGCGTGGTACGGCACAGCCATCTCGAACGCCTTGATGACCAGGTGCACGCCCACGGCGAACATCACGCTCAGCACCACAGAGCCGACCACCGAGCCCGCCACGCGCAGCGCCGATGCGGTATCGACCATCGCCGGGAAGAACCCGCCGAAGCCGCTCTTAAGGCCGAAAGCCAGCGCCGCCAACAGCGGCAGAGCGAGCAGCAAGCCAAACACAAGCCGCCGCCAGCCGATCGCCTGCGTGCCCAGCGCGACCAATACCGACCACATTATCAGAACCGCTCCGAGCAGCCCGCGCACCACGAACCACGGGTCGGTCAGCGCAAACCGCGCCGACTTGCCCACGCCGATCGCATCGGGGTTCACCGTGGTGTGCCACGCGAACCGGGCGGTCAACGCCGCCACGATGAGCACGCCACCTAGGTTCAGCAGGCCGATCGCCCGGCCTGTTTCATCACGCCGAAGCGCAAACAAAACACCCGCGATGCCGGTCACCAGTATGACGGCCTCGAACCCGAGCGAGGCGAGCACCGTGGTCTCGTTGGTGGCAGCGATCACCGCAGCAGCGCCGCCCGACACAGCCACCGCTGCCATGAGGCCTGCCAGCGCCAACGCCATCGGTCTGGAGAACATGTTCATCGTGCTGACACCATCGGCTTCTCACCCTCGCGACTGATCGGACGTTGGGATCTTTCGCACCCATCTGGCCCCGGTCTTCCCCAACGCTTCATCAGGTACGAGCGGAGCCATTTCCAAGTTCGGTCACCCTCTCATCGTACGAACACCATCGCCAGCACTTCCACCGGGTCTGCACAGCCTGCGGGTAGGGGAGCCACAAACAGGCACATTCTGCGCGTTCTGGCCGCTCAGACCAAAGCCAAGGGCCCCACAAACCGATGCTCCTGCGGTTGGTCCACATCTTGCGACGCGCGTGCTGGCGGTCGAGGCTGAACGTCGATGAGGGATGGATCCCAGACGCTGGACCCATGACAGAACACCCAGGGCTATGGCCCGGGTCAGAAAGGCGTGCAGCATGAGCGGCATCACCTCAGGCATCGGCCTCATCAGCGGCATCGACACGGCCACCCTTATCGAGCAATTGCTCCAGGTCGAGGCCCGGCCCAAGTTCCTGGCCAATCAGCGCATCCTCAATCTGCAGGTCATCCAGACCAGCTACCTCGACATCGCCTCGCGCATGCGGGGCCTCGAGACCGCCGCTGCCGCTTTCCGCAACGCTGGCAACATCTTCCAGTCCAAGAGCGCCACCAGTTCGCTCGCCGACTCCATCCGCGCTACCGCGTCCAACGGCACGCCCGAGGGCACGTACAACTTCGTCGTTGACCGCCTCGTCACGACTCAGCAGATGCTCAGCCGGGGCTTCGCCAACCGCGATTCATCGCCCTTTGGCGCGACTTCGCTCACGTTTGAGAGCGAGCAAGGCCGGCTCGATCGGGACGCCCTGCTCGCCGACCTCAACAGCGGCTCGGGCGTTCGGCGTGGCACCATCAAGATCACCCAGGGCGGCGACACCGCCCGCATCGACCTTGGACGGGCCGCCACGATCAGCGAAGTCGTCGATGCCATCAACCAATCCGAGGACGTGGACGTCACCGCCTCGATCAAGGACGGCGCGCTCGTGCTCTCGACCTCGGGCGCGGACTTCACCGTCTCGACTGCAACCGGATCAAGCGGAACCGCCGAGGACCTCGGCATCGTGGGCACTTCCACGGCGGGTACGCTCGCTGGCTCGGCGCTCAGCGGGCTCTCGGCCAGCACGCTGCTGAGCCAGCTCAACGACGGCAACGGCGTGTTCATCGGCACGGAATCCGGCACCAACCGCTACGACATCGTCATCAACGTCGGCGGCACCGACGTCAACATCAACCTCGGGGCCGTCTTCGAGGAAGTCACCGTCAACGACGAGACCACCATCGAAGAGGTCGAGGCTGCGCCGACCAACGTCGCGGGCATCCTCGACCGCATCAACACCCAGCTCGCCGACGCGGGCTTTGGCGAGGTCACCGCGTCGATCGTCGGCCAAGGCCTCCAGCTTCAGGACTCATCCAGCCGGGCCATCAGCGTCAGCGACAAGAACGCCACCTCGAACACCGCCGCCCAACTGGGACTGCTCGGCTCGGACGCGGGCGGCACCATTTCTGGTCGCCGCCTTGTGGCCGGACTCGGCACCGTGCTGCTGAGCAACATCAACGGCGGCTCGGGCCTTCAGGGCGACGGCAACATCCAGTTCACCAGCCGCGACGGCACCGTGTTCAGCGTCGACCTCTCGGCCGCCGAGACCATTGAACAGGTCATCGACCTCGTCAACAACAACGCGGGCAACGCGGGCCGCATCCAGCTCTCGCTCAACAGCGCAGGCAGCGGCCTCGCCGTCACCGACACCACCGGCCAGACCACCAGCAACCTGAGCATCACGGGCGACGCAGCCGAATCGCTCGGCCTGGCAACCGAACTCGCGGGCGTCGCCGCCGACAACGTTCGTGGCACCAACCTTCAGCGCAAGTACGTTGCGACCGGCACCCTGCTCAAGGACCTCAACGGCGGAAACGCCCTCGGCACCGGCACCTTCCGCCTCACCGACGGCTTTGGTGCCTCCACCACCATCAACTTTGGCGAGGACTCGACCAGCGTCTACGACCTCATCCAAGAGATCAACGGCCAGGCCAGCTCAGCAGGCCTCAACCTCGAGATCGACATCAACGAAACAGGCGACGGGCTCGTCATCCGCGAGAAAGCTGGCCAGCCCGCGGGCACCCAGGCCATCAAGGTCGAAGACGTAGACGGCTCGGTCGCATCGGCTCTCGGGCTCGAAGGCGAAGGCGGCGACCCCGGCGAAATGGGCCAGATCAACCAGATCGTCGCCTCGCAAGAAGTCACCGTCACGTTCGACCCGACCGATACCCTCGACGACGCGCTCTCCAAGATCAACGACGCCGGCGCAGGCGTGCAGGCCACCATCATCAACGACGGCTCGGGCGTCGCGCCCTTCCGCATCAGCCTCGTCTCCAAGGACTCTGGCAGCGCCGGGCGATTCCTCATCGACGACCTCGGTTTCAATCTCGGCCTTGACACACTCGAAAAGGGCGAGGACGCCCGTGTGTTCTTCGGCTCGGACGATCCCTCCAAGGCCGTGCTCCTCACCAGCAGCGACAACACGCTCGACGATGTCATCACCGGGCTCTCGCTCGACCTGGTCTCCGCGTCCGATGAAGTCGTCAGCATCACCGTCTCGCGCAACACCGAGTCCATCGAGGGCACCATCGAAGCCTTTGTCGAGGCGTACAACAGCGTCATCACACGCATCACGGGCCTGACCGGGTTCGACAGCGAGACCGAGCGGCGCGGCGCCCTGCTCGGCGACAGCACCGCCAACACCCTTCGCCAGCGCCTCGCCAGCGTCGCGCTCGGACGCGCTGACGGCGTCGACGGCCCGTTCTCCAGGCTCGGCGAGGTCGGTGTCACCCTCGGCGAGGGCGGCAAGCTCGAATTCGACCGCGACCGATTCCGCGAAGCGCTCAACGATGACCCCGAGGCGGTCGAAGAAGTGTTCGCTGCCCGCGATCTCATCGCTCGCCAGACCGAGATCGATCTGGGCGACGGCGCCACCGTGACCAACACCGACACCACCGAGAGATTCAGCAAGCTCGGCGTCGTGTTTCAGATCGAAGAACTGGTGCAGACGTACGTCGATTCCATCGACGGCGTGTTCACCCGGCGCGACAGCACGGTCAAGGCGCAGATCGAGTCCCAGGAACGCCGGGTGGAGAACTTTGATCGCCAGCTCGACCGCCGACGTGCCCAGCTCACCCAGCAGTTTCTTGCGATGGAACAGGCCCTGCTCACCCTCCAGGGCCAGCAGAGCGCGTTGTCCTCGCTACTCGGCTGATCCTGCGCTGCGATTCACGCTCACGCGGGCTGCCCCGCGGACCGATACATGCCCTGATGCCCAACGAAACCGCCGACGCATACCTGCGCACGAAGGTCCTCACCGCGCCACCCGAGCAGCTCAGGCTCATGCTCCTCGACGGCGCGATCCGCTTCGCGACCCAGGGCCGAGACGCGCTGATCCGCAAGGACTTCGAGGGTGTCTTCAACGGCTTCAGCCAGGCACGCGAGATCGTGCTCGAGCTCGCCACCTCCGTCAAGGCAGAACCCGACCCTGAACTCGCGGCGCAGGTGCGCAGCCTGTACCTGTTCATCTTTCAACAGCTTGTCAACGCGAGTTTCCAGAAAGACCCCAAGCTCGCGAGTGACGCCATCCGCATGCTGGAGTACGAGCGGGAGACGTGGGTCATGGCCGTAGAAAAAGCCGCTAAAGAGCGGGGCTCGCCCGCACAGGCAAGGTCCAACCCGATCGCCACGATCGACCCCTCGGCGATGCCCACGCAGCAGCGTGAAGGCCCGACCTCATCGATCAGCCTTCAGGCCTGAGCAACCGCGACTGGCAAAGCTAGACCTTTGCCTCGGCCGCACCGCTGAGTTCGGCTGACAACAGCCCGAACGCGAGCTGCATCGGCACGTTCGACGCCAGCAGCCGCTCGGTCTCCGCGACCGCCTCGATCGCACGCACCCGCCGCATCGCCGCTGCTTCGTCCCCGCTCGAACGCTCAAGCAGCCTGCGGTTGCGCTCGGCCACCAAGCCCAGCATGTCCGCCGCTGCCCTGCGGTTGGCCGCCTCTTTGCTCGCCAGTTTGGCGCCAGCGACCTGCCGCTCGGCTTCTTCATTGACCAGCCGGGTCATCTCCGGTCCCAGTTCGGGCACCGCCTCGCCCGCTTCCGCAGCGCGAAACATGCTGTCGAGTTGGTCAGCCCAGCCAACAAGCCCGCCCGCGACAACCTGCGCCAGTCGGCCAGGCGAGCCGCCCGACAGAATCTGCGCCATCCGCTGCTCGCGATCGCTCAAGGAGCCCGCAAGCCGTGCTGCAAAGCCCGCCATCGCATCACTGCCGAGCGTGCCGAACGCCACGCGCTGGCATCGGCTTCGAATCGTCGCCAGCAAGCGATCCTCGCTCTGCGTCACCAGCACAATCACCGTTCCCGGGGGCGGCTCCTCAAGCGTCTTGAGCAGCAGGTTCTGGGCCGCGTCACCCATTATGTGCGCATCGAGCACGATGAACACCTTCGATGCCACCGTGTCCGCCGTGACCACGCGCGTCTTTACCGCTGGCTCCACCAGAAACTCAGCGACCACTTCGCGCGGCAGCGTCGTCTGCTTGCGGCTGCGGATCGACTGCTCTCGGCTCACACTCGCCAGCGAAGCGCTCACCATGTGCAAGTCTGGGTGATGTCCGCGACGCAGTTGCGCCTCGAGCGACGCCCGCTGCGCATCCCCCTCGGCGGGCACCAACAGCTCGCGCGCAAAGGCCAGCGCCGTCGTCCGCTTGCCCACGCCCTTGGGGCCTGTGAAGACCCACGCGTGGTGCACCCGCTGCGAATCCATCGCGCTGCGAAGCACCCCGATGGCCCGCTCTTGGCCGATGACTCCTTCGAGCAGCGTCTTGACCGCCGAAGCCGACGGCGCATCGATCACCTCGGCTTGAGCCGCCTTCTTGGAAGTTCGTTTGCCTGCTGCTTTCTTGGCCATCGCTGCGGTCAGGATACCGCTGCCAACCGGCCCGTGGCGGCCAAGGCCCCGGTCACATGCTCTGGAGCTTGTTCAGCCCGTTGTGGGCCGCGTTCTTGTAGCACTCCGCAAGCGTCGGGTAGTTGAACACCGCGTTGACGAAGTATTCCGCCGTCGCGTTGAACGCCATCGCGCACTGACCGATGTGGATCAGCTCCGTTGCACCGGTGCCGATGGCGTGCACGCCCAGCACCGCGTGGCTGTCCTGGTGAATCAGCATCTTGAGCATGCCCAGTTCATCGCCGAGCAACTGCCCGCGAGCGATCTCGCGGTAGTGCGCCACCCCGGTCTCGAACGGGATGCCTTCTTCTGTCAGCTTCTCCTCGGTCCAGCCGACCATCGATATCTCGGGCACCGCGTAGATGCCGTAGGGGAACAACTCGGGCACGGACTCGGTCGTCTTGCCGAACATGTGCATCGCGGCCAGCCGGCCCTGCTCCATGCTCGTGCTCGCCAGCGCCGGGAACCCGATCACGTCGCCCGCTGCGTAGATGCCCGGCACCTTGGTCTGGTACTGCTCGTCGACCTCGATGCGGCCGCGCTTGTCCGCTTCAACGCCCGCGTTCTCGAGTCCAAGCTTGTCCGTCGAGCCCTGCCGACCGATGCAGTACAACAAGCAGTCCGCGTGCAGCACCTTGCCGCTTTCGAGCGTCGCCTCCGCGAGAATCCCGTCGCTCGATATGCCCTCGCGCGTGGCCTCGGTCGTCGAAATCTTCACAACCTTCTCGCCCAGCCGCAGCGTCATCCCGCCCTGGCGCAGGTGGTACTGCAACGCCTCGATGATCTCGCTGTCGCAGAAATCAAGCAGTCGATCCCGGCCCTCGATCAGCGTCACTTTCACGCCCAGCGCCTGCATCATGGATGCGTACTCGGTCCCGATCACGCCGCCGCCCACGATCAGCATCGACTTGGGAAGCACCGTGAGCTCGAGCAGCTCGTCCGATGTCACGATCGTCGGCTCGCCGAACGGGATGTTCTCCGGCTTGGCCGGCTTCGACCCCACCGAAATCAGGATGTTCTCTCCCCGCACCTTGTTCGCGCCGTTCCGCCCCACCACGTCCAGCACCTTGGGTTCGGCAAACGATGCAAACCCGTTGATCAGGTCGATCCCATTGGACATGAGGTGCTCGTAGGCGATCCGCAGCTCAGCGGTAATCACCCGCTGTGCGCTCGTCCGAACCTTCTCGAACGTCGTCGCCCGGCAGGACGAAAAATCCTCCATCGTCGGCATCGCGACCGAGTGCTCGCCCGCCAGCAAAATGGCCTCCCGCAGCGCCTTGGACGGGATGGTCCCCGTGTTGATCGCTGCCCCCCCGACCACCTGCTTGGCCTCGATCACCGCCACCCGCTTGCCGAGTTTGGCAGCCTGAATCGCGGCCCGCTGGCCCGCTGGCCCGCTCCCGATCACACAAAGGTCGTACTGGCGCATGCTGCTGGCTCTCCGCTGAGGCGATCTTCGAAGCTGCGGCCACGCCGCCTACCCATCATCGGGTCAACCGGCCAGCCGCCTAAAGACCATATGGCCCCGTACAGTCA
>CAYGSG010000089.1:0-11118 GCA_964352615.1 uncultured Phycisphaeraceae bacterium
GTGACTATATAGTCACCTATTGGCCAAGGCAAGTCCGATCCGGGATTTCTTGCCTGTTAGCTTGGTTCGGGTCCGGGTGTGGGCGGGAATTGAGCCGTACGCTGGGGCATGATTCACCCTTGGCACGATGTAACGCCCGGCGTCGAGGGCCGCGACCTGCCCCAAATCTTCAAGGCGATCATCGAGATCCCCAAGGGCTCATCGAACAAGTACGAGCTCGACAAGGGCTCGGGCATGCTCATGCTCGACCGGGTGCTGAGCAGCGCGGTGTACTACCCAGCAAACTACGGCTTCGTGCCGCAGACGCTCGCCGAGGACAACGACCCTCTGGACGTGCTGGTGTTCTGCGCTGAGAAGATCGAGCCGATGTGCATCTGCCATGCGCGCGTGGTGGGCATGATGACCATGATCGACGACGGCCAGCCGGACCACAAGATCATCTCGGTGCTGACCAACGACCCCGAGTACGCGGACTACGAGAAAGCCAGCGACTTTCCCCGACACACGTTCAAGATGCTTAAGAGGTTCTTCGAGGACTACAAGCAGCTTGAGGGCAAGGGTGTGGAGGTGGACGAGATCATGCCCGCCGAAGTTGCACACGCGATCCTCGAAGACTCGATGAACCGGTACGCAACAGCTCGGCGGACCGGGGCGATCAAGGGCCTGTTCGCCTGAGTCGGTAGGGCGGCAACCAGGAGTCGCAGGTGTTCCCAGAGCTCGAACGCATTTTGATCTCGAAAGAGAAGATCGCCGAGCGCGTGGCGCAGATGGGCGCGGAGATCGGCGCGGACTTCGCCAACAGGCTGCACGCCGAGGGCGTCGACGCACGGTCGGATGACAGCGTCGTGATCGTTCCCATCATGGCGGGTGCGATGATCTTCACCGCGGATCTGATTCGGCACATACCGCTCAAGCTCCGGCTCGAACTGCTCGCGGTCTCCAGCTACCCGGGCACCGCGACCCGCAGCAAGGGGGCGGCGCTGGTGAGCGAACTCAAGGCCGACCTGACGGGCAAGCACGTGCTGATCGTCGATGACATTCTGGATTCGGGGCGAACGCTTCGGCTGGTGCGGGACCTGCTGCACGAGCGTGGGGCTGCTTCCATTCGTGCTGCCGTGCTGCTCGATAAGCAGGGCGTGCACCGCGTGCCGCCGCCCGAAGGGCACGAGTTTGCCGAGCATGTAGGCTTTGAGATTCCCGATGCGTTCGTCGTCGGCTACGGGCTGGACTACGACGGCTGCTACCGCAACCTGCCCGATATCGGTGTGCTCCGCACATGATCGCGGCCCAGGCCAATCAGCCCGCGCTGCCCTCCGATGTGGCGTCCACGATCGGGGAGGACGAGCGCGTGCTGTTCGCGGTTCGGCCTGGGTTTCTGTTCATCATCGCCTCGTCGTGGAAGTCGCTCGCGGTGCTCGTCGCGGTGGGGGTCGTGCTGATCGCGGTGCCCGGGCTCCAATGGCGGTGGGGGCCGCTGTTGAGCGCCCTGTTGGCCGTGGCGCGGCTTGCTTGGGCGGGCGTCGTGTGGTGGAACATCCGGGCGGTGCTGACGGATCGCAGAGCGTGCGTGGGCTCGGGCGTGTTTCAGCGGGCGGTGACTTCGCTGCCGCTCGACCGCGTGCAGCATGTCGCGATGAGCCGGCTGCTGGTCGAGCGTTTGATGGGCCTTGGCACGGTGGGCATCGCTTCGGCGGGCACGGGCTCCCACGAGGTGGTGTGGCCCATGCTGAACGCGCCGCGCGCGGTGCTCGCGATGGTGCGAGAAGCCACGTCAACCCCTGCCGGGCACAAGGGCCAGAAGGCATGGCGAGCATGACCACCGACCGCACAAGGCCGCTGGTCATCGGGCTTGTGGGGGGCATCGCCTCGGGCAAGTCCGCCGTCGCCGATGCCTTCGAACGGCGGGGGTGCGTGGTCTCGCGTTCGGACCGCGAGGCGCACGCTCTGCTCGAACGCGCCGAGGTGCGCGCGCAACTGGTCGCATGGTTCGGGGAGCAAGTGCTTGACAGCGAGGGCCGGATCGATCGTCGAGCGGTCGGCGCGATCGTGTTCAATGACGGGGCTGCTCGCAAGCGGCTTGAGGGGCTCATCCACCCGTTGCTGCACGCCCAGCGGCGGGCGTTGATCGCGCAGGCGGCCGTCGATGGCGCACCAGCGGTGATTGTGGATGCCCCGCTGCTGTTTGAGGCGGGAGTGGACGCGGAGTGCGATGCGGTCATTTTTGTGGATTGTGCGCGTGAAATCCGCCTTCAAAGGGTCATGAGCGGCCGTGGATGGGACGAGGCGGAACTGGATCGTAGAGAAAATGCGCAGTTAGGGCTTGATGTAAAGCGGGCGAGAGCCGACTATGTAGTAGAGAACGAAGGCGGTCTGGATCGACTAGACTGCCGGGTCGGTTCCCTGCTGAGGGAGCTTCTCTCCGGCACCAACCCAGACGATCGTCTCTGAGGGCTGGCTTCTCTCTCCACCGAGCCCGTCGTGCCCGCTTGCGAACAAGCAGGGCCGAACGCGGGAAGACCCGCTGCAAGCAGCTTGTTCACGGGTTACGGAGCAGGGTTGATTGGTGGCACCGCACGTCATCGGTCGCGAGAGCGGCCTGGCAGGGCTTTCACACTTCACGGGCGGGTGGCCAAGGGCCAATCGCCCAGCATGGAACCGGGCGCACCGGGTTCCCATCCATGCACTGAACCGATCCGAACCGTTCCAACCCAGCGCTGGCGCAGTGTTACGCCGGCACCCTCGGTCCCGCTTGTGCGCGGACTTGCCCTTTCTCTGAATGGAATCGAGCAATGGCCAAAGCGACCACCGTCGCCGACGAAGGCACGCAGTCCGAACCCAAAGCGCGGCGGACGCGGCGCAAAGCCGCTGCCAAGTCTGCGGACAAGACGTCAGACAAGACCACGGACAAGCCCACAGCCAAGGCCCCGGCGGCCGCCGAGCCCAAGCCCAAGAGCGAGCCCAAGGCGGAGTCCAAGCCCGCAGAGACTTCGGCTCAGCCATCGGCGAGCAAGCCCGCTGAAGGCAGCGTTTCAAGCAGCACGCCACCGTCATCTTCTGGGCCAAGCGGCGGCTCGAACGGTGGACGCGATGAGGGCTCCTCCCGCCAAGGCGGCGGTGGGCACAGGCCCCAGAACAGCGGCGGCCACCAGGGCGACGGCGATGGCCAGAACAAGCGCCGCAAACGCAAGAAGCGCAACAAGAGCGGCGGCGGTGCGCCCACCCACCAGCGCCAAGGCGGCTACCAAAGCTCGCAGAGCTATCCCGACCACATCCTGCCGAGCGATGAGGAGCTCGAACGCGAAGCTGCGGAACTCGAACGAGTCGCGGCGAACATGGACCCGAGCATCGAACAGGAGCAGATCTCGATCGCTGAGCTTCAGCGGATGGAACTCGATGACCTGTTCGAGTTCGCCGAGAAGGAAGGTCTTGAGGACGTCCACCAGATCCCCAAGCAGGATTTGATCTTCAAGATTCTCAAGGCCCGCGCCACACGCCTTGGGCTCATGTTCGGCGAGGGCACGCTCCAGATCATGTCCGACGGGTTCGGCTTTCTCCGCAGCCCCGAGCAGAGCTACCTGCCCGGCCCGGACGACATCTACGTCTCGCCCAGCCAGATCCGCAGGTTCGGCCTCCGCCGCGGCATGATCGTGCGCGGCGCGATCCGCCCGCCCAAGGAGAGCGAGAAGTACTTCGCCCTGCTGCGGGTTGATAAGGTCAACGGGCGCGCTCCAGCGGACATCCACAACCTCGTGAACTTCGAGGACCTCACCCCGCTGCACCCCGAGGAGCGGTTCGTCCTCGAGACCACGCCCGACGTGATCGAGACCCGCGTGATCGACCTCGTAGCGCCGATCGGTAGGGGCCAGCGGGCGCTGATCGTCGCGCCGCCCCGCACGGGCAAGACCGTGCTGCTGCAACGCATGACCCGAGCCATCAGCACCAACTATCCCGATGTGAAGATCATGGTGCTGCTCGTCGACGAACGCCCCGAAGAAGTGACCGACTTCAAGCGGCACACCGACCCGTCGGTCGAGGTGGTGGCCAGCACCTTCGATGAGACCTCCAGCCGGCACGTCGCGGTGGCCGAGGTGGTGATCGAGAAGGCTAAACGCATGGTCGAGTTTGGCGAGGACGTCGTGATCCTGCTCGACTCCATCACGCGCCTCGCTCGGGCGTACAACGCCGAGAGCCCGCACTCGGGCAAGATCATGACCGGCGGCATCGATGCCAACGCGCTCCAGCGGCCCAAGAAGTTCTTCGGTGCCGCACGCGCCATCGAGCGGGGCGGCTCGCTCACCATCATCGGAACCGCTCTGGTCGACACCGGCTCCAAGATGGACGAGGTCATCTTCGAGGAGTTCAAGGGCACCGGCAACAGCGAACTGCACCTCGACCGCAAGCTGGTCGAGAAGCGCATCTACCCCGCGATCGATGTCGGTGCTTCGGGCACCCGCCGCGAGGAACTGCTGCTCGATCCCAAGGAGCTCGAGCTGGTCTACAAGCTGAGAAAGGTTCTCAGCGACATGAACGTCGTGGAGGCGATGGAGCTGTTCAAGAACCGGCTCAAGAAGGTCAAGACCAACGCCGAGTTCCTCGTCACCATGGCGCTCGGCTAGCTGGCTACCAGATGGACGGGCTGATGGCCGGTCGTATACGCTGGCGGCTTCGTCGCCCGGACGTTCCCGGGCCAGGAGCGAGCCATGCGTGTTTCCCGGACCACAAGCGCTGCGTTGGTGGTCGCGACCGCGATGCCTTGGGCGGTGCTGATGGTCGTGGGGGGGATATGGCTGCTCACCCGAGGGACGGCAGCGGTAATCGCGCTGTCTTTGCGCGAACCCGGTTCGATCCTGGGCGTTGTACAGGTGGGGGGCGTGTTCTGGCTCGCAGCGGGGCAGTTGCTGTTCATGAGCCTTGTCGCGGACCGATTGTTCCCGAGGGCCAGCCGCCGGTTGGTGGCCCCATTCGAGATGTTGACCAGCGTGGTGCTGTTTGGCTGCGTTGCGTGGCTCGTGGTATTGATGGTGCAGGCCCTGATGGGCCAAGGTGGATGACGATGCGATGGATGGTTGTACTCATGGCCTCGGCCGCCGCCTGGCTTACCGGAACTGCGACCGCGCAGGTCGCTGATACGGATGCGATGCTCGCTCGCGAGCTCCAGCGCCTCTCGCTGATTGACCTTCGGCTGGTTTCCAATCCAGGCGAAGCCGACTTCCGCACCGCGGGCATCGTGCTCGACATGGCGCGTCAGTGGGCCCCCGACGATATCGAGCTGCTCCGTCGGCGCATCGAGGTCGCACAAGCCGCGGGCGAGTCCGAGGTCGTCGACACGCTCACCGACCAACTGTTGAAGCTCGATCCCAAGGACACCACAGCTCAGCTCCGCGCGATCGCCTCGCGGCTCCGTTCCAAGCAAACACTCGGCGACCGGCTCGCGCAGTACCAGAAACTCATCGAGGCGGGCTCCATCGATCCCTCAGTTCGAAGCCGGCTCGCCCTTGATGCCGCGCTGTTGCAACGCGAACGGGGCGATGATGCCGGCTTTGCGCGTGACCTCGCGCGTGCGATGAAGCTCGACGCCACCAACAAGGAAGCCGCCATGCTCGCCTGGACGCGGTACGCGGCGGGGCTCGACGATGCGCAGCGGTTCGAGTTGCTCACCATCTTGTTGTACGCCGATCCGCTGGACGCTGCGGTCCACCGCCTGATCGCTTTGGAACTGCTGGCCGCTGGCTCCTTCGACCGCGCCAAACGCTTCCACAGCAACGCGATCGCGCTGACCCGCGATGCGTTCAACAACCAGGTGCCCGAGTGGCTCATGAACGAGTCGCTCGTGCTGGACTGGTACATCCAGGGCCCCGAGGTCGTGCTCGAACGGCTGAACATCGACCTGCTGCGCCGGCGTCAGCTTGCGTCGGCGCAGATACAGAATGCGGAAGCCCAGGGCCTTCCGACTGCGGGGCTTCTCAAGCCCGAAGAGGTGCGACTCACGCCGACGTTCGCACGCGAGCGCATCGTGGCGGCGTGGCTGCTGGGCGACGACCGCACGCGTATGAGCGCCGCTGCCGACCTTCGCAAGGACATCGAGGACTGGACCGAAGAACTCCAAGATCCGCGCAACCGCCCGGCCGGGGTTCCTCCAGAGGAGATCGCCCGGCAAGTCGCGCTAGAAACCGCCGAAGTCTGGGCGTTCGCCGCCTGGGCCGACAGTACGCCGCAGCTCATCGAGGTCCAGCTCGAAACCCTCGGCGGGCGTGTGGGCACCGACCACGCGTCGTACAAGCGGCTCGCTGCGTATCGCGAAGCGAAGCTCGGCAACCTTGACATCGCCGCCAAGCAGATTGAAGCTCTGCTCGAGTACGGCTACGTCATCGATGAGGCCGCGCTGGCGATGTCCCACGAGCTTCTGGGCCGCATCGACGAAGCTGCTGCGTTGTATCGCGGCATCGTCGAGCGCGTGCCCCTGCGTGCCGTGGGTGCTTGGGCTCGCCAGCGCCTGATGGGACTCGACCAACCCGATGTCTTTGCCAGCGCGGAGCGGCCCGCGATCGAACGGCTCTCAGACCAGATGCCACTCTGGATCGACCGGATGATCCGCGACCCGTCGCTGTTCATGCGGTTCCGCGCAGACGTGGTCGATGCGGGGCCTCTCGAAGCGCTCGCTCCCACGGCGGTGAAGCTCCGCATCGAGAACATCTCGAACATCCCGCTGGGCGTCGGTGACGGTCGAACCATCGGCGGCACGGTCATGCTCACGCCCAAACTGCTCATCGGCATGCACGAGGAGTTCTTGCAAGCCCAGCCCGAAATCGTCATGCTCAACCGCCGGCTTCGGCTGTTGCCGGGCGAGGCGATCGAAGCGGTCGTCAGCCCCGAAGCGGGGCTCGCGGGCTGGACCATCGTCGCCGGTGCAAACACCACCGTTCGTGCCGACTGGCGAGCGCTGCACGGCTTCGCGGTCGGCGCGACCGATGGCATCGCGCGAAAGGCCGTCACCGGGCTCGAATCAGGCACAGGTTCCATCACATGGTCGCTCATGGCCGAGACCACCGAGCCGTTCGCCGACCTGGTGGACCGCGTCGAGACCGCACCGTTGAGCGAACTTCCCACGCTGTTCGGCGCGATCCGTGCGATGCTGGTGTCCCACGCCACAGCGACAAAGCCCGAACTCACATCCACGCAGATCGAGCGGCTCTCGGCCATTCTCTCCCAGCGACTGGCTGCACTCCCCCAACGCGAACAATTGCTCGCGGTCGCGATGATCCCGCCAGCGCGGTTCTCGTCCGGACTCGAGTCCTTTGATCGTGCCGCCCTCGCAAGCGAAGACGCAGATGTGGCGGCGCTGGCGATCCTCACCCGCGCGACCTCGTTCGACAACCCCGTCGTCGGAGCATGGGCCGACCGTGACGAAACCAGCGCGGCCCAGCGGCTGAGCCGGGCGTTGCTCGAGGCACGTGTGCTGGGCCGAAGCGGCGGGCTTGCACAGGCTGGTCCCGGGTACAGCACCCTCGCGCCAAGGCGGAGCCTGCTGCTGGCACCGGCACAGTGACCCAGCCCGGTCCAGAGCAAGCCGATTCCACTTCTGAGAAGGCCATCGCACCAGAGGCTGCGATCGCGCAGGCCCGCTGGTGGAACGCGCGGACCAGTAAAGTTCTGCGCGCGACGCTGGGCTTTGGCATGTTTGCTTTGGCGGTCGGTGTCGTGCTCTCTCAGCGGGCGACGCTATCAGAGTCGTTCGATGCCATCGGCTCGGCTCACCCCGGATGGGTGCTCGTGCTGCTGGCGCTGCCTCTCGCCAATGTGCTCCTCACGGCGCTCACGTTCAAGGCGCTCACCGACCGTTACGCAAGAGTCCCTCTGGGCGAGATGACCTTGCTCATGCTCTCCGCGGGCCTGCTCAACTACCTGCCGCTCAGACCCGGTCTGGTCGGCCGAGTCGCGTACCACCGGCAGGTCCACGGCATCCGCGCCACCGACTCCGCTAAAGTCGTCCTGCGAGCCATGCTGGCCACCGCCTTCGGCCTCGCGGGCATGATGCTCGCGGCCCAACTCGTCCTGTTCGCGGGCCATGACAGCGCGCCAGCGCACGCGGCGGCCACCGTGCTTCCAGCTGCTGCATGCATTATCTTTGGAACCTTGCAAACGCGCGCCGCGCCCGATCGAGGCATGTGGCACTTGCTGACCGCGACAGGCTGGCGCTGGGGCGACATGCTCGTATGGGCCGCCAGGTACGCGGTCGTGTTCGAGCTGGTGGGCTCGCCCATCACGTGGGCCGAGGCCACGCTGTTTGCTGCGGTCAGCCAGGCCGCGATGGTCGTTCCACTCTTTGGCAATGGGCTCGGCCTTCGCGAGTGGGCCATCGGTGCGTTCGCTGGCCGGAGGGCGCTCACGAACGGAACGGATTCGGCTGGTGCCATCACAGAGCTGACCGCATCAGGTTTGACCGCTGATCTTGTGAACCGGGCCGCGGAACTCGTCGTGCTGGTTCCTCTGGGCGCGATCGCGGGCGCGGTGCTTGCCAGGCGCGCCCGCGCGTTCAAAGCAGCCCAGCAGGCGGCATCGAGCTAAGCCAGCGATTCTGTGCCGCGTCGCCCGGTCTGCGGCCAGCGCTATCCAGGCGCGTACGCTTGCTGGGTCGAGGCGATGCGAGGAGCCAGCCGTGATCCCGTTCTTTGTGGGCTATGCCGTGCTCATGTGTCTGGCCGCCTTTCGCGGCAGGCGGCGATTGAACGGTCTGCTCACCGTGGTCGTGGGAACGCTTGGCTTGTTGCTGCTCGCGGCGGGCTACCTGTTCGTGGCCGATCGCATGAAGCTTGAGGGCGCACGCGCCATCGCCGGGATCATCTATTACCCCTACATCCTCGCGGTTGTGGCGATCTCAACGTGGTTCGTGCTGCTGCCACGCGTGAGCAAGAACGAGGGCAAGTGTCGCAAGTGCGGCTACGACATCTCCAGTCTAAGCGGCCGAACCGACCGCTGCCCCGAGTGCGGCTTCAAGCCCAACGTGAACAAGCACAGTTCGAGCGCCATCGCCGAGTACCAACGACGCAAGTGGGGTTCAGCCCCGGAGCAAGCGCCAGACGCCGCCGGTGATCAGCACAACAATCGGCAGCCCGAGGATCAGGCCCCACCGCAGCCAGGCGAACGTTGAGCGGTCCAGCGCGCGCACAAGCGGCACCGCACGCGCCTGCGCGCTGGGCATCACCTCAGCGTCACGCCCGGCCAGCCACAACACGCCTGCTTCGAGCAGTTCGACATTGCCCGGGTACAGCAGCACGCTCCGCCCATCAATCGCGCCCCGCCCCAGCGCCACACCATCGCTGAACCAGCCGTTCGATCCAACAACGATCGCGCGCTGCGTGCGGTCGTCATGCGCCCGCTCGATCGCGGTGACGATGGTCCAAGGGCCAGCGTTGTCGTCCCGCTGATCGTCGTACTGCGTTTGCTGGAGCAGCAAGCCGCGCTGGCTGTGAGGCGTGCGCCAGAGCTGGCCCCATTCGCTCTCTGCCCATCGGCCCTCGGCAGCAAGTTCGTAGAGAGCTGCACCATCCGCCGAAACCGGAACAGGCCACGGAAAGAGCGTGGGCAGGCCGCGCAGCGCGCGCGCCAAGGGGTGGTCGGTCTCCGAGGCGAAGCCCGATGCATCGATCGCGGTCATGCGCCCTTGCGGGCCGAACGACTCACTCATCAGCGGCGTGCCCGTCGAGGCGCTCACGTCTATTCGTCTGAGGGCCTCCACGATCGGGTCGGTGCTTCCGACCGCTGGCAGCACCGAGGGGTTGAGCGAGACAAGCAGCCGTTCGCCTTGTTCGAGCAGTTCCGCGATCTTCGCGCCCATGGCGCTGGCGCGGGCGGGGCCGCTGGTCGCTGGGTTGTCGCCGGTGGCGCGCACGCTGGAGTCGGGCGCGAGCGTGACGTACACCACGGGCCTGCGCCCCGTCGGGTCGGCGGCGGCGATGTCGGGAGGCATGGCATCGGCATGGCCCGCGGGCCACTCGATCACGTCGATCCCGCGCGACGCGAGCCGGTCCAGCACGCCATCAAACCCACGGAAGCGGTTCAGCAGCGGCGTGAACTCGCCGTGCATGAGCACCACAAGCGGGCGCTGGTCATCGAGCATCGCGGCGAGGCCCGAAGCGATCGCGCCCTCGGCGGCCCGCCGAACATCCGTGCGCGCCGCGTTGGTCCACTCGACAAACACGTCCTCGAACGCCATCGCTGCCACCCGGCCGGGAGCGATCAGCAGCACGCCTTCGCCACGCTCGAGGGCCCGGGCGGCGCGCACGACCGGCGGCGGCGTGATCAGCGCGAGCGCATCGGCGCTGGATGCTGCGGCGTCGCGCTCGGCGGAGATCGCTGCGGCCAGTCTCGTGCCCTCGGGGTCCGAAGCGATGACCGGCGTGAGGGTTTCGAGCTGCGCTGCCAGCGCTCCGAGCAGGTCGGCTAGCGCGATGCGCGAGTCGTTGGCATCGGCCAGCGTCATGGGGCTCAGGGCTTCGCGGGCCGAGTCGGCCTTGTCCGCTACCGCATCGAGATCGCGGGCGAGGATTCTCGCAGCGGCCCCAGCCTGGGTGTACGCCTGCGCGCGCTCGGGCGACGACCGCGCCAGGTCCGCGAGCCGGGGCGAGAGCGCGCTGGTCAGCCAGCCCGACCGCTGTCGCGCCGAGGCAACACCCCGAACCACGCCCGCAGCGAAGGTATCAAGCTCGGTGGCGTGCTCGACCGAGAGCTCTTCGATGAGCTGCTGATAGCCCTCCGCCCCGTTGGGCGACGCGGTGTCGAGCACCGTCACACTCGAGCCCGGCTGGGCATCGATGAGGTCGAGTACGTCCAGCACCTCGCGCCGCACGCGTGGGTCGACCGCCGAGACCGGGCCGACGGCGATGGTGCGCACGCCGATGGACTGTTCGCGTGCTGTCTTGAAGAGCGCTAGGGTGCGCGGGGCAAGTTGCTGTTCGCCCGCAGCGGTCAGGTCGAGTCGGGTGCCGCTGGCTTGGGCGAGCTTCATCGCGCCAAGGCCCAAACCGGTGACCAAGGCCAGCCCCAGCAGCGCGAGGGCGACGGCCTTGAGCCGGCGTGTGCGCGCGATGCCCGTGCGCACGGGTGGGGTGGTTGGTGGGG
>CAYGSG010000090.1:0-10969 GCA_964352615.1 uncultured Phycisphaeraceae bacterium
ACCTGGCTCAGGGCGGGCGTCGCAAGCAACGCGAACGACAGGCTGACAACGGCGAAATGGTGCATCGGAAGGGGCTCCCTCGGTTGGCGCGGGCGGTTGGTTCAAATCTTGGGCAGGCGGTCGGTGAACTCTTGGTGTACCGTCGGCCATGCTTGAGGCTGACAATAGGCCGGATCGAGATCAACTCGCCCGAGCGATAGCCGATCTGAGCGTCCTGCGCGGGTCGTTCACATTGCGCTCGGGGCGGACCAGCAGCTACTACCTCGATAAGTACCGATTTAGCACACGCGCAGAGGTTCTCGGACCGTTGGCTCGGATGTTCGCGGATCGCCTTGGCGAAATCGGCCCGATGCCCGATCGGATCGCTGGTGCCGAGCTTGGCGGCATCCCGCTGGTCACAGCGACGGGGCTTGCCACGGGCCTACCCAGCATTTTCATCCGCAACGCCAAGAAGGACTACGGCACCGCCAAACAGCTCGAAGGCACCATCGAGCCGGGCGACCGGGTCGTCTTCCTCGAAGACGTCGCGACGACCGGCGGCCAGGCGCTCGAGGCGGTCGAGGTGCTGCGCGAAGAGGGTGCCACGGTCGAGGCGATCATCGCGGTGATCGATCGCCAAGAGGGCGCCCGGGAGAACGTCGAGGCAGCGGGCCTGCGGTTCGAATCGCTTTTCACAGCAACAGATCTTGGAGTCGGGGGGTGAAGCGGCTTCCCGCTCTGATGGCGGTGCTTGCTTGGGCTGGACTCATGGCGCTGGGTGGCTGTGCTTCGCCACAAGCGAAGCCGAACACGGGCGAGCGACCAGCACCAGCAGAGTCTTCGATCGAAGCCGATGTTCCTTGGACGACCATCGGCGCTTCCGTGCGTGGCCGACCGATTCGTGCCGCGGATATCGGAAGCGGCGCAGATCGGGTGTACCTCATCGGATCCATCCACGGCGACGAGACCCAGGGGCTCGCGGGCCTGCCCGCACTGATCGCTCATCTGCGGACAACCCGCCACGCGACAGTTCGTGTTGTCGAAGACATGAACCCCGACGGCACCGTGGCACGGCGGCGGACCAACAGCCGGGGCATCGACCTGAATCGCAACTGGCCCGCGCACAATTTCCGTACTGGTTCGGCGCGGGGAGTTCGCCCGCTCTCCGAGCCGGAGACCCGCGCGGTTCACGCCGACCTCATGAGCTTCGCGCCCGACGCGGTCATCGTGCTGCATTCGACCAGCCGGGGCCCGTTCGTGAACTACGACGGCCCGGCGAGCCAACTGGCTGACGCGTTTGCGTCGGCAGCGCGGGCACACGACGACCGGTGGGGCGTGGAGCCGAGCATGGGCTACCCGACACCCGGTTCATTGGGCACGCTCATCGGGATCGACGCCGGAGTGCCGATCTTGACGATCGAGTTTGCTCAGCCTTACGACCCGGCGATCGCTTCGTCGGTGTTGATAGACGGGGTGGATGCCGCGATCGGTTCACTTACAGGATCACGCCGAACAGCAGGATCGCGATGAGCGCTGCGGCACCCAGGACCATCGCCCAGGTGGGGATGCCCTTAAGCTCGGCCTCGATGTTGAACGCGTGGTTGCACGCGGTGCAGAACTCGGCCTGGTCGTAGACCTCGTCCCCGCAGTCGGGGCAGGTCTTAAACTCGCCGCCGAAGCGTTCGATGTCGGCCTCGGACGGCCCGTCGGGGTCGGCTTGCTGCCACTGGCTGGTCATGGGGCAGGGTAGGGCCCCAAAAAAATCGATCCAATCGTCAAAATAAAGCTTCCACCCCGGCCGAACCTCTGGGTATTCTAAGAAGCAGCTAAAGGGGGCTCATCATGAAAAGCGATCGATCAGGCGGTGGTTCTTGGCACGAGGCTCTTGAGCAGCGGGTGCTGCTGGACTCGGCCTTCGCGGCGGTGGGGTATTACAACGCGCCCGATCCGCTCAACGGCGGTACTCAACAAGTCATGTACGCGCTCGAGGGCAACCTCGATGACGCCACCAACACGCTCGCGTTCCGCGTGTTTACGTCTGTGAACGACACGCCCGTCGAGACCACGGCCTCTGTGCTGCTGGATGCGACGACCGGCTCGTTCGAGGTCGACCTATTCGGCAATGGCGATGCGCACACCGGAGCGCTGACCGGCGCGGCCGGCAGCCGAGTTGGCTGGCTGATCGAGCCCGCCGAGGCTGGCCAGCCCGAAGAAATGAGCTGGTGGATCGAGCGGTCCGAGACCGGCGCGAGCGACCTTGTTCGCCATACGAGCCAGAGCGACGCGTTCCGAGGGCTGTGGTACCGGCGCGAAGACGGCTCGTCAGACGGCAGAACCCACACGACAGAAGCATTCTTCAACGTTGATACCCAGCAGAGCAACCTCTCGGGTTACTCCGGAGCGTACTACACCATTTCGCAAGACGGCTCGTTTCAAACGACCGCCCAGCCGGGCAAGTACCAGTGGTCGTTCGCGCAGACCGAGCCCGCGTGGGTGTACATGTCGGGCGACGGCACGCAGTACATCGCGGCGCAGTTCGGTGCCGCCAACGAATCATCGTGGGTATCGGTCGGGCTCTCTCGCAAGAACCTATCGAGTGTTCCGAGGGCCGATGAGGACTACGCGGGCGACTACCGCGTGGTCCGGGCATCAGAAGACGTCTCGGGCATCGCCCATTCCTGGGCGAACAACGGCGACGAGGGCGTGCTGACCCTGGCGTTTGATCCAGCCACTCCCGGCCTCGCGGAGGGCTCCTACCCGGCGCGGTTCGTTTCGGACCGTACGGGACAGCAGTACACAGGCTTCTGGCTTAGGCCGGGGATCGGAACAGCGATTCTCGTCCACCTCGAACCGGCGACAGGCCAAGCGGGGCTCGAGCGGTACGCGCTATCGATGTTCAGCGGCGGGTTCAACGCGCCGATCCTGCTGGGCGATTCGACGCTCTACCAGATGACCGGAGGCCTGCCCGAAGCACAGCCAACGAGGCTGATCGCGGTACGCATCGGCGGTTCCAACGCCGCGACCAACCCCGGCGGAACCGATCCCGACGGCAACGGCGGCGAACCTTCCAACGATCCGCCTCCACCGCCGCCGCCTGCCAACGCCGACGAGTTCATCGAACATTTCCGCGGCGAGCACGGCGAGGGCCTTGCCATCGGCAACGACATCACCGCGCTGCTCGATGGAGCCGTGCCCATCAAGACGCACGAGCGCACACCGTGGGGCGCCGAGAACCACTGGTTCCAGGCCGGCAACGGCGACGTGTGGAGCCTCTGGCACGGCGGGGCGGTCCACCTGCTCGCCGACGGCGAGCACATGTGGACACTCACCAACCTCGCCGACGCGGCGGGGCTCGTCGGGCAGATGGACTTCGAGCCCGGCTCGATGTCCGGCGTGATGACCGTGTGGCGCGCGTTCAGCATCCAGGGCATCGTCGATGGCCAGCTCGTCAGCCTGTGGTGGTCGCCCGAATCAGCGGTCCGTGAATGGGGCGACAACCGCAACGGCTGGGTGCTCACGCCCTTCACCACCGACATCGTGTTCGAGGCCGACACCAACCAGCGCGTCGAGACCCTGCCCACGTTCAAGGCGTTCACCGATACGCAGCACAACGGGCGGTACGCCTTTGACCCGCGCACGCGCCGAACCGAGATCGAGTTCGGCATGAGCGTGGTGCTGGTGGATGTTGAGAACAACGTCTACGCCGCGACGTTCTCGACGGCGAACAACCGGCTGTTTGATGTGCCCGAAGGCATCGCCAATGTGTGGCGTCTCGAACGCCTCAGCGACATTCCCGGCGTGTCGTACCACCGACTCATGGGCGAGGTGAACGACCTCGGCTTCGACTACGTGGTGAGGGCGAGTGTGTAGGCCACAAACGGTATGCTGCGAAGCAGGAGGCACTGATGCGAGCGATTGCGTGCGCAGTCATGTTTGGTCTCTTGGGCACTTGTGCTGCGCAGACAGTAGATCAGCCATATGTCTTGATGATGGACCGTTCCATCACCGAATTGAGAGAACTCGCACAGGACGAGTCGGCCCCTGTAGCTGAACGGGTTTCGGTTCAGATGGAAATTGCTCAGCGACTCGTGAGCTCAAGCCAGTACGCTGAGGCTCTGACTTACTACCTCCGGGCGTGGCAAGCTATGCCCGCCGCATATCCAAAAGATACCGGTGTCCGCGGCATCTTTCTTACGAGCGCCATGGGGAGGCTTGCAGCGAAGTCACCCGAAGCCAAACAGGCTTTCGCCAAACTTCGCGACGAGATTGAACAGCGGCTTCGCGAGACCCCGTCGTGGTCAGATCTCAGCGATTGGGTGGCGCTCAATGTTGACACCCTCGGCGACCACGATCGGGTACTGACGTGGGTGGACAGGAACATGCCAACCACGCAGGGGCGCAAATCAATCGAGCGACAGCTCCGCAAGATCGACGACTTGCTCATCGTCCACGGCAGGTGGCGAGATCTCGGGCGAGTGCAAGCAGATGTGGTAAGAGCGGTCTCGCGTGCCCACGAAGTCGTGCCGCCGTGGATGAACAGCCATAGCTACACCGAACTGATAGGCCCAAACCTTGCGATGTATGAACACGAAGTGGCGAAACTCTACGCAGCGCTGATGGCCGCTGACCGTTTCGTCGAGGCATCTGAGATGTTCGATCTTGCTGCGTCGATGGAGCCGAGAGCAGACTTGGTCGACGCGGTCGATAGGCTGTTGGAAACTTATCCAGAGCTCCGGACCACGATCGAGCGGGTTCCCCTCAAGCGCCGCTAGTTCGCCCTCACGGCCGCCACAGGTCTGCCGAGTCCTCTTCGTTCTCGCCCAGCGGGCTGAACTTCACCGAGCCGTCGGCGTACGCGATGTTGCCGTTGGACCCGTGCCAGCTGCCGGGCGCCTTGTGCATCGCGGTATCTAAGTACACCACCGTCTCGCTCGGGCGGAAGATGCGGGCCTCGCTGTAGCCGGCCAGGCCCGCGACGCCGTCGTACGGCGTGAACGGGTGGCCCACCGCGTTGAACGTGTAGCTGTTGCCGACCCATTCGTAGTGCGGGTGCCCGCCGGACCACGCCCAGCCGCCGAAGTCGTGCGGGCAGCGGAAGATCTCGATGTTGTCGTCGGCGTACTCGTTGAGCGGGCGCGGCACGAACCGATTGAAGAAGTCGCCCTGCCCGCCGACGTAGAGGTTGTCCGTTGAGCGGCCGCCGTAGACGTACCAGTCCATGCCGTCGAAACCTGGCCTGTCGCCGCGCCAGTAGTAGGTCTCGCGGTAGTCGTTGAGGTACATCGCGGTCGAGACCGCGATCTGCCGAAGCTGGCCCGAGCAGGTCACGCGCTTGGCGGTCTGGCGCGCACCGCCCAGCGCGGGCAGCAGGATGCCGATGAGCAGCGCGATGATCGCGATAACCACCAGCAGCTCGATGAGGGAGAAGGCCCGGCTGGTGAAACGGGTGTCCCGCCCGTGTGCTTGGTTGACGGCTGTGCGCATGAAAATGGCCTCCTTGCGGAGGCCATTGTATCAAACAGCGAGTTGCGGTTGAAGGGCCTTTAGGAGCCGCCGCCTTCGAGTTCGCCCATCGATTCGAGTTCCCTGCCCTTGGTTTCGGGGATCAGGAACATGACGAACAGCAGGCTCAGCAAAGCACTCACCGCGTAGAACCCGTAGGCGAAGCCGAGACTGACGCCGAGCATGACAGGGAATGTTGCGCTGATGAGGTAGTTGGCCCCCCACTGCGCCGAGGCGGCGACAGCAAGGCCGGCTCCGCGCATCTGGTTGCTGAACATCTCGCCGAGCATGACCCAGACGATCGGGCCCCACGACGCGCCGAAGCCGACGATGAAAAGGTTGAGCGCGACCAGAGCAAGCTTGCCCTTGCCCGCGTTGTCGCCGGTGAGGTCGAGCACGCCGTTGGCATCGACCGAGGTCTGGAAGATGAACGCCATCGTTGCGAGCGACGTCATCATGAGCACCGAGCCGAACATCAGGAGCGGCTTGCGGCCGATCTTGTCGACGAGTGCGATCGCGATAAAGGTGGTGAGCACGTTCGTGCCGCCACCGATGGCGGTGTTGATGAAGGCATCCGCTTCCGTTAGTCCGACCGCCTGCCACAGCAGGTTGGAATAGTAGAAAACGACGTTGATGCCGACGAACTGCTGAAAGACAGACAAGCCGATACCGAGCCACACGATCTTCTTGAAGACACTCGGCCCGAGGATGTCGCTCAATCGGGGCTTGTGCTCGCTGTTGAGGCTCTCGTGAATCTCCTTGATCTTGCTGTCGGAGCCGGCTGAACCGAGCACCTTGGTGAGCACGCCGCGGGCTTCTTCGTCGCGATCTTGGATCACCAGGTACCGGGGCGATTCAGGGATGCCCAGCGCAAGGATGCCGTATAGGGCGGCCGGGATCGCTTCGATCCAGAACATCCACTTCCATGCCGCGAAGCCGCCGATCCACTCCTCGGCCGCGCCGCCAGAGGCCTTGGCGATGAGCAGGTTGCTCATCAGCGCCACGAAGATGCCCACGACGATCGCGAGTTGCTGCATCGAGCCCAGCCGGCCACGCAGGGCGGCGGGCGAGACTTCCGCGATGTACGCGGGAGCGATGACCGAAGCGGCACCGAATGCCATACCGCCGAGCACGCGCCAGAAGGTGAAGTCGAGGATGGTCATCGGCATGCCGGACCCGATGGCCGAGGCCAGGAACATCACGGCGGCAATGACCATGCTCTTCTTGCGGCCGATCTTGTTCGTGATAGGGCCAGCAAGAAACGCGCCGATGGCGGCACCGATGAGCGCTACCGCCACGGACTGCCCGACCCACAGGTTGCGGGCACCCTCCGAGATTTCGAACATGGCCGCGAAGCCACTGTCCGGGTCCATGTACAGGTCATTGAGCACCGGCACAGCACCGTTGATGACCGCGGTATCGAAGCCGAACAAGAAGCCGCCGAGCGCTGCAACGCTCACGATGCCGAGCGTGAACGGCAGATTGCCGCCCGTCTGGGCTGCTGAAGTAGAGTCTGACACAAGCGTTCTCCCAATGGTCAAAGAAACAGTGCTGGCAACACGGGCATCGCCGCCCACGATGGGGCGACCGAGCCGTGAGCCGCGCCACTATAGCAAGTTCTTTCGTCCACCCCAGACCGCCAGAAGCGGCCCGAAACTACCTAAACAAAAACCGCACCGCGTCATCAAACCGGTCCGCCCACGCGGCCTCGTTGTGCTCCGCTTCGGGCGTAATGAGCAGCTCGGTCTGCGTGCCGTTGGCCTCGTAGACGCCCGCCAAACTCCGCAATTCGCGGGCGTACGCCGCGTTCCGCTCGGCTTCATCGGCTCCAAACTCGTGCTCGCCGCCGCCAAGGAACACCCGATCGGGCCAGCTGGCCGGCTTGGTCGAGAGCACCTCGGTCCAGATGGTTCGGCCGCGCAGCGTGATCGATGGGCTCTCGGCAAGCACCGAGCCGAACACCTCGGGTCGCTGGTGGGCCGCGTACAACGAGATCAGGCCGCCGAGCGATGCCCCGCCGACAATCCGCGATGAGCGGTCACGCCGCGCGCGCACCGCCGCCTCAACGCGCGGCACGATCTGGTCGGCCAGAATCGCCACGTACCGGTCTGCGTCCGGCTCGACGCCCTCGATCGCATCGACCATCAGGTACTCGGCTGCGCGCGAACTGCCCGCGTTGGGAACCCCCACCACAATGCACGGCTCGGCAAGGTCGGCCTCGATCATCTCGACGAGCGTCTCATCGACCCGCCACTCCTCGGTGCCGCGCACCTGCTCGAACAGGTGCTGGCCGTCGTGCATGTACAGCACGGGGTAGGTGCGGTTGGCGTTGGCCGCGTTGTCGTAGCCCGGCGGCAGCCAGATGAGCAGCTCGCGCGCCACGCCGCGCATCGCGCCCCCGCCGCCCGCGAACTCGAGCTTGACCACTTCGCCACCTGCGACCTGCATGCGCGCCGACGGGTCCACCGCTGCGATCTCGGCGCGCGAGTCCGGGCTCTGGTCGTCCCAGGCCGGGATTTCAAACTCAACCAGGTACGGCTCGTCGGCCGGAACGGTCGATGGATCGACCATCGGCAGCAGCCGGTTCTCGATCGGCGCGTAGTCCACCGTGCACTCAGCCGTCTCCCACATGCCCCGCGTGAACTTGAACGCGAGCCGTTGGTCTCGCGTGCTCTGCGGCAGCACAATCTGCCAGCGCAGGTCGCTTCGGCCTTGCAGCTTCATCGTTGGGTCGCCGGGGTTCCAGCCGACATAGTTGGACGCGAGGTAGATCGGTGAACCCGGGTTGGCTGCGCCCGCCAGGTCTTTGACGACCAAGATCACGCCGCCGGGCAGGCGCTCAGCGGGCACCAGTTCGGTCGCGTCCTGCGCGGTGGCCACGCCGCAGACGAGTGCCACGCACCACACCAGAGCTGTTCTCAGCCGCATCGCGGTCTCCTTGCTGTTGATCGTGTGCGTGTTCATCGCGCCACCACCCGGATCGTTTCGCCGTCGCGGCCGGAGGCCGTGGCCTCGGTCCCGTCGGCCATCAGCACCCGGACCACGACCAACCGATCGGGACGCGGCATGTGCCCTTCATCGCGTGAAGCGGTCACCTCGATGGCGTTGTTGTTCCACTTGGCGCGGTAGATGGTGTGCAGGAAGTTCCCATCGCGGAACGACCAGCCTTCGCCGTCGTCCTCGTACAAGTCGCCGGTGGCTTCGCCGTTCTTGTCGAGCGCGATCAGCAGCGTGATCGAGCCGTCCCCCTTGTCGCGCGTGGACTGGATCACAGGCCCCGTCGCGACGATGGAGCCGGCGCGGAGGTGCATCCTTGGCAGGTCCTCGTTGTCGCCATCGCCAAAGTCAAACTGGCGCCAGCCGCCGGTCCTGGCATCGGCGGGCATCGCCACAATCTTGTTGCGCTGCGGCGAGTGCTGGGGCACGATCAGCACATCACCGCCGAACAAGAACGCATCGTCCTCTGAACGCAGCGCCGGGTCCAGCGGGTCGTGGAAGAACAACGGACGCATCACGGGCATGCCCGTCAGGTGCGCCTCGCGGAACCGCGTGTACAAATACGGCATGAACCGGTACCGGCGCTCGAGCGCCTGGCGGGCGGTGTTCTCGACCTCTTCGCCATAGGCCCAGGGCTCTTTGTCGATGTTGCCCTTGCCGGTGTGGCCACGGCTAAAGGGGTAGAACGCGCCGACGCCGATCCATCGCTCGAACAGCGCGGCATCGCCGTTGTTCTGGAACCCGCCGATATCCGGCCCTGTGAACGGGTGGCCGCTGAGGCCCATGTTCAAAACCATCGGCACCGAAACATCCAGGTGGTACCAGTCGGCGGTGTTGTCGCCCGTCCACGTCGCACCGAACCGCTGAAGCCCGACATAGCCCGCCCGGCTCAGCACGAACGGCCGCTTGTGCGGGTTGGCCGCCATGATCCCGTCGCGCGTCGCTTCGATCATGAACCGCCCGTAGACGTTGTGGAACCGCGCGTGCGTGCCCGGGCCGCCGAGGTCTTCATCCGCGAAGTGGATGTTGCTCTCGGGCATGGTCTTGGTCGGCACGTTGAACACAGCGGGCTCGTTCATGTCGTTCCACACGCCATCAATGCCCGTGGCCATAAAATCGTGGTACAGCGTGGCCCACCACTCGCGGACATCCTCGTTGGTGTAATCGGGGAACACACAGTCGCCGGGCCATACCTCGCCGACGTACGTCTCGCCCTTGGCGTTCTTGACCCAGGCGTCGATCTCGGTGCCCTGGTCGTACACGAAGTAGCCGGGGTCTTTCTTCACGCCCGGATCGATCATCCAGATCGTGCTGAAATCCATGTCGTGCATCTTCTTGTTGGTGCCAGCGGGGTCCGGGTAGTGGTTCTCATCGAACGTGAAAACGCGGAACTCGTCCATGTAATCGATGTCGAACCAGATCACATCCGCCGGGATGTTCCGCTCGCGGAACCCGCTGGCGACCTCGAGCGCGCGCGCCTCGGGGTAGTAGCTGTACCGGCACTGGTGGTAGCCAAGAGCCCACTTGGGCGGCATCTCGATCTTGCCCGTCAGGTCCGCGAACGCCATCACCACCTTTTGCGGCGAGTCCGCCTCGATCACGATGACCGCAAAGTCAGGCCCGTCGCTCACCATCTCGATGCCGTCGGTCAGGTCGATCCGTACCCGGTACGTCGTGTCGGCGTACACGCCAAAGGCCGTGCCGTCCTCGCGCAGCGCAAGCACCCACGGGTACGACTTATAGAGGTTCGGGGCATCGTCGCCGTAGCCGTACGCATCAAGGTTCCACGCCTCGGTGACCCGGCCGTTTCTCAGCAGCGGGCCGCTGACCTCGCCCGTGCCATAGAGCGAAGTGCCGGCCCCCGTCTCGATGCGGAAGCCCTCGCGGCCCTGTTCGGTCTCGAAGAACTCGGGCACGGTCGCCCACGCTCGGGGCACCTGGCCGATCGCATCAAACGGCCTTACCAATCCCATCGAGGGCACAAGCGAGTCCGGATTCGTGTCCGCCGCGATGAAACGGACGGCACCAGGATGGATCAACTCGCCCACCGGCTCAGCGGCCAGCATCGCGGGCTGGGCCAAGACACTGCCCGCGCTCAGAATCAGGCCCGCGGCACTCGCGACAACAGCCCGCCGCAACGGCTTCAAAGGCATAAACATGCACTTTCCTCCCGGTTATCTGGAGCCAGCGCTCGGCCACTCGGCGGGCCGGGCGCGTCGGCTCGAAGGTCCGAGAGCATAGCGATAAGGCGACAAGTTCAATGGATATCCGCCCAAGCTTCCAGTTCAGGCTTGATCCAAAGCGCCGGGCGCAGAAAATGGCCGATGCCCCGGTGCGAACGCACTTGCCCTGCGTACGTACAGGGGCAGAGCCGCCTCCCCGGAATCAACAAAACTGTTTGAGCAAACGATTCCAAATCGTCAAGTCCCTGTTCGAGCGAGAGACACCATGCAACGACCCCTGCTCACGATCATTCTGGCTGGTTCTGCAC
>CAYGSG010000091.1:0-10429 GCA_964352615.1 uncultured Phycisphaeraceae bacterium
CCCGCCGCCACCGCCGCCGCCGCCGCGACCACCTCGGCCGCCGCCGCCGCCACGACCACCTCGGCCGCCGCGACGCTCTTGGCCGATCGTGTTGACCGGGGCGCGCATCCGCTCGCCCTCAGCACTCGAAGGCATGAACCGCTGGCCGGCCTCGATCTTCTCTTCGATCGCTGTCGATCCAAGCTCCACGCCGCGAAGTTCAGCGATCAGTTCCGGCGTGCGAAGCTGGGAAAGGCCATCGAACACGGCCTTGACCACGTTCATCGCGTTGGTCGAACCGAACGACTTGCTCAAACAGTCCGTCAAGCCAGCGAGTTCGAGCACCGTGCGAACCGTGGCACCCGCCACCACACCCGTACCCGGCGAGGCCGGAAGCATGCGCACCTGCGAGGCGTTGAACCGGCCCTGCACCTCGTGCGGGAGCGTCTTGCCCGAACGCGGGATGCTGACGAGCGACCGCTTGGCCTGCTTCTCAGCCTTCTCGATCGCGACCGGGACCTCGTTGGACTTGGCGTAGCCATAGCCCACCTTGCCGTTGTGATCGCCCGCGACCACGAGCGCACCGAAGCTAAAGCGCCGGCCACCCTTGACCGTCGCAGCGGTGCGGAAGATGCCGAGCGTCTTGCACTCGACCTGTGAACTCTGTTCCATTACGTCCGTCATGCGATACCTCTCGGGTCTGGCTAAGCCAGACCGTTCAGAATTCCAGTCCGCCCTTGCGGGCCGCGTCGGCCAGAGCCTTGATCCGCCCGTGGTACAGGAAGCCGCCGCGATCGAACACCACGCTCGTGATGCCCTTGGCCTTGGCCCGCTCGGCGATGGCCTCGCCTATCGCCTCGGCCGCCTTGGAGTTGCCGCTTGCATCGACCGTGATGCCCTTGTCCCGCGTCGATGCCGACACAAGCGTGACACCCTGCAGGTCGTCGACAATCTGCGCGTACATGTGGTTCAGCGAGCGGTACACCGACAGGCGAGGCCTTGTTGGAGTGCCCACTACCCGTTTGCGGATGCCCGTGCGGCGCCGGCTGCGACGAAGGTCTTTGGTCTTGTTCTTGTTCATGGATCACCTTGCCCAACGGCTTAGCCGCCGGCCTTCTTGCCTTCCTTGCGCACCACTACTTCGTCGGAGTACTTCACGCCCTTGCCGTTGTAGGGCTCGGGCGGCCTGCAACTACGCACCTTCGCCGCGAACTGCCCGACCAGTTGCTTGTCCGGGCCAGTGATCGAAACAGCCTGCTTCTCCGCGGTCACGGTGAGCCCTTGGGGCACCGCAAACTCCACCGGATTGGCGTACCCGACCTGAAGCTTGAGCTTCGGGCCGTTCATCGAGGCAGCCCAACCAACGCCGACGATCTCGAGCTTCCGCTCGTAACCCTGCGTCACGCCGACGGCCATGTTCTGCACCAGAGCCCGCGTGAGGCCCCAGTACGCCCGAACCTTGCGGTTTGATGCGTTCTTGTCGTCGATGCCGAACGAGACGCTCTTGGCATCTTCGTCCCACGTGACGTTGACCTCGGGACGGTGCTCGTAGGTGAGCGTTCCCTTAGGGCCTTCGAGCGTCACGACGCGGCCGTTCATGCTGAACTTCGCGCCCTTGGGCATCGCGACTGCTTTTTTACCGATTCTCGACATGGCTGCTGTCCTCTGCGTCCCGGTCTGTTGGCCGGGGGATTCCAGGCCTCATTGATTCACAACACTCGTTCGATTTCTAGGTGCCGTTGGTCACACCACCGTGCAGAGCAGCTCGCCGCCCACACGATCGGTCCGGCACCTGCGGTCGCTCAGCACGCCGCGCGACGTCGACACAATGCCGATGCCCAGGCCCTGCACGGGGCGGGGCAGGCCATCGACCTTGGTGTAGACCCGGCGTCCGGGCTTGCTCGCCCGCTGGATGCTCTGGATCACGCGCTCGCCGCGCGGGCCGTACCGCAGCTCGACGTGAATCAGGCCTTGCCGGCCATCTTCCACAACGTCGAAGCCGTTGATGTAACCCTCGGATTGCAGAACCTCCGCGATGCCCCGGTTCACCTTGCTGTTCAGCACGGTCACCTTCTTGGCTCGGTTCCTTACGGCGTTGCGGATGCGTGTCAGCATGTCCGCGATGGGATCGCTCATCGTCATAGTTCGTTCCTCACCAACTCGCCTTGCGCATGCCCGGGATTTTGCCCTCGAGCGCCAGCTTCCGCAGCATGTTCCGATTAATTCTGAACTTGCGGTACACGCTCCGCGAGCGTCCACTCAACTCGCATCGCCGAACCACACGGCTCTTGAACTTGGGCGGCCTCTTGGCCTTGGCTATCAGTGCCTTGGTCGACATCGAAATCCTCTCCTGGCTTACGAGCCGGCTTTGGCCTCAGCCTTTTTCTTGAACGGCATGCCCAACGCCTCGAGGACGTACTCGCTCTTCTTCTGGTCCGAGTTGCTGAACACCATGTTGATGTTCATGCCGTGCGTGAACGTTTGCTCGGCCATGTTGATCTCGGGGAACACGCCCTGCTCGTTCAGACCCATCGAGTAATTGCCCTGACGATCGAACGACTTGCGGCTCAGGCCCCGGAAGTCCTTGACACGCGGCGCGGCCAGGTTCACCAGACGATCCAAGAAGTGCCACATCTGGTCGCGACGTATCGTCACCATAAACGCGGTCTCGTAGCCCTCGCGAACCTTGAAGTTCGACACAGACTTTCGCGCCCGGATCATCACAGGCTTCTGACCAGAGATCGTGGTCAGCGTGTGAATGACCGCCTCGCGGACCTGCACCGGAATCTTGGTTCCGTCGAGGTGCCGACCGACATTCACGTTGATCGTGATCTTCTCAAGCCGGGGCATCTGCATCGGGTTGTCCAGGCCGAACTCCTTGGTCAGGCCCGCCTGAACATCCTCCTTGTACTGCGCCTTGAGCCGCGAAGGCTTCGACTTCTCCGCGTCGGCCGCGATCGCTTTGTCTTTCTTCTTTGCCATCTTCAGGCTTCCTTCTGCTGGCTATACCGAGGGCTAGAGCGCCTCGCGGGACTTCACTGACTTGGTTCGGCTATCCCAGAACTTGACCGGGATCACCTTGCCGCTGCGGGCCGAAACGCGGACCTTGGAGCCGTCATCGCGGACCTGGAACCGCACGCGGGTGGGCTTGCCATCGTCCACGAGGCTCACCTTGCTGATGTGCAAGGGTGCCTCCTTGGTGATGATCCCGCCGCGCGGGCTGATGCGTGTCGGCTTGACGTGCTTGGTGCGTAGGTTCACGCCCTGCACCAACACCTGGTCCTTGTCGGGAAAGACCCGGACGACCTCGCCGGTCTTGCCCTTGTGGGCTCCGGAGATCACGACCACCGAGTCATGCTTGCGGATGCTGCTTGGCATGTCACACCACCTCCGAAGCGAGCGAAACAATCTTCATGAAGTTCCGCTCCCGCAGTTCGCGAGCCACGGGGCCGAAAATGCGGGTGCCCTTGGGCGCGTTCTCATCGGTGATGAGAACGACCGCACTCTGATCGAACTTCACGTACGAACCATCGGCCCTACGAACGGACTTGGCCGTACGCACGACCACGGCCTTGGACTTGTCGCCCGATTTGATGTCCGAGCCGGGCAGCGACTTCTTGATGCTGACCATCACCCGGTCACCGACCGAAGCGGTCTTGCGGGAGAAGTTGCCTCGGCTTGTCGACCCGCCGTACACACGGATCACGTACGCCTCTTTGGCGCCGGAATTATCCGCGACGACACATCGTGATTCTTGCTGGAGCACTGCTGATCTGCCTTCCTAATGGAGCCTGGGCTCAGCTTTCCGAGCGGGTCATCACCCGCACCAGACGCCAACTCTTGGACTTGCTCACCGGCCTGCACGGCGCCACCTCAACGGTGTCGCCCTTGTGCGAGTCATTGGTCTCGTCGTGCACATGCAGCACCGTCCGCCGCTGCACGTACTTGCCGTACTTCGGGTGCTTGGCCACGTAACGCACCACAACCGTGCGGGTCTTGTCGCGAGAATCGCTCTCGACGACTCCTACGCGGGCACCCTTGGGCTGACCTGATTCAGTCAGCGGGCTCGTCAGTTCAATGTTCTGCTTGGTCATGCTTGCTCCGAAGCCTCTCGGGACGCGCCGGTCCCGCGTGCAATCGCCGTCACTGGGTTACCCTTTTGCCGCCGCACGATCGATCTGCCGCCTGCGACGCTCGGTCTTGACCCGAGCCACCGCGCGACGCACCGTGCCAAACTGCGTTGTGTCTTCGATCTTCTCGCTCACCGCCTGGTTCCGCAGCGAGAACACGCGGGCCCGCAGTTGGTCCAAGACCACCGGGATTTCCTCGTCATGCAGCTTTCGCACTTCCTCGGCGGTCAACTTCTTGGGATCGGCTTCTTTCTTGGCCATCGTTCAGACCTCCACCCGGCGGCCAACGAATCGGCAACGCACCGGCATCTTCATGGCCACGCGGGAGAACGCCGTACGCGCCGCGTCCTCGCTCACACCCGAAAGCTCAAACAGCATCGTGCCAGGACGCACGCGAGCCGCCCAGTAATCCACGTCCGCCTTGCCCTTGCCCATTCGAGTCTCGATCGGCTTCTTGCTGACCGGCTTGTCGGGGAACACGCGAATGAAGATCTTGCCCTCGCGCTTCAGCACACGCTGAGCCGCGATACGACCCGCCTCGATCACGTTCGAGGGAAGCCAGCAGCCCTCGATCGACTGAAGCCCGTAGTCACCGAACGCAACGTAGTTGCCCTTGGTGGCCTTGCGGTCACGCACCCGGCGGAACTCTTTGCGGTACTTCACACGCTTGGGAATCTTATAGGGAGGCATCCGACCGCTCCTTCGCTCCGGCCCCCGCGGGACCGTTCAATCGCATCTTCTTATCGCGGCGTCTCGCCGCGGAAACTCATTCCACTCCGGCCCATGCCGATTCGATCAGTGCCGGCCTCGCGCACGAGGAGTCGCCCCGGCCGCACGCAGCCCGGTCTCCTCGGTGTCGCCGGTCGCCTTCTCGTACTCGCCCTTGTAAATCCACACCTTGCAACCGATCACACCGTACGTCGTGTTCGACTCGCTGAACCCGTAATCGATGTTCGCCTGAAGGGTAGAAAGCGGCAGCGCCCCGAGCCGAACATCCAGCGTTCGGCTCATGTCCGCGCCACCCAGGCGGCCCGCCACTGCGAGCTTCACGCCCTGAGCACCTGCCTGCATCACAGCCTCGGCCCGGTTCTTGAGAACCCGGCGGAACGCCATCCGCTTCTTAAGGCCCTCGGCGATGCCGTCGGCCACAAGCTGCGCGTCGAGGTCAGGCTGCTTCACTTCCATGATCGAGATCGCCACTTTGCGACCCGTCATGTAGCTCAATTCCTGTGTGATCCGGTCCACCTCGGCGCCCTTGGGGCCGATGACCAGACCAGGACGGGCCGTCTTGATGATGACCTTGAGTTCCTCGCGGGTACGCTCGATGTGGATGTCAGAAACCGCTGCATTCGGCGGCATCTTGTTAAGCCGACGATCCAAGTACACGCGGATCTTCTCGTCCTCGACCAACAGCTCGCCGTACAACGCCTTGGGCGCGTACCACCGGCTGCGGTGGGCCTCGGTGATCCCGAGCCTGAATCCGAACGGGTGAACTTTCTGTCCCATTTAGACGCTCTCCTGCACACCGACCGTGATGTGACTGGTCTGCTTCAGAATCGGATGCGCCCGGCCGCGATCCTTCGCCTTGAACCGTTTGATGACCTGGCCCTCGTCGACCGTGATCTTGGCCACGTACAACGAGTTCAGATCCGCGCCAGCCATCTCCGCGTCACTCGCCGCAGCGTTCAACGCCTTGCGAACGTTCTCCGCTGCACGCTTGTGCGTGAACCGCAGGATCTGGTCCGCCTCGGAGTACGTCCGCCCGCGGATCATGTCCACCACCAGCCGGGCCTTCTGCGTGCTGCCGCGGTGCTGGTTCACGCTGCTGTCGAAGCGAGCGATATCACGCACCTCGCAGCCAATCGCCGATGCCAGCCGCCGGATGTCCGAGGCCTTGCACCTGGGCGTGTCTCTGCCCGCCATCCAGTTGCGAACGGCGCGCTCCGCTTTGGGACCTTCGAGCCCCGTGCGAGAGACCGCCTCGCCCAGCTGCTCGCTGGTGAGACCGGCCTCGGCCGCTCTTGCTTTGAGTTGATCGTTTCGAATCCGCATGAGAATCCTCGTTCCAATCCTGCTGCCAGCCTCAGACCGTCGCTCCCGCAACAAGCCCCGCCGGATCACCTGGACTTGATGCCTTCCTTCTTGTTCGTGTGGCCCCGGAACATGCGCGTCGGGCTGAACTCGCCGAGCTTGTGCCCCACCATGTCCTCGGTCACGAACACCTCCATGAACGCACGCCCGTTGTGAACGCTGAACGTGTGGCCCACGAACTCCGGCACGATCGTGCACCGGCGAGACCAGGTCTTGATCGGCTTTCGCTCGCCGCTCGCCACCTGCGCCATCACTTTGAGATAGACCTTCTCTTCAACGAAGGGGCCTTTTTTCAGACTGCGTCCCATGAATCAGTTCCTCGTCTTCCTGCTGCCCGATCGCGGGCCATCCAACCAACCCATCCAATCCAATCCAGATCAGCGGAGCTGCCCGTAACGCTTGCTCTTGCGGCGACGGATGATGAGCTTCTGGCTCGGCTTTTTGCGGTCACGCGTGCCGCCACCCTTGGCCGGAGTGCCCGCACGGTTGACCGGAGCCCGGCCGCCCTTGGACCGGCCTTCGCCGCCGCCCATCGGGTGAGCGTGGTGGCTCATCGCCATGCCGCGCGTCTTGGGACGACGACCCAGCAAGCGATTCGTGCCCGCCTTACCAATGCGACGGTTCTGATGGTCCGAATTTCCGACCTCGCCGACCGTTGCCTTGCAGTCGCCGTGAACCCGGCGGGTCTCGCCGCTCGGCAGCACAAGCGTCACGTAGTCGCCATCGCGGTTCGTCAGCCGAGCCGAGCACCCCGCCGACCGGCACATCTGCCCGCCGCGACCGGGGCTCATCTCCACACAGTGAACGCTCAAGCCAAGCGGGATAAACCGCAGGGGCATCACGTTGCCGACTTCCGGCTCGACCGCGGCCGTCGATGATGCAACGACCTCACGGCCGACGGTCAGGTTCTTGGGTGCGGGGATGTACCGCTTCACACCGTCGGCGTACTCGAGCAGTGCAATGTGGCACGAGCGGTTCGGGTCGTACTCGATCGCCGCGACCTGACCGACGATACCGTCGCGGTCACGCCTGCGGAAATCGATGACGCGGTACATGCGCTTCGCGCCGCCGCCGCGACCACGAACCGTGATCTTGCCCTGGTTGTTCCGCCCGCCGTTCTTCTTGAGCGGCCTCGTGAGCGACTTCTCCGGCTTGCTCCGGGTGACCTCTTCGTGCAGGTTCACCGAGGCATTGCGCCGGCCCGCGCTCGTTGGTTTGTAAACTCGAATCGCCATCAGAATTATCCTCGGGTCTTGCTCGCGGTCTAGCTCGCAGTCCAACTCACAGTCTTGGCCTCAGCCAGCGTGCCTCATGGGCAACGCCCAATCAGAACAGTTCGATCGTGTCCTCGGGGTGCAGCCGAACCAACGCCTTCTTGGTGGTCTTGGGACCCACCACGCCGTACTTCATACGCTTGTGCGCGCTGCGGGTGGAAATCGTGTTCACACCCAGCACACGCACGCCGTAAAGCTCCTCGATCGCAGCCTTGATCGAAGTCTTGTCGGCCCGGCGGTCCACCTCGAAGGCGTACTGCCCGTGCTCGTTCATCGCCGTCGTCGTCTTCTCGGTGAGCAACGGCTTCCTGATGACGTAGGTCGAATCCATCAGGCGTTCTCCTTCCCGGCGCCGGCTGTCTTCCAGCCGCCCTTGATCTCAGGACCACGCTTGGGGCGTGCCGAGCGGGGCTCTCGCTGGCCAGCACCCTTGCCCATCGGGCTGACGCGTGCCGACTTGTCGGTCTGTGAACTCGGGCCGCTCAGCCACGCCTCAAGCTCCGCCTTCTCAATGATGAGGTAGCGGTGGTTGAGCATCTCGTAGCAAGTGAGCTGGTCCGCCTTGCAGATCGTTACGTCATCCACGTTGCGGGCCGAGAGCTTCGCGTTGCGGGTCGATTCCACGCTGTCGTCGCCCGGCAAGGCCACCAGCACCGTGCGATCGATCTTCAGAGCCGACATCAGATCAACAAACGCCCGCGTGCGGGGCTTGTCGAACGCCATCGAGTCGATGATCCGCACCTCGTTGTCGATGAGTTTGGCCAGCAGCGCGTTGCGGTTGGCCTTGCGGCGCATCTTCTTGGGCATCGCCATCCGGAAGTCCTCGCGGGTCCGAACGGACGGGAACGCCCGGCCGCCGCCGCGGAACTGGGGCACCTTGCGGTCGCCGTGCCGCGCGTTGCCCGTGCCCTTCTGCCGGTAGATCTTGCGGGTCGAACCCTCGACCGCCGCGCGGTTCTTCTGCCGGGCCGAGCCCTGGCGAAGGTTCGCGTGGTACATCACGAAGGCTTGCTTAAGCAGTGGCGCATTGACCACCCCGCCCAAGCTCTCTTCATCAATATTGAAGGCCGCGACTTCATCGCCTGCCATGTTGTAGACGGGGACTTTCATGGTCATTTCCGTCCAGACGCCTTAGGGCCCGCGGAACCCGCTGGGCCAACCTGCTTCGCCTTCATCGCCCGCCACCTGTTGCCCGCTGAGCGGACCCCGCATCGCTGCGGTGGGGTCGGGCCGATTCGGACTCGGCCGTCGATTCGATCGGGACCATCCCGATCGCACATGCTGTCGCTGCCCGGCCGTATTCATCGAACGCCTCTTGGCATTCACCGAACGTGCCGGGCCTCGGGGAAGGACGTATCCGCCTCCACCGAGACTCAACCATTCTCGATCCCAGCGGGCTCGTTAGCCCGCCGCCTTGGCGGCCTTCGACTTGTACAGCCTCACAGCCGGACGCATCAGCACCACCGAACCATTCGCTCCCGGCACCGGCCCCTTGACCAGCACCAGGTTCTTGTCTGCTACCACACGGATCACATCAAGGCTACGCATCGTGACGCGCTCGTCGCCCATGTGACCCGACATCTTCTTGCCCTTCTTGGGCCGACCGGACTTGCCCGCGTTCGACCCGTGGCCCGCGATCGAGCCGGGCGAACGGTGCTTGCGTTCCACGCCGTGCGTGGCCTGCTGGCCCTTGAAGCCGTGCCGCTTCATCCCGCCCTGAAAGCCCTTGCCTTTGCTCTTGCCAGTCACGTCCACAAAGTGAACGCCATCGAGCTTGTCGACCCCGAGCGAGTCACCGACCGTGTACCCGGAGGTGTCCGCAACGCGGAACTCGCTGTGGTGACGCTTGGGCGTCGTGCCGGCCTTGTGATCGTGGGCAATCATCGACATCGTCGATCGACGCGGCTTGACCTCGTCGTAGCCGATCTGGACCGCTGTGTAGCCGTCTTTTTCTTGGCTACGAAGCTGCGTGACCACGTTGTCGAACAGCTCGATCACCGTCACCGGGATCGACTGGTTCGTCTCCGAGAATACCCGGGTCATCCCGATCTTTTTGCCTGCGATCTCAAAGGACATGATCCAGCCTCTTCATTGCTTCGTGGCCCCGGCTCGCTCAAACGCCGCCGCACCAGAGGAAGTCTTCGTTTCTTCTTGCCCTATGGCCCGCCGAGTCAAACACCCGGCCCTTGAATGACAACCGGCCCGCCTCTCGACGCGCCGGTCCAATCTCTTCTCTACGCCTTGATCTTCACGAACACGCCCGCAGGAACAACGAGACGGTTGAGCGCCTCCACCGTCCTGGCATTGGGCTCAAGAATATCGATGATCCGCTTGTGCGTCCTGATCTCGAACTGCTCGCGGCTCTTTTTATCAACGAACGGCGAACGCAGCACCGTGTAACGCTCGATGCGCGTCGGCAGCGGCACCGGGCCTTTGACCTTGGCGTTGGTCCGTTTGGCGTGGTCCACAATCTCGCGTGCCGAAGCATCGAGGGCGATGTGGTCGTACGCCTCCATACGAATTCGGATCTTCGGGCCGCTCATGCTCGACATCGCTCCGTTCATTCACTCACCACCGAAACACTCGGCGGCGACAATACCCCGTCGGATGCTCTCGCACCCGAGAAGAAACCAGCACGCATTGTGCGACGTTGGCCGCTCCCGCAGCCGCGTGCACACGCCTCACTCAGGCCCTCAAGGCCAGCAAACCATCCCGGGTCCATCCGGGACGACACCTGTCCGCTCGGAGGCGAGCCCAAGAGGGTACGTCTCTCGCTTGCCGAGTCAATCGCACCCACCCGATCACCAAACAATTTTGTCGCTTCAGCCTGCCTCTAGAATCGCCCAAGCCCCGCGCGGTACAGCCACGCCGCCGCGCGGACCGATGACGCCGGTATCCCTTGACCACACCTCCCCAGGCCACCATCAACGCCTGCACGCAACCCCGGAGACCGCC
>CAYGSG010000092.1:0-10371 GCA_964352615.1 uncultured Phycisphaeraceae bacterium
CACTGCCTCACTGCCTCACTGCCTTTCTGCCTTACCCCCCCAGCAGCCTCCCCAGAACATCCCGCCACCCAATCGACTCAGCCTTGGCCTCGGCCTGCGCCTCGATCTCTTCCATCGGCGTGAGCGTCGGCGGCGCCACCAGCGCAATCTCGCCCTCGCCATCCACCGGCGAGAGCGAAAGCGCCCCGCTGCCCGTCACGCTCACCGCCCATCGGCCCTCACCGAGCGACCGGTACACGGCCTTGCCGTACCCGCTGCCGTCCATGCTCCATTGCACGTCCGCGACCGCCGGGTCGATGATGACCGCATCGCTCGGCCTGGTGTTTGCATCAAACACCCGGCGAATCCACACCCGCCCCTCGATCACCACAAAGTCCACATAGATCTCGCCGCTCGGGTCGTAAGGCGTTTCAATCCGCTTGCGTTCGCCCATCGCATCGCGCACGATCACCGCCAGCGTGAGCCCGCCGTTATCCGCGCCGCGCTCGACCAGCAGTTCGGTCACCGCCGACTGCCGCACCGCCACGTTGTACCGATCGACGAGCCCGGCGTAGTTCGTGCTCAGTTCGCCCAGCCGTTCGCGGTAGATCTCGCCCTGCGCCTGCGTGCGCGCGAGTTCGAGCCCGAACAACCCAGCGATGCCGCACGCCGCCAGCACCGCGACCGCGGGCAGCGCCCGCCCCAGAACAATGGCCATCATCTTCATGCCAGCAGTATCGTCGTAAATGGCCCGGGCTGCACACAAGACAGCTTCACTGCCCCTTGCCCGATCTAGAACGAGTCCCGGAACCGCCGAACCACCAGCGAATCATTCTGCCCGCCGAACCCGAAGCTGTTGCTCAGGCAGACCTCGACCCCGCCTCGCGGGTTCATATCGCGGGCCTCGTTGGCGATCACGTCGAGATCGCACGCGGGGTCCTGCTCGCTCACGTTGATCGTCGGCGGCAGCCACCCCGTCGCAATCGCCTGCACGCACGCGATCAGTTCGACCGCACCCGCGGCCTGAATCAGGTGGCCCATCATCGACTTGATCGAGCTGACCGCGAGCCTGCTCGCCTGCTCGCCGAACAGCCGCTTGATGGCCCGCGTCTCGACCAGGTCGTTCTCTTTGGTGCCCGTGCCGTGCGCCGAGATGTAGTCCACCATCGGCCCGCCGTCTGCTCGCGACTTTTCGGGATCGAGCCCGGCCTCTCGCATCGCGCTGGCCATCGCCAGCCGGGCGCCCTCGCCATCGGGGTGCATGTCCGTGATGCGGAACGCATCGGCCGACGAACCAAAGCCCGCGATCTCTGCGAGCACCGTCGCGCCGCGCGATTGCGCATGCTCCAATGACTCAAGCACCAAAATCCCCGCCCCTTCGCCCATCACGAACCCGTCGCGCGTGCGGTCGAAAGGCCTGGCAGCGCGCGAGGGATCATCCCGCCTCGTGCTCATCGCGGTCAGACGCATGAACCCCGTCATGCCCAGCGGGTGCAGCATCGAGTGGCACCCGCCCGCGAGCATCATGTCCGCGTCGCCCCGCCGAATGATCGCAGCGGCTTCACCGACCGCCTGCGTGCTCGCTGCGCACGCGGTCATGCAGTTCATCGCAGGGCCCATCGCTCCAACCAACTCAGCGACGTGCGCGACCGCGACGTTGGGCTCCTGCTCGATCTCTTTGGCTGCGGTCATCAGCGCCATCGCCGACTGCGCCCACCGCACCGGATCGCTCTGCCGCGTGTCCGCATCCCACCCCGCCAGATTCACATCGACCAGGCTCGCGTAGTCGGGCGTGCCCTCGCCCGCGCCCAGGTACACCCCAACGCGCCGCCGCTGGCGGTCATCGAGCGTTCCAAGCCCGGCCTGCTTCCACGCCTGCTGCGCGCTGGCCAGCGCAAACAGCGTGCTCTTACCAGCGCCCGCGTGCGCACGCAACTGCTCGGTCGTCAGGTGCTCGTCGGCCAAAAAGCCCTTGACCTCCGCGCCGAAGTTCGTCGAGAACTGCTGGGCCTCGAACCCCTCGATCGGGCCGACCGCGCTGCGCCCCGCGAGCAAGCCCGCCCACGTCTGCGCAGCGGTATGCCCCAGCGGCGTGACCGCGCCCTGCCCCGTGATGACCACCCGGCGCGTGCTCATCCCGCGTTGTCCTCATCCGCATCGTCGTCCTCGTACTCGTCGTCGCGCGGGTTGAGCTTGTCGTAGTTGAGCACCCGCACCAGGCCGTCTTTGAGTCGGCGTTCGCCGAAGTTCACGATCAGCCCCAGCTCGCAGTCCGCTGCACGCAGCTGCGCGCGCAGCCGGTTGCGCTCGCCCGCGCCGACCTCGCCCACGCGCGCCAGCACCTCGACCAAGAACCGCCCGCCCACATACAGCGTGGCCACGGTGTGCCCCACGATGTCGCCGTCAAAGTCGATCTCGAACGAGTGGTCGCGCTCGTAGCTCACGCCCTCCTCGTCCAGCTCCAGGCACAGCGCCTTGAGGTACACGTCCGCTTCGTAGCCCGGCCCGAGGATTTTGTGCACCTCGATGCCGCTGCCGATCACCTTTCGGCTCATCTCGGTCAGCGCCGGGTCAAGATCGCTCAGTTGCACGCCCCGCCGTTCGCCGCCTCCACCACCACTGCCGCCGCGTCCGCCTTGTCTGTTGTGCATGCCCGTCCTCCTGTCTAGAAGTGTGTAGAAATCAAAAGCCTCGTGCGTTCAGTGGCTCGCTGCCCGTAACACCACCGCTGCGTTCTGCCCGCCCATCGAAGTCGAGCACACCAGCACCGTGCAAAGCGTGGCCGGTCGCGAGGCGCACGCGCCCGCGTCCAAGCCCTTGGCTGGCTCCGACCCGTGCAGCCTTGCGGGCAGCCGCTGTTCGCTCAGCACCTTCGCGCCCACCGCCAGTTGCAGCGCCCCGCCGCCGGCCATGCACTCGCCCACAAATGGCCGCGTCGTCACCATCGGGATCGATGCCAGCCGGTCGCCGAAAACGGCTCGCAGCGCGCCCGCCTCAGCGGTATCAAGCCACGCCACGCCCATCGCCGCCGGCACGACCGCATCGACATCGCTTGCGCGCACGCCCGCATCTTCCAGCGCCGCCTCGATCGCAACGACCAAACCCTCGTTGACCATCGGCGGCTCGCCATCGCCGATGCCCGCCATCGCCAGCCCCGACTGGCCTGCGCCGAAACCCGCGAGTTCAGCGTACACCTTGCCATCGCGCGCGCACGCCTCGTCCATCGCTTCAAGGATCACCACCGACCCGCCCTCGCCCAGCAAGCCTCCATCCGCCGACGGATCAAACGGCTTGCAGAACGCCATCGCGTCCGTGCTGCTTCCCGTCGCAGCAAGCCGCTTGGCCAGGTGCATCCGCGCCATCGCCATCAGGTTCAGCTTGTCCTCGGCGCCCCCCGCAAAGCAAGCCTCGGCATCGCCCCGCTCGATGACCCGCGCCGCCTCGCCCGCGCTGAGCAGCCCGCTGGCCTCGCCGCACGTCAGCGTGTTGCTCGGCCCCTCGGCCCCGTGCAGAATCGTCACATGGCACGCCAGCATGTTCGGCAGGTACTTGAGCAGCCAGAGCGGCTGGAGGTTCACCATCGCCCCGCCGCTGCCCGGCTCGGCGCCTGTTTCGCTGCCCCACCGCGCCCAACTGAACCGCTCGATTCCATCTTCTTCGACGAGGCTGGTCGTCAGCGCGATGCTCAGCTCGGTCGTGTCCGCAGCGATCAGCCCCGCGCCGATCTGGCACCCAAGCCTGCCCGCTGGGTACGTCAGCTCCGCCCCATCGCCAGCCTTGGTCACCAGGCCCGCATCGGCCACCGCTTCAGCCGCTGCAGCCACCGCCAGCTCGATGTCCCGCGCCATCACCTTGACCGCTTTGCGGTACGTCTTGGGCACATGGTCGCGGGCGGTAAAGCCCCGGACCTCGCCGCCGAGCCTTGAGGCGAACCCGCTGGGATCAAACCGCTCGATCGGCCCCAGCCCGCTTCGCCCCTCGACCATGCCCGCCCACAGGGCATCCATCCCGACGCCCAGCGCCGAGACCGCCCCGATGCCCGTGATCGCCACCCTTCGACGCATGCGCCGCCAGTGTAGAGCCAGCAATCCCGCTCAGCCGATAGGCCGTGCATACATGGGCCGACCGATGTTCAACCTGCCCAGCCCAAGCTGGCTGTTCCTGCTAGCGGGCTTCGCCCTGCTGGCAGCCACCGTCATTCTGCCCGCACAGGCCGACCTGCGGCAGGTGCTCTGGCACCGCGACCGGGCCTTGGCCTCCGAAGCCATTCAGCAGGAACGCTTCTCACGCCACCATCGGTACCTGGCAGCCGTGCAATCGAGGGATCCCACGGTGGTCCGCTCGCTGGTGCTGACCCAGCTTCGCGAGTTGCCCGAGGGCCGAAGCCCGCTGGTCGGCACCGGCTTTACCATCGACCAGTTGCCCGATGCCAACGTGCTCGACGACCTCGATCCGCCGATGGCCGACCCCCCGCCGCAGCCCCAGGCCCGCTCGCTGCTCGAACGCCTGACCACCAGCCGCAAGCACCGTCCTTGGCTGATCGTCGTCTCGATGCTGCTGCTGCTTACGGGGCTTTTGCCGCCGAGCCAGCCTCTCAGCCAGTCCCGTGATCGGCCCGTCTGACGCGAGTTGCCTGACCGCCCCCCTCTGGCTCGTATCCTTGGGCTGTGCCTGACGCAGCCGCCCAACCCGGAGCCACACCGCCCGAGCAGCCCGCCCGGCTGGTCTTTCGCCGGCGCGATCGGCTCTCGGGCTCAGCCCAGTTCGACCGGGTTTTCAAGACAGGGCTCCGCAAGGCCGCAGGCCCGCTGCTGGTCCTCGCAGCCCCCAACGGCTTGCCCCACCACCGCTTAGGCCTCTCGATCGGCAAGCGCGTCGGGGGTGCTGTCCGCCGGGCGAGGGTCAAACGCCACCTGCGAGAGGCCTTCCGACTTTGCCGGCCCGAGTTGCCCCCTGCCCCGGGCAGCGCCATCGGCTACGACTGGGTGATCGCGGCCCGCCCCCACGAGGCCATGCCCACCGAGCGGTACCGAGAGCTTTTCACCACGCTCGCTGGCCGTGTCAGCCGGGAGTGGCACAAGCGGGACGCCCGATGACCAGCCCCGATGGCCAGCCCGAAGACCTATCGATCACCCCGCACGGGCCATCTCCCAGCCCCGGCCCCTCGCGGCTGGGCCGGGTCGCAAGCCTGCCGTTTGTCGCGGTCATCCTGCTCTACCGGCTGCTGCTGAGCCCCATCATGGGCGGGCAGTGCCGATTCGAGCCCTCGTGCAGCCGCTACGGGCTCGAGGCGTACCGACGGCACGGGCCGATTCGCGGCGCCTGGCTCACGATCGGCCGCATCTTCCGCTGCCAGCCGTTCACCAAAGGCGGCTACGACCCCGTGCCCCTGTGGGGCATGCCCCGCGAGCCGACGATCGTCGCCCAAGGCGGCATGGCTGAGCAGGGCGAAAGCGGAACTTGCGAAGATTCGCCGAGCTAGGCCCCATCGAGCAATCGGTGCGCTCTACCGTGCCTTCGGCGATGAGCCTCACGCCGGCCGGGGGGCCAGACCGATCAGGAGCAGCGATGAGCCGACTGCCCGCCGCAGAGCGAAGAACCCAACTGCTCGACTGCGCTGCCGATCTTTTTGCGCAGAGTGGCTACGCGCGCTCCACCACCGCCGAGCTGGCCCGGGCTGCGGGCGTGACCGAGCCGATCATCTACCGCCACTTCAAGTCCAAGCGAGACCTGTTTGTGGCGCTCATCCGCCGTACCGGGGAACAAACCCTCGAACGCTGGAAGCTGCACCTCGCAGGCGCCGACGACCCCGCTGAGCGCCTGAAGCGCCTCATCGGCGACAACCCGATGGTCACCGGCGACGGCAAGCAGGGCTACCGCGTGTTCCTGCAAGCCATCAGCGAGGTCGGCCACGAGCCCGCCATCCGCGAGGCCCTTGAAGACCACATCCGCAAGCTGCACGACTTTCTCCAGACAGAGCTTCAGCGGGCCCAGGACAACCGCCGCGTCACCAGCCGATTCAGCCCCGATCTCATCGCGTGGCTGCTCATCTACTCGGGCCTCGGCTACGGCGTGAGTTCCGCCATGGAGATCCCCGGCCACGGCATCGACGCCTCCAGCGGCACCCACGTACAGGAAGTCATCGCCCGCATCCTTATCGGGCGGGGCGGCGACGGAGCCGGTTGACCACGCAAAGGGTTGACCACGAGCACTGACGACCCAATCGCACGCGGGACCGCAGGCTTTGAAGGCGTATTGCTCGCTTCGCACCCCCACCATCAGCTAAACTCGCTGCTGTGATCTATCTGGACCACAACGCGACGACTCCGCCCAGCCCCGCTGTCTGCGAGGCCATCGGCCAGGCCCTCTGCAAGTACTGGCACAACCCGTCCAGCCTGCACCGGCCGGGCCAAGAGGCCCGCCACGCGATCGAACTCGCCCGCCGAGAGATCGCCGAGTTGATCGGGGCTCGCCCGCGCGAAGTCATCCTCACCGGCTCGGGCACCGAGGCGCTGGACCTTTCAATCCGTGGCTCGCTGGCGGTGTGCTCCAAGGCGGTGCTCGTGACCGACAAGGCCGAGCACTCAGCGGTCCGCAAGCTGGCTGAGTCGTTCGAGGCCGAGGGCCGCGAGGTGCGGTACCTGCCCATCGACCGGCAGGGCCTGATCGTCACCGGGGCGCTCGAAGAACTGCTCGCGCCGGGCGATGTGGCGATGGTCAGCATCCAGTGGGCCAACAACGAGACAGGCGCGATCCAGCCCATCCACACGCTTGGCGAGATCTGCAAAAAAGCCGGCGTGGTCTTTCATACCGACGCCACCCAGTGGGTCGGCAAGATGCCCACCGACGTGCGCACGCTGCCCGTCGACATGATGACCGGCTCGGCTCACAAGTTCTACGGCCCCAAAGGCGTTGGCTTCCTGTGGATCCGTTCGGGCATCGGGTGCAAGCCGACGCTCATGGGCTCGCAGGAACTTGGTCGGCGCGGCGGCACCGAGAACACGCCCGGCATCATCGGAGCCGGGATCGCAGCCCGCGAGTCGCGAGAATGGCTCGCCGACGAGGCCCTCCGCCAACGCCAGCGCGCGATCCGCGACCGCTTCGAGCACGCCGTGTTGGAACTCCACCCCGGCGCCAAGGTCAACGGCCCGACCGAGCCGGGTGCCCGTGTTTGGAACACCACCAACATCGGCTTTCCACGCCTTGAGGGCCAGGCCTTGCTGCTCGCCCTGAGCGAGCGAGGCGTGTGCGTTTCCGGCGGGTCGGCCTGCGCCTCGGGCTCGATCGAGCCCAGCCCGGTGCTGGTGGCCATGAACGTGCCCGAGGCGTACGCCCACGGCTCGCTGCGGTTCTCGATCGGTCGGCACACGACCGAGGCCGAGGTGGACGAGGCCGCGGGCATCCTCGGCGAGTGCCTTCAGCGGCTCAGCGCGACCCTGCCCGTGTAACGCGCTGCCCACCGCGTCGCATCGCGTCGCATCGCCCGCCCCGCTAAGCTTGGCCCATGGCACAAGCACCCACCATGACCGATTTCGGTTCGCCCACCTCCGCGCCCGGCGAGCCCGAACGCACCAGCATCCTCGCGCTGCTCTCGATGATCTGCTCGATCATCTGCTGCATCCCGGGCCTGAGCATCCTCGGAACACTCATGGGCATCGGGGCGCTGGTCACCATCGGCGGGTCCAACGGCCGGGTCGGTGGGCGCGGGATGGCGTGGACCGGCGTGATCGTTGGCGTGCTGGTCACGATGCTGTGGGGCGGCGCGATCATCGGTGTTGCCTCGGGCGCGCGGGTCCTCATGGGCTGGGTCGGCGCGATCGACCCAAACCTGCAGGCCATTGACAACTCCGACTACGCCACGGCTCGACAACTGCTCTCCCCCAGCGCCCAGACAGCCGCCACGGACGAAGCGTTCGAGGCCTTCCGAACCGAACTCGCTGCCAGCGTCGGTGGCTTTGACTCCCAGCCCACCTCATTCGGCGAGTGGATCACCGTGTTCGGGGCGCTTGGCCAGAGCATCAACAGCTACCAGACCGCGTCGCTCAGCCCGATGCCTGCGGTCTACACCTTCGAGAACGGGGAATCCGGCCTCGTGCTGTTGATGTTGAGTAAGCAGCCCTCCAACAACGCTGGCGGCGACCCCAACAGTCCCTTCATGGGCTTGGTCGAAGACATCATCGTCATCCTCCCCGATGGCAGCGAGATCAAGCTCTTGCCATAGCCCACGACTCCCAGCGAGGCTCGTCTCCCGTATAGTCACTGGTCTTGAGCACCCCAGGTGAACCAACCCCCGCAGCGTCGGCGGCCGTCGCCGATGACCTCGGCCCAAACTCCGCCAACGGAGCAATGTGCCCCGAGCCCAACCCTGAGGCCGCGATATCGCTGCGCGGGGTCCGCAAGGCGTTCGACGGCAAGGTCGTGCTCGACGACATCAACCTCGATGTGATGCCCGGCGAGACCATGGTCATCATGGGCGGCTCGGGCTCGGGCAAGAGCACCACGCTGCGCCTGATGATCGGCTCGTTCCCGCCGACCGATGGCCGCATCGTCATCCTCGGCCAGGACATCGAAGGCGCCACCGAGAAGCAGCTCAACGCGGTGCGCACGCAGTTCGGCATCCTGTTCCAGTCCGGCGCGCTGTTCAACAGCATGTCCATCGCGGACAACATCGCCCTGCCGCTCCGCGAGCACACCGATCTTGACGAACAGATCATCGACATCCAGGTCAAGATCAAGCTCGAACTTGTCGGGCTGCGCGAGCACGCCGATAAGCTGCCCAGCCAGATATCGGGCGGCATGAAGAAACGCGCCGGCCTCGCCCGCGCGCTTGCCCTCGACCCGAAAATCTTGTTCTACGACGAGCCCAGCGCGGGCCTCGACCCCGTGACCAGCGCGCAGATCGACCAGCTCATCGTCGCGCTCTCCAAGCAGCTCGGCGTCACCAGCGTGGTCGTCACCCACGAGATGGACTCGGCCTTTACCATTGCCGACCGCATGGCCATGCTCGACAAGGGCCGCATTCTCAAGGTCGAGACCCGCAAGTGGTACGAGCAGCTCCGCGACCTGACCGACGAAGAGGCCGCCCCGAGGCCCGAATCCGACCGACTCATCCGCCAGTTCCTCCGGGGCGACTCCCACGGCCCGATCACCGAACGCCGGGACGCCTCGGCCTTTGAAGCCGACCTCTTTGGCCCATGACGCGATCGAGCCCGTACGCTTGATGAGCTTCCTCCCTATCGCCCGCCTCCGACTTCCCCGACCGTGAGCAACCGACCATGAGCAAAGCCAACGCATCGCAGGGCCTTGTCGCCGGCCTCTTTCTTCTTTCGGGGCTGGTCGGGCTGGTAGCCGGCGCTTTCTGGATCAAGGGCCAGAGCTTCGGCGGCGCACGCATCGCGTACACCGTGGTGCTCGAACTCGACACCGGCTCGGGCGGGCTTGAGCGGGACGCTGCGGTCAAGGTGGGCGGCAAGCGCAAGGGCCGGGTGCTCGACGTGCAGGTGGTCCCCCACCAGAATCTGAAGGGCCGGCCCAACGCCGAGGCGATCGCGCCGTTCGAGACCACCGAACCCGCAGAGCGGCTGGTGGTGATCGTCGATGTTGAACTCGACGACGACGTGACGATTCACCCCGGCGCGAAGGTGCTGCTCGACATCCCGCTGCTGGGCAGCGGCGGGGCCCTGAACATCGCCTACACGGGCGACGCCTCGAGGCCCGCGCTGCCCGAGGGAGCCCTTCTGGTCGCGGACGTTTCGCCCCCGCCGTTTCTGCGCGGGCTTGATGTCAACGAGGTCGGCGAGGCGGTCGACGAACTCAAGCAGGGCGCCAAGCAGTTCCGCATGTTCATGACCGCTCTGGCCCCGCAGCCCGAGGACGACATCCCGCCCGGCGAATGGGCGCGCAAGATCGACACCGTGATGGACAACGCTGCGGAAATCACGAGCGATGCCCGCGATGCAGCGTGGCCCAAGTGGAAGGCCGAGGTCGACGCGACACTCGCCAACGCTCGCGCGTTCAGCGAGAACCTTGATACCTACAACACCAAGTTCAATTCGACGCTCGACCAGGCCAACGGCCTGTTCACCGACGGCCGGGCGTTGGTCGCCGACAACCGCGAGCAGATCGACTCCATCATCGACAGCGCCGACAGCGTCATGACCAAGGCCGACACCACGTGGTCCGATGAGATCGATACCGCGATGGAGACCACCAACCAGGCGCTGGACCAGTTCCGATCGCTCGGGGCCGACCTCAACACCTCGTGGGACGGCTTCAGGCCCAACGTCGATCAGATCCTCGCGCGGTTCCGCCTCGGGGCCGACCAGTTCAAGCTGTTCACCGTCGAGGTCCGCAGCCAGCCCTGGCGCTTGCTGCACCGGCCCGACACCAAGG
>CAYGSG010000093.1:0-10018 GCA_964352615.1 uncultured Phycisphaeraceae bacterium
TTGTCGGGCGTGTGGGGTGGGTGGGGGGGCGGGGGGGGTGGGGGTGGCGGGGCGGGTGGTCTGGGCAACACAGGCGGATTGGCCGGCGCGAGCGGCAGCGGCGGGCAGGGCGGCGACGGCGGCGCTGGGGCGGGCGGCACGGTGCAGTTCCTGTCGTCCTACGCGGTCGGTGCGACGCAACTTGATGTGAGTTCGGGCAACGCCAACCCCGACCACGCAGGCGCCGTGATCTATGGCGCATTCGACGACCAACTCGACAAGACGTTCGCGGCCGGAACGATCGAGGTGCCCAGAACCGTTGACTTCCTGCTGGCAGATACGCCCTTCTCATCAACCAAGCAGCGGCCGATCCCGGGTCTGCGTGGCGGGGCTGCGCCGTACGGATTGTACGACAGGGGCTTCCAGGGCATCGACCTGCGTACCTACACCGGATTCTCGACGGCGGTGGACCGTTTCGTCATCTTCATGGTCGAAGACCCACGGACGATGCTGTCGACGACAACGGCGGGTGGCGATCAGCTTGAGGTGCCCGGCGATCTGATCGTGGTGCTGAACCTGTCACTGGATCCGATCGACAGCGTGGAACTGTCAACACCGGAGTCCACCGTTCAAATGCCGCAGGTGTTCCCTCCGACCGCCAGGTCCGAGTTTGGTGGCACAGGTCCGTTTGTGAATCCGACCTTCGTACGGGCAGACACCTACGTGTTCATGATCAACGACGGGGAGAACCCGCTTTTCACACTCACCGCGGACATCAACTCGGGGCCCTTCGCGGGTCAGGTGACGCAGGCCTTCACGCCCGATGACCTTCGTGGCGGTGGCGAGGTCTGGGTGCGATCGCTTGTCTGCACAGGCGACATCGCCGACGACTTCGGCGCGCTCGGCGGTGACGGCATGGTCAGCTTTGGCGACTTCCTCGCGCTGCTTGGCTTGGTTGGTCCTTGCCCGGGCGGCACACCCGGCTGCACCGGCGACATCGCGGACGACTTCGGCACCATCGGTGGCGACGGCATGGTGAGCTTCGGCGACTTCCTCGCTCTGCTCGGTCTCATCGGGCCGTGCCCGTAAGGACACCGAGCTAGTCGTCTTCCTTCGGACCGGCCTTCATCAGGCGCTCGCCGTCGGCCGCGGTCATCGAGCCCTCGGCGATGTACGCCGCGATCTCGCGCCGGCTGCGCTCCTTGGTCGATCGATTGATGACCGAAGCAAAGCTCCCGAACACGATGGCGATGATGCCGACCAAGCCGAGCACCATGAAGATGAAGTTTTCTTCGAGGAATCCTGCTGTTGCATCGTCCATCGCTGGTCTCCGGTGGTCGTGTTCGCCCCGCTGATTCGGCAGGCGGGCCATTCAGTGTTGGGAGCGGGCGGGGCTCGATTTCAGCCCAACGCGTTCGCCCCCACCCAAGCATACTGATAGGCCATGGCCGCGCCCAAGCCAACTTCGGGTCTGAACCCCGCCCAGCGGCGGGCGGCGGCTGAACTGCACGCGCTGTATGGACGGGGTCTGTTCCCCATGGCCGAGGATCCGAGGCCCGGCAGGCTCGCGGAGATCTACTGGTACGACCCCGATCCGAGGGCGCTGCTGCCGCTGACGCCTGAAGCGGGGCTGCACGTGCCCCGCCGCCTGGCGCGAACGGTTCGCCAACAGCGGTACCCGGTGTCGAGCGATGAGGACTTCGATGCGGTCGTGGCGATGTGCGGCGATCCGTCCCGGCCCGGCGCGTGGATCGACGAACAGATCCGCATGATCGCCACCCTGCTGCACCGCGCTGGCCACGCGCACAGCATCCAGGCGCGAAATGAATCGGGCCGGTTGGTGGGGGGGCTCTACGGGGTATCCGTACCGGGCCGCGCGGGGCCGGTGTTCTGCGCCGAGTCGATGGTGACGGACTTCGAGTTTGGGACCGATGCGGGCAAGGTGTGCCTGGTGCATCTGCTGGCTCACTTGCACGCCCGGGGCTACTCGGCGTGCGATGTGCAATTGGCCAATCCGCACACCGAGCAGTTTGGCCTTGTCGAAGTCCCGCGTGAGGCGTACCACGCGATGCTCGCGCCGAGCACGGGCGCTGAGCCGTGCCGTTGGATGCCGTTCGAACCGCTGATGGCGGCGGGCAGTTCGCCCAGCCAATAGCCGATTAGCCGAGCATGGCGGTGTAGAGCAGGCAGGCCCACTCGCTGTAGAACTCGAACGCGCCCGCGTCGGTGTGCTTCTGTACGGACGATGAGCCGGTGGATTTGAAGTGCGATTGGAGCGTGTCGGTTGGGGCGCGAAAGTCATCGAAGCCTGTATCGACCAGCGCGCGCCGGTTGGACTGCGTCAGCAATGCCTCGACGCCCTGCATGTACTCCTTGGCGGAAACGCCCCGGTGTTCGGCGAGGATGTCGGCGTTGAACCGGCCCGAGGTGATGCGCAGCCGCTGCATCTCGCCGGTGGGCGCTCGGGTGTAGATGTCCATGGCTTCATTCGTGTTCACACGCGAGCTGACATCAGGCACCGTCCCGCGGCCCGCGAGGGCGCCCCCGATCATCGCACCACCGACCCCGCCGACGATAAAGCCCGTAGCAACGCCGCCCATGCGGGAATTTGGCTTGGTGTTGACGCGGCGTTCGCTGGAACGGGTCATGGCGCGGACGATCAGGAACAGATGCTCGCAGTTGAGCACGCCCTGGGCAGGTGTGCCGCGCCAGCGCTCGAAGCCCAGGGCATGGCGGGTGCCGACGGTGGTCCAGAACAGCCGTTTGATGTGCAGCGGGCGCGGCAGGGCGAGCATCGTGCTCTGGAGTGGGGCGTTGGCCATCACGCCGCGCTCGCGAAGGTAGGTAAGGGCCGCCCCCGCCTCATTCGGTGGGAGCATGGCAACCACGCCCGGCGTGCCCCGCTTGGCTGCGAGCAGCGCGTCGTAGGGGTCCATGCCCGTCGCGTGGGCGATCAGGTTGCCCTTGGCCTCGTCGGTCCAGCCGTCGGGCCACTGCACGATCGAGAGGTACGCGCGGTCGCTGGTCATGGCTCGGTTCCTTGGGGCTCGGTTCCTTGGGGCTCGGATCCTTGGGACTCGGCTTGCTGGGGCTTGGCTTGCTTGCCGATCTGAGGCTGGCTTGCTTCGAGCGCACAAAAGATAGTTCCGCACTCGGGGCATCGGTCGCCCCCGCCGGTCATGTCGTACCCGCAGGCAGCGCACCGGGTCTCGAACCAGCGCCGCCGGCGCTGGCAGCTAATGGGGAGCCACACCGCCGGGCCGAGCGCGAGCAGGCCGATGGCCGTAGCAGCTCCGAGCGAGAACACCGAGGTGCTCCATGAATAGCAGTTCGTCTTTCGGCGGATCATCACGTCGAGCGGGATCATCGCGGCCACATCCACGATGCTGCCCACGAAGATGAGCATCGAGAGCTTGCGGGTAACGCCCTCATTATCTTGCCGCTTTACGAAGGCCGCCATCAGTGGGATCATCAGCGCCCAGTGGACCGCGACCACCACAGCCAGCCCCCACCAGGAGTCGATCGGGATCGAGTCGATCACGCCGTATTCGCCAAGCGCACCGACCAGCGCAGCGATAAAGCCCACGACCAGCCCCGCAGCGAGCAGGGCGGCACCGATGATGGCGAGCCACACGGGAGCGCCTCGTTCGGCCCGGGCGGGGTACCGCATCGGGAGCACGAGCATGAGCTGGAGAAGGATGAACGCACCCATGCACACCGCCATGAAGATGTTGAACGGCCGGTGGAAGATGACATCCTTGATGTTGGCGAGGCCGCCCAGGCCCAGGTAGTCGCCCGCCGGCCCATCGATCTCGCCGGACATCGCCAGCCATGCAGCGGTTGCGAAATAGGCGGCGACGAACAGCAGCGTCCAATAAGCGATCACGAGGCGCCATTTGAGCCGAAGGCTGTCGATGAGCCGGGGTTTCATGGGCGGTGTCCTCGGGGGCTGCGGGCGGGCTCTGAGCTGCCAAACGCATCATATGAGAAAAGGGGAACAGCCCCTTTGGGCGTTGCGAGTGCAGCAGAGCGCCTACCATGTTGCTTACCGCCGGTAGTCTGGCCCGATCTGTTGCACCCGTGAGTGGGTCCACCGAGTCGGCGCCGAGAATCTGCTGGCAAGCTCTGCGGGCGTACTCCGCCAGAGACTTCCCCAGCCGGCCACTCCAAGTTCCAAATCTATGGTCCCGGGTTGCCCTTACTAATTCTGCCGCGCGGCACGATCGCGCAGCAGTGGAGATCGTTGTTGCCTCACGCACCCGTTACTGACTCTCACTCGGAGGGCTTCGCGCCCCTCGGGCTCTCCAAGCCTCTTCTCGGCATGCTCGCTTCGCGCGGCTACGAGAAGCCCACACCCATCCAGGCCAAGACCATTCCCGCGATTCTCGAAGGCCGGGACATCCTCGGCTGTGCGCAGACCGGCACGGGCAAGACCGCAGCCTTTGCGCTGCCCATTCTTGATCTGCTGACGTTGCGCCCGCCCGCTCGCGCCAAGGGCCAGCGTCGCTCGCCTCGCGCGATCATTCTTTCGCCTACCCGCGAGCTCGCGGGCCAGATCGAGAAGAGCTTCGAGACCTACGGCCAGCGCTCCAAGCTCCGCAACGCGGTGATCTATGGCGGCGTCAAGCAGCACCGCCAGGTGCAGCAGCTCCAAAGCGGGGTGGACATCATCGTCGCCACGCCGGGCCGGCTGCTCGACCTTATGGAGCAGGGCTACGTCGATCTGCGTGCCATCGAGATCTTCGTGCTCGATGAAGCCGACCAGATGCTCGACATGGGCTTTATCGACCCAATCCGCAAGGTGGCGAGCGCCATTCCTTCGAACCACCAGACGCTGCTGTTCAGCGCGACAATGCCGGCGAACATCAAGAAGCTCGCCGACTCGCTGCTGAACAACCCTGTGCACGTGGCGGTCAATCCAGTTGCCTCGGCGGCGCCGCTCATCGAGCAGTCGCTGTACCAGGTCACGGGCGAGGCCAAGCCCACGCTGCTGGCGCACCTGCTGCGAGCGGGCGATGTCACGCGGGCGCTGGTCTTCACCCGCACCAAGCACGGGGCGGACAAGCTCACCAAGAAGCTCGTGCGTGACGGCATTCAGGCCGACGCCATCCACGGCAACAAGTCGCAGGCCCAACGCCAGCGGGCGCTTACCGCGTTCCGCACGGGCAAGGTCCGCGTGCTGGTGGCGACGGACGTGGCGGCTCGCGGGCTTGATATCTCGGCGGTCAGCCACGTGTTCAACTTCAACCTGCCCAACGAGCCCGAGGCGTACGTCCACCGCATCGGCCGAACGGGCCGTGCGGGTAAGACGGGCATCGCGATCTCGTTCTGCAGCCGGGAGGAGCGGAACTTCCTGCGGTCGATCGAAAAACTCATCGGCACCACGATGGAAGTCACCGAGTTGCCCGAAGACCTCGGCCCGGTGACCAGCTCCGAGGGCTTCTGCGCCACCAACGAGAACCCCAGGCCCCAGCAGCGTTCGGGCCGAGGCAGCCGAAGCAACAACGGCAGCACCACGCCCCGCAATGAGCAGCGGCCCGCCCCAAGATCAGGGCCACGCTCAGGTCCGCGCTCAGCTCCCCGTTCGGCTCCTCGTTCCGACAATCGGCCGCCGCGCGCTCGCACGCAGGGTCAGGCCAGTTCGGGCGGGGACAACTACACGGACTACGGCGCTGGTTCCGGCTCAGGTTCTGGTTCGGGCTACCGCTCGGGCTCGGCGAGTGGCTCGGGCTCTGGGTCTGGCTCGGGTCGTCGTCCCGTCAAGACCAACAGCGGGGCCGGTGGCAACAGTGGTGGTGGGGGCGGGGGAGCAGCAACGCCCTCCCGGCCCAAGCGCACCTACAACGCCGATGCCCGCAGCGAGGGGTTCGAGGCCAAACCCGCGCCCCGCAGCGGCCCACGAAGGCCCAAAAAGGCTGCGGGCAACGCCCAATCGGCACGGGTCCGCAAGGCCCGCTCCAGCTGAGAGCCAACCGCCCTGCTTGGATGAACCCAGCCCAGCGGTTCACCGTAAGAGAAGAACGGTCTCTTGGGGAGCGCGTTCGCGTTGAGCGTGGAGCCCCATCGGGCCGATGGGAGACCAAGCGGCGGCTTCTGGCGTCGTACCATTCACCCGGCTGAAGAATCCTGTCAGGAGGCCTCATGCGCAGGCGCACGCACCTTGTGTTGGCAAAGACTGTTTCGGTCAAGATTGGTATGAACACGATCGGCTCGGTTCTGAATCCCGCCGCGGTGCTCATCGCCGCGATCGGCATGGCGGCCTCGGCCTCCCATGCGCAGAACGCCTTGGGCGACGGGACCGGTCTGGCCAACCCGCTTGATGTCTATCAGCGGCAGTTCAATAGCGAGTCCCGCACCGACCAGTTCCGCCGAGAGATCCAGTTCCAGAACGCGATCGTCACCGGGCGTGCTGCGGGCGGGCTGTCGTTCAGGGGCGACGCGGGCTACGGCTCAGCGCTCGAGTTCCGGGGCGAACTCGGCAGCGACGTCACCTACGCGTTCCGCAGGGACTCGGCCATTTCGGGCCTGGCGGCTCAGGGCGTCAGCGGCACCGATGCGCTCCGCTTCCAGTTCGCACTCAGCACCGGCAGCGCCGCGCCCTCGGGCTACACCGGCTCGGGCATCGTGGCGCGCAACCCGTCGCACATCGTGCTGTCTGCTTCAGCGTTCCCCGCTCGGGCCATGGGGGATTCAGCCGAGCCGTTCCGAAGCATCCCGCTCGGCGAGCGCACCTACCAGGAACTCGCGGCTGCGGGCGAAACGCTGCGAGCCGAGGCGAGAGACCTGCGATCGGTCTCGGGGCTGGTCGGTCAACGCAGCCTGAACCCAGCGACCGTGCAGACGGTTGATCTGGGTCTGGGCCGGCAGTCGTACGACGTGGTGGCGTCGCCCGCTGCGGGCGTGCGCATGCGGCCCATCGATTCGCCGCTGGTGCTCGGCGGCATGCGGCCCGACAGCACCGCGCTGCGCACCGCGGAGACCAGCCCGGGCATGCTGTCGGCGATCAACCGCCAAATCGTTCGTAGGCCCGTCGATCCGCTGCGCCCCGTGCCGGGCGTCGATGCACCGGCCCCGACCGATCCGTTGGCCAACGACCCCGCCGATGTTCCGACTGGGGACGTTCCCGCAGCGAATGATCCGCTCAACCCGGCCATTCCCGGCGTTCCCAACCCGACCACGTCCGACCCACTCGACCCACTAGATACCGGCGCCAGCCCCGTGGCTGACCCGGCCGACGTCGCAGGCGCTGGCCTGCTGACACTGGGGCGGTTGAGCACGATCCGCGAGATGCTCAGCATCGACGGCGGCGCCGCGTTCGAGCAAGACGATGCGTTCTTGAGCGACTACGAGATCGAGCTGCTCAGGGGCGTGCCAAGGGTCGACGCGCTGGTCGAGCGCAAGGCTGGCATCGAGGTGGACGCGGCGTATGTGCTGCACATGGCGCGAGCGCAGAGCCTGCTCACCGAGGGTCGGTACTTTGATGCCGAAGAGCGGTTTGTCACAGCGCTGTCGATTCGACCCAACGACCCGACGGCGATGATCGGCCGAGTCCACGCGCAGATGGGCGGCGGCCTGCTGCGTTCGGGTTCTTCGAATCTTCGCGAGACGTTCACGCGGTTCCCCGAGCTGGTCGGTGTGCGCTACGCCGAGAACCTGCTGCCGAGTTCTGAGCGGCTGGAGTTGCTGCTCAAGGAGCTGGGCTTTGCTGCGGATCTGCCGCAGGCGAGCATCGGGCTGATGCGTGCGTACGTCGGGTTCCAGAGCGACAATCGGCAGCTCGTGCTTGATGGGCTCGAACAGCTGCGTTCGGGTTCGCGATCAGAGCTGGCGCTGGCCAAGCTGCTGGGCCAGGTGTGGCTCGCGGACGACAAGCCGTGATTGAAGCGCTGCACGCGGAACCGCGATCGCTTCGGCTGGCCGAGTTCATGACCGACGGCTCGCTCGTGGAGATGTGCGATTCGCTCTCGGAGCTGTCCGGGATCACCGTGGAATTGCTGGACGAACAGGGCCAGCGGGTTGTCCGCAGCGCCGACACCGGATTTGAACGCGAACGGGGCGAGCGTTCGTGGACGGTGCAGCCAGCGACGCACGATGGTGACGTGCTGGGCGAGGTGCCGATTGTGGTGGGCGGTCAGGCGGTCGCTACGCTGCGCGCGACGGGCGAGGCCGCCACAGACGCAGGAGTCGCCGACCATCTGATGACGGCGCTGGTTCGGCTGAGCCGAACGGCGGCAGAATTCTGCGAGATATCGCTCGCGCAGCGGCGAGGGATCGACGAGATCGGCGTGCTGTTCGATCTGACATCGCTCATGGTCGACGGCACCGACGAGGGCGTGGTGCTCGAGCGCGCGCTCGAGTCGGCGCTGCGGATTCTGAATCTGGATGCGGGCTCGATCGTGCTGCTGCCCGAGGGAGAGGACGACCGGCTCAGCGACGACGAACAAGGCCTCGTGCTGCGAGGCTCGGTCGGGTTGAGCGAGGCATGGACTTCGAGCGACGAGACGCTGAGCTACGGCCGCGAGTTTGACAGGCGAGCGCTGGCGGGCGAAGTGGTCATGATCGAGGATCTCCGGCTGCACGAGATGGTGCGCATTCCTGAGATGGTCGAGCGCGAAGGCGTGGTGAGCTTTGTGTGCTCGGGGCTGTCTGTTCGGGGCGCACCGCTTGGGGTGCTGCGGCTCTACGGGCGCAGCACCCGTACCTTTAGCGAGACCGAGCAAAGGCTGGTGCGATCGATTGCGCAGCAGGCGGCGGCCTCGGTGCACCTTGCCAGGCTGCTCAAGCTCAGGCGGCGCGAGCGCGAGTACGAACGGCAGATGCGGATGGCGGCGCAGATTCAGCAACGCATGCTGCCCAGCGGGATGCCACAGTTTGAGGGCATCGATGTGGCGGCTCGCTACCAGCCAAGCTTCGAGGTGGGCGGCGACTTCTACGACGTGTTCGAGACCTTACGCGCCGACCGGCGCAGGCTCGGCTTTGCGGTCGGCGATGTCGTCGGCAAGGGCGTACCCGCAGCCATGCTCATGGCCTCGGTGCGCACGTCGCTGCGCGCGCACGCCGACTCGGTGTCTTGCGTCGAGGAAGTCATGGAGCGGGTCAACCGCGACATCACGCGTGACACGGACGTCGGCGAGTTCGCGACGATCTGGTACGGCGTGATCGATCCGGTGAACCTGACGCTGCGGTACACCTCGGCGGGTCACCCGCCCACGTTCATTGTCCGGGCCAAGACGCACGAAGTTGAAGAGCTCTCACGCGGCGGGCTGGTAGCCGGGATCGATGCGCACGCGGCGTACGGGAGCACGACCGTGCAACTCAAACCGGGCGACACGGTCGTCGCGTACACCGACGGCATCGACGAAGCGATGAGCTTTTCGGGCGAGCGGTTCGGCAGAGCGGGTATGTACGCAGCGGTGAACGAGGCTCTGGAAAGCAACGCCGCGGCATCGGCCGCGGACGTCATCGAGCACCTGTTCTGGTCGCTTCGGCAGTTCGCGGGCCTTCAAACGCGGCCCGATGACGCGACGGCGGTGGTGATCCGCGTCAGCAGATAAGCCTCAGGCGGCCCGAGGGCCGTCGTCATCGCCCGCGGCTTCCGCACTCAGCAGCGAGCGGATCGCGTCGATGCGGTCCTGGGCCGAGTCGATGGCAGCGTCCATCCACATGGCCGAGTCCTCCATCGGGTTGGCCGATGGGGCTGGCTGCTCATCGAGATGGAGGCGCAGACGCACGGCCCGATGGGGCGAGGGGAAGACCAATCGGTCGCTTTGATCGGCAGCCTCGGGGCTCGGAGCCGGACGGTAGTGCAGCTTGTCCATGGTCGTAACCTCCTGTCAGCAAGGAGGATCCAAAACAATCGCTCGACCGCCACCGCCGCTCGGGCATCCGTGCACCGCGCGAGGCGATCGACCGGACCAGCCTGCACAAATGGGCGATTATCCGGCGAAGCCTGTATCGACTCAACAGGCTTTCCACATTCAATTGACAAGCGTTGGTCTTGATGGGCGCAGCACTTGCGCCTTATGCGGAGGGAGAGGCG
>CAYGSG010000094.1:0-9980 GCA_964352615.1 uncultured Phycisphaeraceae bacterium
CGACGCCGAGCCGCTGCTGATGGAGATCCGCTCGTTTCTGAGCGCCGTCCGCACGGGTGACCTGCCCTCGATCGACGCCAACGCGGGCTGGGTGAACGTGCGGACCGCTGAGCGGATCGTCGAGGCTGCCCGCGAGACGATGGGCGAGGTCGCGGGCGCCTCCAACCTGGCTGATTCAGCCGCGGGCCCGACCGCCTGAACGTGCATCAGAATCTGGTGTGAATCGAGCCAAGCAATTGAAAACCGTCCTCTCGCCCCAGAAAGCGGAATCTGTCTGCTGGTGAGCCCGCCCTTTGGCGATACACTCCTGCTGTCTGAGGGCCGGCCCTCGATGTCGCATGTCTTCCACGCAGCCACGGTGCGCTGCGAATCTTGTTCGAACGCAGCCAGCAACGAGCCCCAGGTCATGACCGAACCCACGAGCCCTTCCGATCCCATCGCCAACAAGCCCGTCACCCAGCCCGAGGCCGCGCCCCAGCCAGATGCGCCCAAGGCATACGCTGAGCCCGTGCTCGATGCGCAGACGCGCGCCGAGATCGACGCCGCGATGGACGAGCTCAACGCGATCCCCGAAGACCACAAGACCAAGCCGCCACTGAGCGCGGCCCCCGCCAAGCTGCGCGGGCCCAGAGTGGTTCAGGCCGGCCGCGAGCACCGCACGGGCAAGATTGTCAGCGTCGGTCCGTCCGACATCTTCGTCGAGTTCGGCCCCAAAGAGCTGGGCGTGATGGAGCGATCGCAGTTCAAAGACGACGAGCTTCCGACGCCCGGCGACGCGATGGAAGTCGTCATCACGCGCTACGAAGCGCAGGAGTCGCTCTACATCTGCATCCGTCCCGGCTCGGTCGAGAAGGCCGACTGGGAGATGCTTGAACAGGGCCAGATCGTGCAGGCCGATGTCACCGGCGTGAACAAGGGCGGGCTCGAGCTCGAGGTCGCCAAACGCCGCGCCTTCATGCCCGCCAGCCAGGTCTCGTTCGAGCGCATCGCCGATCTGTCCTCGTTCGTGGGCCAGCGGCTCGAGTGCAAGGTCAGCCGAATCGACCGCAGCGGCAAGGGCAACATCGTGCTCAGCCGGCGCGACCTGCTCGGCGCCGAGCGCAAGGTCAAGGCCGCCGAACTCCGTGAGAAGCTCAAAGAGGGCGACAAGGTCGAGGGCACGGTCCGCAAGATCATGCCGTTCGGTGCGTTTGTCGATCTCGGCGGCATCGACGGGCTCGTCCACATCACCGACCTCACCCACGACCGCGTGGGCATGGGCGAGAAAGCCGTCGGGCGGTTCATCAAAGAGGGTGAGCACGTCCGCGTGCAGATTCTCAAGCTCGACTGGGAGAACGACCGCATCAGCCTCGGGCTCAAGCAGCTTCAAGACGATCCGTTCCAGAGCGCGGGCGGCGAACTGACCGAGGGCGAGATCGTCACCGGCCGCGTCACGAAGCTGCTCGACTTTGGCTGCTTCGTCGAGGTCGCCCCGGGCGTCGAGGGCCTGGTGCACATCTCTGAGCTTGAGTGGCGCAGGGTCGAGAAGGTCGAAGACGTCGTCAAGCCCGACGAGGTCGTCACCGTCAAGGTGCTCAAGATCGATCCCGCTGAGCGGAAGGTCTCGCTGAGCATCAAGCAGGCCAAGGAACGCCCCGAGCGGGCTGAGGGCAAGCAAGAAGCCGCAGCACCTGGCAAGACACCCAAGGGCATCCGCCCGCGCGAGGGCCGCAACGACGGCCGAAACATCCGCGACACGCGAGCCCCTGAAGAAATCCTCAAGGAGACCCCGGCCTTGCGCCGCCTCCGCGAGCAGGGCAAGCAGAAAGAAAAGAAGACCACCGGCAGCGGCCTCGGCAGCGCCGGAGGGCTCGGCATCGGATTGGGCGACCTCAAGCTCTAGGCCGTCAAGCTCTCGACCACCAGGCTCTCGACCGGAGCTCTACGCCAGGCCCGTGCTGCCAAACCCGCCCGTGCCGCGAGCGGTCTCGTCCAGCGTTTCGACCTGTTCGATGCGCACGTGCGCGACCGGAGCGATCACCAGCTGCGCGATGCGCAGCCCGTGGTGGATCTCGATCGCTTCGCCGCCGAGGTTGATCAGCGCGACCATCAATTCGCCGCGGTAGTCGGCGTCGATCGTGCCCGGCGCGTTGGGCACCGTCACGCCGTGCTTGGTCGAAAGGCCCGACCTGGGCCTCACCTGGCCCTCGTAGCCCGCGGGGATCGCCATCGAAAGGCCCGTGGGCACCAGCGCGATGCGGCCCGGTTCGAGCATGAATCGCTCGCTCTCGAACTTGCCGCGAGGCAGGCACGCCGAGACATCAAGACCCGAGGCCAGTTCCGAGTGGTACCTCGGCAGCGTGGCCCGGTCATCGAGCAGGCGAATCCTCAGCGGCTCGCTGAGTGCCCTGTTCGCCGCGTCGGTTCTGGTTGCCGGCTGGTGTTCACTCATGTGCCGAGCATAGGGGCTGCCTGTGTGCGCACCGCTTGGTGCGCTTCACGGGTTGAGCCGTGTCGCCGACCAGGTGCCGCACACGCGCACGCCGTCGGTGCATTGGCTGGCGACTTCGCGCGTCCACTCGGCCCGGTCGTGGATTCGGCCCGTGCCGCCCATCCAAAGCTCGACCCGCTGCGCCCAAAGCCGGTACCCGCCCCAAAACGGCGGGCGGGGGACCGCCACGTCTTCGCCGCGCATCAGCGCCCCAAGGTCGAGGTCCAGCTTGATGATGGTCTCGGTGATCTGCTCGAACAGCGCCTCGCGGCTGGCCAGCGGCTCGGACTGCTCGCTCGACCACGCCCCGACCCGCCTTTCCCAGCTGCGCGTGGCAAAGTACGCGTCGCTCTCGGCCTCGCTCACCCGCTCGACGGGGCCTTCGATGCGGACCTGCCGATCCAGCGCGTCCCAGTGGAACACCGCAGCGGCCCGCCCACGGGCCAGCTCCCGGCCCTTTCGACTGTGGTAGTTGCTGTGGAAGACCACTGAGCCCCGATCGGCCTCCAGGCTCTTGCAGAGCACGATGCGGGCCGAGGGCGTGCCCGTCTCGTCGGCTGTGGCGAGAGTCATGGCGTTGGGGTTGGGCTGGACTCTCTCAGTGCGGGCCTGGGCAAACCACTGCTCGAACAGGCTCATGGGCTCTGCGGGCAGCGGGTCGGGCAGGCCGCCATCCACCGAAAAACAATCCTCAAGGCTCATGGGTTCGGGTGGCATGCTCCACCCTAGGTTCGCCCCGGCGTGTGGAGTTTGGCTGCGTAGGCTGTCACCTGCAGCGTGCGCGGGCGCGGCTGCACCATGCTGGGGAGACGATGGACGAACGCTCGAACGAGAACGAGTTCGGAGGCCGCAGGCAGCGCCGTGGCCCCACACCTCCAGCCGAGATCGGCAAGCTTTTTGAGAAGCTGCCCCCCCACAGCCCCGAGGCCGAAATGGCGCTCCTGGGCTCGATGCTGCTCGACCCCTCGGTCATCCCGCTCGTACTCGACTGGGTAAAGGGACCCGAGGCGTTTTACAGCGAGGCCCACGGCGCAATCTACCGCGCCATCGTCGAGCTCTACGACCGCCACGCTTCGCTCGACCTTGTGCAGACACTCGAACGCCTGCGCGACGGCAAGATTCTCGACCGCGTGGGCGGGCCTGATTACCTCGTTGAACTCGTCGAGGGCGTGCCGTCTGCGGTGAACGCCCCGCACTTTGCTCGTCTGGTGGCCGAGAAGCACCGCTTGCGAGCGCTCATCAACGCCGCCGGCGAGATGCTGTACGAGTCGTACCACGCGGGCGAGCTCGGACCCGACGGCGTGCGCGAAGTGCTCGACAGGGCGCAGACCGCGCTGTTCAGCCTCGCCGATGATCCCGGCCAGAACGACGTGCAGAAACTCGCCGAGCTGCTGTTCGAAGAACAGGAACGCCTCGAAAACGCCGACGGCAAAGACGTCACGGGTGTGGCGACGGGCTACATCGACCTCGACAAGATCACCAGCGGCCTGCAAGAGGGCGAGATGTTCATCCTCGCGGCCCGCCCCTCTATGGGCAAAACCGCGCTCGCGCTCAACCTCGCCGAGCAGATCGCCATGGGCGGCGACGCGTTCGCGGGGCCCAACTCCGCACGCGTGCCCGTGGCAATCTTCAGCCTTGAGATGTCCAAGAACGCGCTCACCCAGCGGCTGCTCAGCGCGCGCTCGGGCGTGGATCTTCAGAAGATCCGTTCGGGCAACATCGGGGCCGACTGGCAGGCGATCAACCGCGCCTGCGGCGAGTTGCACGACACGCCGATTTTCATCGACGACACGCCGGGCCTGACCATCCTCCAACTGCGAGCACGCTCACGCAGGCTGTCCCAGCAGCACGGCATCAAGTGCATCATCATCGACTACCTCCAGTTGCTCACCAGCCCCGGCGCTGCACGCGAGAGCCGGCAGGTCGAGGTCAGCACCATCAGCCGAGGCATCAAGGCGCTCGCCCGCGAGATGAGCGTGCCGGTGATCTGCCTGGCGCAGCTCAATCGCGGCACCGAGCAACGCGAGGGCAACCGCCCGCGCATGAGCGACCTGCGCGAGTCGGGCTCGATCGAGCAGGACGCCGACGTAGTAGCGCTCTTGCACCGCGAGGAGTACTACCACCGTAACGACCCCGACTGGGCCGATGAGAACCCCGACAAGATCGGGCTCAGCGAACTGATCATCGCCAAGCAGCGCAACGGCCCGACGGGCATCGTCAAGATGACATGGGACACCAAGACCACGCGCTTCAAGAACCACGACCCGTTCCACGACCACAACGACGGCGGTGGATACGGGGGCGGAAACAATGGCTCTCACGCGGGCGGTCAGGTCGGTAGCGACCCGTTCGCCGAGACCAAGCCGCGCATCACCACCGATGCAGCGCCGCGCCAGGCTTTCGCGCCCGGCAAAAAGACCGGCCCCGTGGCCGACTTCCGCGATGGGGGCGGGCCGACCGATTCAGACGACACCCACTCCGACAGCCACTCCGACAACTACGCCGACCCGTGGACGGACGACACATGGAGCGACGACGAGCCCCCGCCGCCGCTGCCCATGACCCCGCCTGCTGAGGCGCCCCCCGCCGAGGCGGACGACGACGAACCGCCGTTCTGAAGCCGCTGCTCTGAAGGCACCTTTCTGAAGCAAATCCGATGCGGATACGCTGTGCCCATGCGCACATTCCTCACCCCCGCCGCTCTCGCCTGCTCCCTGCTCACCCTGCCCGCCTGCGGCCAAGCGGACCTCTCCAAACCGCTCGAAGGCCCGGTGCCGCCGTCGGGCGCCGCCCCGCTTGCCACCGGCTGGAAGGCGGTCCAAGTCGTCGACGGGCTCGAACACCCGTGGGCGATCGCTTGGTTGCCTGATGGCCAAGCCCTCATCACCGAGCGGCCCGGCCAGCTCCGCCTGCTCAGCGCCGACGGCTCGCTCGATCCCGAGCCCATCGCGGGCGTGCCGCCGGTGCTCAACAACCGACAGGGCGGGCTGCTGGATGTGGTGCTGCACCCCGAGTTCGGCGAGGACGACAACCGCTGGGTGTACCTCTCGTACGCGCACGGCACGCCCAATGCCAACCAAACACGCATCGCGCGGGGCCGACTTGTTGATCGCGAACTGAAAGATGTCGAAGTGCTGTTCAGCGCTTCGCCCGAGAAGACGCAGGGCTTTCACTTCGGCTGCCGAATGGTGTTCTTGCCCGATGGCACCTTGCTCGCGACCATCGGCGAGGGCAACAAGATGCAACCATCGCAAGACATGGGCTCGCACCTGGGCAAGGTCGTGCGCATCCGCGACGACGGCACACCCGCCACGGACAACCCGTTCCATGCGCGCGTCGATGCCCAGCAGGAGATCTACTCCTACGGCCACCGCAACCAGCAGGGCATCGCCGTCCACCCCGTCACGCACAAGGTCTATGCCACCGAGCACGGCCCGCGCGGCGGCGATGAACTCAACCTCGTCGAGCCGGGCAACAACTACGGCTGGCCGCTCGCAACCTATGGCTACCACTACCGCGGCCCGCGCGTCAGCGAGCACACAGAGCTGCCGGGCATGACCGACCCGCTCATCAACTGGACGCCCGTCATCGCGGCCAGCGGGCTCGCGTTCTACACCGGCGACAAGTTCCCGCAGTGGCAAGGCGACCTCTTTGCGGGCGGGCTCGTCAGCCAGCAGGTCCGGCGAATCGACTTCGCTGACGACCACGAGACCATCCTCGGTCAGCAAACGCTCGCGTTCGACCACCGCATCCGCGATGTGCGCCAAGGCCCCGACGGCTACCTGTACGTGCTCACCGATGAGCCCAACGGCAAGCTGCTGCGCATCGAGCCGACGGAGTGAGCGAGGAACGCCCACCCAGCAAGCTTCAACGTCTCTTGAGCGCGCGGCTGTGGGGGAAAGCAAAGCCCGTTGAGCCGCGGCCCAAGTTCGAGGAGTTGACGCACGCCGAGCAGCAGATGGCGCTGCTATGGGGTGAGCGCGATTACTTGGGCGTGCTCGCAACCCTCGGCATCTTCGTGGCGGGTCAGCTGGCGTTCGCTGGCAGCGCCGCAGGACTACTTATCGCCGGGATGCTGTTCTTTCCTGCCGGGCCAATACCGGCAGAGGAACAAGCCGAACTACTGTCTCAACTCCGATTTTTTTTCTTGCACATGGGCCTCACCCTCGCGGCCTTTGCGGCTGTGATCCTCGCCGGGCCAAGGCTCGTGACATGGGCGCTCGCACGGTGGCCACGGCAGCTCGCATCAATCAGCACAGAAAGAACCCAGTCGCTCCGTGTCTTCTCTCGGCGTTTCAACATCGGGCTGGCGGTCATCTTCATCGCTTTCGTGGTCTTTTTGGGCTGGAGGATCGTACTACTCGCTTTGATCGTCGGCACTGTGCTGACCGCACACTGCATGCTGCTGCTCCGACGGGGTGTCGAGCCTTCCTGCCGGCGCTGCGGGTATTCGCTCCCGCTTGAGCAAGCACTGCCCTCGCACTGCCCGGAATGCGGTATCGAGTTGCGAGAACCCTGGGGCCGGGCACTTGGGCAACCGCGATCGAGGCTGCTCTGGTGGGGCGTATTCGCATTTGGAATCGCTGGCTCCTTCGTGCTGGGCGGCATGGGAACCTACATGCTGTTCGGCTGAGAAGACTGGACTCTTGGGCTTCAGCCCCGGTGTGGTACGCTCGCTGCATGACCTCCCCGTCCCCGGAACGCCGACCCAACAAGCTTCAACGGCTCTTGAGCGCGCGGCTGTGGGGCAAGCCAAGACGTGAGCGGATGCTTGTACGGCTGGGCGACCTCAGCACGACCGATCAACATCGCTTGCTGACCGCATCTGCAGAAGATACCTATTCCGTGCTCACGCATTTCTTAGCTGTAGGGCAATTGGTCGTATGTGGACTGGGCGTCGGATTTGGAAACACGTTTCGGTTCGACACCGGGGCGCGGTTCTGGTACATGCCTACAAGTGCGACGATACCGAGCCTGATCCCGTTTGCTGTCAGCCTCGTCGCATGGTGGCTGCTGGCTACCCACATTGATTCGCTTGTCGACCGGCTCATGCGCCAAGAACAACGGCGAAGCTGCTTGGTTGATACAGGAATCCTCCAGCCTAGACAGAAGCCCACAATCTCCTTCTGGTACCTGCTGCTCGGTTTGATGATTGCCGCTTGGGCAGTCCTCTGGCTGATCTTCGGCGACTACTCAACTGCTGCTGGCGTAGTCTTGGGTGTGTGTTGGTTTGCTGGTTGTCCGATTGCGGCAGGATGGTTCTATGCGAAGCGCATCGGCCAGGAACCTTGCTGCAGAGGATGCAGCTATGCGCTGCCGTGGACAGATCCGCTGCCGTCGAACTGCCCCGAGTGCGGGCTCGAACTTTCGGAGCCTTGGCGCAGAGTGCGAGGTGAAACAAACCCGATCAGCTCGCGAGTCGTTCTCGTCATCTGCGTTCAGGTCCTAGCCGTTCTGGTCGGGATGGACCCGTAAGCCTCAGCCCCGGTTGAGCATCGCCAGATCGTCGTCGGTCAGTTCGAGGTGCAGGCGTTGCAGCGTGCGGTCAAGCGTCTCGATCATGCGGTGCGTTGATTCAATCGCGTTGTCGATCGCGCTCTTGCCGGTGACGCGTTTGAGCAGGTCTTGACGCTGCTGATCGGCGAGTTCGCGCTCGGTGGCTGCCTTGGCCTGCTTGAGCCCTTCGAGCAACGCCTTGGCCTTGTCGCGTGCGACGACGGTCTCGCTGAGGACTCGTTCGTGCTGGGTGGTCATGCTGGCGGTAGGGCTCACAGTGGGAATAGGCATCGCGTCTCCAGCGATTTATTGGGCAAGCCGCGCTAGCGGTTGCTCTGAAGGCGGGCTCACTCCGAGCCGCCTGCTGCATCGCCCGTGATTGTCTGCCGGTGGAAGCACGGTTGCAACCCCATGCAAACACGATCTGAACATCCGCAGCCCGACTCGACCCAAAATCAGACCACATATCGGCCAAAACTGCCGATGCAGCGACCGAGAACCCCGTTTCGTCAGGCACCGATGCCAGTCTCAGCCCGCAGCCTTGCGAAGCTCCACCGCCTTGGCGAGGTCGGGCAGGTACCGCCTGAGAGCCGCGACGACCGCTGCTCTGGGAGGCCGAGGAGCCATCGCATCGAGTTCCGCGATGGCGGCGTTGATGTCCGTCGTAACCGGTTCGAGCCCCGCGCTTGGCCGCCACGCGCCGATGCCCGGGTGGCTGGTCTTGCCCAGGTGCTCGGCGGCGTAAGCCAGCTCCTCATGAAGCTTCTCGCCGGGCCGAGCGCCGGTACACACGATCTCGACCGCTGCGCCATCGTCGGGCAACACACCCGTCGGCAAGCGCTCCGTGCCCGCATCCTTCGAGGCAGGCCCGACGGTGACGGGCGTGAAGCCGTGGGCGCGCACGAAGCGGCGCGCGAGGTCGATGATCTTCACAGGCTCGCCCATGTCGAGCACGTTGACGGCCGCCGAGGCAGCGCCCGCCTGCGCCATCGCGCCGGCCTGCACGACGAGCGTCGCCGCCTCGTGGATGGTCATGAAGTAGCGGGTCATGCGCGGATCGGTCACGGTGATCGGCCCGCCGTCGGCGAGCTGCGCCGACCAGATTTGCAGCACGCTTGCCGCCGAGCCCAGCACGTTTCCAAACCGCACCATACTGCACAACATGGGTCGGTCTGTTCCCGCGTGCTGCGCGTGCAGGTCTTGCACAAAGAGCTCGGCGAGCCGTTTGGTCGCGCCCATCACGCTGCTCGGGCGTACGGCTTTGTCTGTTGAGATCAGCACGAACCGCTCGGCGCCCGCAGCGGCGGCGGCCTCGGCGACGGCCTTGGTGCCGAACAGGTTGTTGCGCACGGCGTGGTACGGGTGGTCCTCCATCAGCGGCACGTGCTTGTGCGCCGCCGCGTGGAACACCACATCGGGCCGAAGCTGTTCGAGCAGCTCGCGCGTGCCGCCGTCTTCGGTCACATCGTGCAGCACGGCCTTGAGCTTGAGCGCCGGGTGCCGCTCGCGCAGCTGACGATCGATCTCGAACACCGCGTTCTCCGAGCGGTCCATCACCGCCAGCTCAGCGGGCTCGAAGGCGGCAACGATTCTCGCCAGCTCCGAACCGATCGACCCGCCAGCGCCCGTGATGAGCACACGCCGGCTGCGCAGCATCGGGCCGACCTGCTCGGGATCGAGCGTGTAGGGCTCACGTCCGATCAGCGTCGAGAGATCGAGCCTCGGCCTGACCGATGACGGCACATTGCCCGCACGGCTTGTCGTGCTAGCAGCTTGAGCGTGCGTTGGTTTGGCCGATGTCAGTTCGGTTGGCATCGCGAGCAGGTCCGCCATCGGCAGCGATTCGCGCAGGAGCATCCCCGACGCCATCGCCGCTGCGTTCACCCGCGCGCGCAGCGCGGCTTCATGCGAAGGCACACTCACCAAAGCGATCGGCGCCAGGTGCTCAGCGGCCAGCGTGCCCAGCACATCCAGCCCGCCCAGCACCGGGCACCCCGCGATCCGTTCGGGTACC
>CAYGSG010000095.1:0-9587 GCA_964352615.1 uncultured Phycisphaeraceae bacterium
GCCCTGCAGAAAGATGTCGATGCGTGAACCCGCGGTGTAGTGCTGGTCGTCGTTGTCCAGCGGGTCGGTGATCCAGCCGTCGTTGTCGTGCAGCAGTTGGAAGCCCACGAACCGGAACTTGGCGGAGTCGGAGCTAAGGGTCGAATCGGCTTCGTCTTGGGCTAGAGCGGGCACAGCGACCAAGCCAAGAGCCAGCGAGGCGAACAGCGTGCGTAAGTCAGGCATAAAGGCTCCGAGCGTCATCACCACCCGCTGTGCGCGGCCAGCCCGACGGGCGATGGTACGGGCCTCGCCCAAGCCGAGCCACCCCAACCGCATCGCCAAAGAGGTGGGTACCGCGAACCTGCCTTCAGGCCCCGCCCTGGTTCTCCCGAAGCTTGGCCACGACCGTGTAGTCCTCGAGCGTCGAGGTGTCCTGCGTGATGTTCTCGACACCCGCCGCAACATCCCGCAGCAGCCTCCGCATGATTTTGCCGCTGCGGGTCTTGGGAAGGCCCGCGCCAAAACGGATCTGGTCGGGCTTGGCGATCGCGCCGATCTCTTTGGCCACATGCTCGCGGAGCTCCTTGACCAGCGCCTCGCCCGGCTCCTGGCCGGTGGCAAGCGTGACAAACGCCGCGATGCCCGTGCCCTTGATCTCGTGCGGCACGCCGACCACCGCGGCCTCGACCACCGCTGGGTGGCTCACCAGCGCACTCTCGATCTCCATCGTGCCAAGCCGGTGGCCCGACACGTTGATCACGTCGTCCACCCGGCCGAGGATCCAGAAGTAGCCGTCCTTATCGCGCTGCGCGCCGTCGCCCGGGAAGTACATGCCGGGCAGCTGCGACCAATAGGTCTGGAGGTAGCGCTCGCGGTCGCCGTGGATGCCCCGGAGCATCGCGGGCCAGGGCTCGCGGATCGCCAGCAACCCGCCGCTTCCAAGCGGCTGCTCGTTGCCATGCTCATCGACGATGGCGGCATCGATCCCAAAGAACGGAAGCGTGCACGAGCCGGGCTTGGTGGGCGTCACGCCCGGCAGCGGGGTGAGCATGTGCCCGCCCGTCTCGGTCTGCCACCAGGTGTCCACAATCGGGCAGCGGTTACCCCCGATGTGCTCGCGGTACCACATCCATGCTTCGGGGTTGATCGGCTCACCCACTGAACCAAGCACACGCAGCGACGAGAGGTCGTGCTTGGCCGGGTGCTCGTTGCCCCACTTCATGAACGCGCGGATGGCGGTGGGCGCGGTGTAGAACTGCGTGACCTTGTGCCGAGCGACCATCGCCCAGAACCGGTCGGGCTGCGGGTAGTCCGGCCCGCCCTCGTACATCACCGTCGGCACGCGGTTGCTCATCACGCCGTAGAGAATGTAGCTGTGCCCGGTGATCCAGCCCACATCGGCGGTACACCAGAACACATGCGACTGGTCGGGCTGCAAGTTGAACACATACTTGCTCGTCAGGTAGGTGAACACCATGTACCCGCCGATGCTGTGGGCGATGCCCTTGGGCTTGCCCGTCGAGCCCGAGGTGTAGAGCAGGAAGCTCATGTGCTCGCTGTCCAGCGGCTGGCATTCGCGTACGCCCGGCTGGCTGTCGACAAGCTTCGACCAATCGTGGTCCCGGCCTTCGACCATCTTGGCGTCGTTATTCGTTCGACGTAGCACCACGACCGAGGTCACGGGCGAGTTCGCGCCGAGCTGTTCGATGGCTGCGTCTACGTTCTCTTTCAGCGGCACCACTTTGCCGCGTCGCCACGCCCCGTCGCACGTCAGGATCACCCGTGAATTCGCATCGGTCACACGGTCAGCGATGGCCTGTGCGCTGAACCCGCCGAAGATCACGCTGTGCACCGCGCCGATGCGCGCGCACGCCAGCACTGCCGCTGCCAGCTCGGGCACCATGCCCATGTAGATGGTCACGACATCGCCCTTGGCAACGCCGAGTTGTTCAAGCGCCTCGGCGAGCTGCGCGACGCGCTTCTGAAGCTCCGCGTAGCTCAAGTGCTTTGTCTCCGGCCCGGCGTCGCTGACCGGCTCGCCCTCCCAGATGATGGCTGGCTGGTCTCCGTACCCATCCGCGACGTGGCGGTCCACGCAGTTGTAGCAAAGATTGGTCTTGCCTCCAACGAACCATTGCACGTCGGGCATCTCGCCCTGCATCACCCGATCCCAGGGCTTGAACCAGTGCAGCTCTTGTGCAGCCTCCGCCCAGAACCCCTCGGGGTCTTCGAGCGAACGCTTGTGCATCGCGCGGTACTCGTCCATCGACCCAACCAGCCAGCGGTCGAAGCCAACTTTCGAGGCATCAACGGGCGGGAATACGCGGGATTCATGCAGAACGGTTTCGATACCGGTGGGCTTGGTCATGTCGGCTCCTGGCTGTGCACAGGCTCGCGCCCTTACCGTCGGCGGGTCGCCTTAGCCTCGGAGCATACACGGCTTGCCGCTCAATCTCAGCACACCAGGATCATTCACCGGAGCCGCCCCCACCATTGCCTTGGGCCCGATCAATGACCGCCTGCTCGCCGGCTCTGAATGCGGGCACCCAGTGCTGGTCCAGCCTGTCGAGCACGACCGACAGCGGCTGGTGGCTGCCACGATTTACATAGATCTGCGCAACCGTGCCCCAGAGGAACTGGCTGTCCGCACCGTACAACCGGGGGTACTTCAGTTGCGCGTTCACGTTGTCTTCCGTAAGAAAGTAGTACTTTACATGCGGATCGGTAATCTCGTGCCACTCGTGGTAGTAGAACATGGTGAACGGAACGATCGGGAGATGAGGCGCGTACGTATCGCGCACCCGCACTGCCTCATTCATGTTTACCTCGTAGTAACGCTCGAGCAACGCTGCTGACTCTTGTTCTAAATCGGGGTCGTATTCTCCTAATGTATCGCGAAACGGCATGCTATAGAGCACAGGCGCAAGGAAATCGACCGCAGGCCAGAGCCACTTTAACTCGTCGTGCGAGTCCCTAAACGGCCTGTCGATGCCGCGATCCATGCGAGGGTTCACCGTTGTGTTCGGGTAAAAGTAGAATCCCCACTTTGTCTGCGATGGGGAGTACATCCTGGATACGTGCAGCGTCCGCAAGATGTAGTCCCTCGCGAAGTGTGTGTACGACTGGCCAACCAAGGCTTCATCTTCGCCCATCTGCACGAGCTCGTCCCAGGTTGTCGCGGTCGTAGCGAACCGTACAAATCGCAGAAAGTCTTGGTCGAGGTTGCCGTTGTTGATCTCACGAACCGCAGCCCGCCACGGCCGCGCCCCCGACCCGCCATTGAACGTATTTTCTGAATTGAACGACCAGTCGAAGGACTCCCAGTCGATCACCGCAAACACCGGCTCCGTGCCGCTGATAGGGTGATCGGTCAAGTACTGACGGATCGCTGTAAGGTGCGCATCCAAGAACTCGAGATAGTGATTGAGCCACCGTCCTTGGCCACCATCAAGTCGGCCAACGAGGTACTCGAGGCCCGCTGGGCTGCGACCGAAGAATGACTCGTAAAGCATCCGCACGTTGTCACCGAGCGGAAGCGGGTTCTCAGGCGGGCCGATCACGGGTGTTGTCTCTGTCCATACAGCCCAAAGCAACTTGAATTCGTCGAGATTCTCGGGCGTGAGTGCGGTAGGCGGTGCCTGCACCCGGTTCGGATCACGCGGCGGGGCTGCGTTGCCCAGCGCGTGGAGGGGTGGTATCTCGCTCTGAGCCGAAACAACGCCGGACACGCACGCCAACGTGATAAGCCATAAGGCTATCTGACGGGTTGCAGTGCTCAAAGCGCCCATGACTGGTTGCCTCCTGAAGTCCACCATACCTAGCGCCGGTTGCGCCCTGCTCCGATCCCCTTCGCCGACGCCCTCCCAAGGCGTACGGCCAGACGTTTGATTCTGTTCTTGTTGCCCGCTTCACGCTGATGATCTCGGGTGCAACCCCAAAATCGGCGGCTGGGCTCTCGCGAAGTGGCCAGCAGGCTAGCCCGCGTCGGCGACTCGCAGCACTTCTTGCACCGTGGTCAGGCCCTCCATGACCTTCTTCATCCCGTCCTGACGGAGTGTCACCATGCCACGGTCTATGCACATCCTACGAAACTCACTGACGTTTGGATTCCGTGCCACGACATCTCGGAGCTGATCGTCCACCGAAAGGATCTCGTACAAGCCCACACGACCGGAATAGCCGGTACTCCTGCACTTATCGCAGCCCTTGGGCGCCCATACTTTCTCGCCCGATAGCCCCTGCATCTCCAGGAATTCCGCCATCTCGCCAGAGGGGTCCTCCTGCACCTTGCATGCCGCGCACAACCGTCGCGCGAGACGCTGAGCCAGCACCGCGTTGACCGCAGCACCAACAAGAAACGGCTCAAGGCCGATGTTGACAAGCCGCGTGATCGAACTCGGCGCGTCGTTCGTGTGCAGCGTGCTGAGCACCAAGTGGCCCGTGAGCGCCGCCTGGATCGCCGTGTGCGCGGTTTCCTCGTCGCGGATCTCGCCGATCATGATGACATCGGGGTCTTGACGCAGCAGCGCCTTCAGCGCCTTGGCGAACGTCATCCCGATGCGTTCGTGCGTCTGCGTCTGCGTGATGCCATCGAGGTGGTACTCGACCGGATCCTCGACCGTCGAGATGTTCAGCTTGTTCTTGTCAAGCTGCCTAAGCGAGGCATAGAGCGTGGTCGTCTTACCCGAACCCGTGGGCCCCGTAACCAGCACGATGCCGTGGGGCATCTTCACCTGGTTCGTCCACAACTCGTACGTCTGGGGGTCAAAGCCGAGCTTCTCAAGCTCGACGTTGATCGATCGCGTATCGAGAATACGCATGACCGTCTTCTCACCATAAGGAGTCGGCAGCGTCGAGACACGCAGGTCCAGCTTGCGTCCTGCAACCGTGCAGCGGATGCGGCCGTCTTGCGGTATACGGCGCTCGGAAATATCCAGATTCGCCATGATCTTGAGCCGGCTGGTGATCGCGGCGGACATGCCGCCCGGCGGGTTCATCATCTCAAAGAGCACGCCGTCGATACGGAACCGAACCTTGATGCGCTTCTCGGCGGGCTCGATATGGATATCGCTCGCGCCCTCTTTCACCGCGGTCTGGATGATGTAGTTCACATAGCGGATGACCGGGCTCTCGCCGGCTTGGGCCTCGAGGTCCACCGCTTCGTCGGACTCGCTCTTCGTGACCTCGACGTCGCCCTCGTTCACGTCGCTCAGCAGGTCGGAGATGTCCATGTCCGACGAGTCTTCGCCGCCGAGCGCATCGAGCGCTCTCTTCAGATCGCCAGGCGTGATCTGCACAAGCTTGACCGATGCCACACCAAGGCGGCGTTTCACATCGTCGGCCAGGAACACATCCTCGGCTCGCAGCGCCCCGATGACCGCCCGAGCGCCCTCACGCCGCAATGGCAGCAACTGCTGGCCTTTGCAGTACTCCAGCGTCAAACGCTGCAAGAGCGTGCCGTCGATCGACTCGGTCGGTTCGATCTCAAATTCGATCCGCTCGAACGGCACTCCCGCTTGCTCAGCCGTGACACGAAGAACTTCTTCGTCGTCAGCGCCCTGATCGAGCAGGATCATCGCCAGCGACGCTCCGGGCGTCTGCTGGACCACCTTCTCCGCCAGAGCGAGTTGCTCGCCGTTGACCGCGCCGCTCGCCAGCAGCATCTCGCCTAGCCCGGTCTGCTCGCTCGTGTCTTCCTGATCGGGCACATAGATCGACTGGAGCGCCTCGGGGCGTTTGGCTCCACCGGTGTTTTTGATAGTGCCCTGGCTCGATGGAGACGCTGGCAGCGGCACCGAATCGCCATTCGATGGCGCCGGCTTGGACAGCCGTTGGCCCTCGGGCAGCCTCGGCGCGCGAGGCGGCTCGTTCAGCGATTCGCTGTCAAGACCCAACTCATTGAGAATGTCATCGATGCCGTCGCGAGCCACCGGCACACTCCTTACTTCGCGTCACGCGTCCACTGCACGCCGGGCTCGCCCATCGAGAACCCGTACAGCTTGTCGCCGCCGCGCATCGTTACCTCGCGGCCGTCGATGGCTTCGATCTTCAGCACATCCAGCACCTCGTCGCCGAGCCGATAGATCGTCCCATTGATCCGCGCCAGAGGGATCGGCCCGCCCATCACGCTCTGCACCGCGACCTGCGCGGTCGCGTCTGTGATCTGCTTCTCGAGCAGCTGGCGAGCGCGTTCTTCCGCACTGAGCTGAGGCACGACCGGCTGTTTCACAGGGTCCACGGCTGCCGCTGCGCCCTCAAGCACGAACGGATCCTGCTCGAGCACTTCCGCGGGAACCTGGATCGCCACGCGGCTGCGAACCAGTTCGTCCAGCACCGCGGGATCGCCCGGACCCTTGGTAAATTCGTTGGGGTCGTAGTCCACCACGATCGCGGCGATCACCGATGCCGCGCCCAGGCCCACCTGCCGCATCACAAAGATGCCGCCCGCAGCCCCGATGACGATCATCGCGGCGACGCCCACGCGGCGCGACTTGTTGCTCCGGCCCGAGTTCGTGCTCATTTCCTCGGCGGCCCCGAAGTCGCTGAGCAGGGGCGCCCCCGCCTGCGACTCGGTCATGTCCATGCTCGATTCGTTTGATCCGTTGCTCATGCCTCCGGCTCCTCCTGAAAGAAGATGCTCAACGTAAAGCTCACATCGACCTGGCCGTCCTCAGTAGGCCGGCGGCGGATCGACATCTCCGGGATCCGAGTCACACGCGGCATCCGCTCGAGCGATTGCAAGAACGTGTACAGCCCGTTGAAGTTCCCGGAGGTCTTCATCTCCAGCGGCTGCTCCATGTACAGCACGGCCTCGATCGGCTTGCCGCTCTTGACAGATGGCGATTCCAGCCCCGCCTGCACCGCGAGGCGCGACACCTGACGCACCACGCGGTCGACCTCTTTGCCGCTCGGCAGGCGGTCTTCGATCTCCGCGATCTGCGCGGCGATCTTCTCGTTGGCCTTCGCCAAGCTCGTGTTGCGGGCCGTCTCCTGCTGGAGCACGTCGAGCTGCTCTTGCTTGTGTCGGATCTCGTTCTGCGCCTGGTCGATCGCCGTGTTCTGCGGCACAAACACAAGGAAGTACGCCGCCACAGGGATCATCAGCAGCAGCACCAGCATCGCTAGTTCACGCAGTCTCATCGCTCAGCCCTCCTCGCCCGTGGCCTGCACGATCACATCGCGCTCCACTTCTTGTGCCTCGGCCACCGCCCGTGCGTCGGCGTCTTCCCTTAGCTCCGCTGTCATGCGAAAGCCCCGGTACGCCTCGCTGCTGATCATCTTGGTTTCGATGTGCTCCAGCTCAACATGCGCGAAGAGCGGCGAAGCGTGCAGCGATTCCAGATAATCAGCAACCAGTTTGTTGTCGGTAGACACGCCGTCGATCGTCAGCAGGTATTTGAACTTGGGAACCTGCACGGGCGGCTTAGCCTGCGGGTTGGTCCCGCCGGTCAGCGTGCCGGTCTGAGCGGTTGTGCCGGACCTCGGCGCGACCGGCGTCTCACGGACACGCTCCGATTCCAGCGACACCGTGAACAGCGTCACGTTCTCGGGCAGCCTGCCCACCAGCTCAGCCATCAGCACCGAACGAGGGATCGGCTCGAGCAATGCGGATGTAACCCGCGCCTTCTCGAGCATGTCCGAACGCTGGCCTTCGAGAGCGCGCAGCTGCTCGAGCTTGACCTGCTCTTCCTCAAACACCTCGTGGATGCCGGCCTGGGCCTGGCGTACCTCGCTCCAGCGCCGCTGCGTGACAAGGAACGCGCCCGCGACCCCTGCCATCACCACGACGAACAGCAAGAACACGATGATGTAGAACTTCGCCTCGGTTCGGCGCTCCACGTATTCCTTGGGCAAAAAGCCCGCCGCGTCCGGCCTGCCGAGTGGATTCATAGCCATCGCTCAAAGCTCCGTCGGGCTCTCGCAGAGCCCCAATGCAAGTACCCAGCCTGATTGCGATTCGCCCAGATCGAGCCCGCTCACTTTCGCGGTCTTCGGGCAGTCAATCACCGTGAACGGGTTGGCGACCTGCGTGGGCACACGCAGCGCCCGAGCAAGCCGTTGGCACAGCGAACCGTCTCGCGCCTCGCCACCAAAGATCACCGCGCGATGCAGCCGCCTCGGCCCGAACAGCGCCTCGTGGTAGCGCACGCACATCGATACCTCGTCGGCCAGAATGCTGTACGAGTCCGCGAGCCCTTCGTCGATCTCGGGCGCTTGCAGGTCCACCGCGCCCGTCAGTCCTCGGGGCGACGCGCCGACCCTGCGGTCAGCACCGCCCTCGCTGCCCGCGCCTGCGCCCACCGGCACACCCGCCGGATGCACCGCGATCGGCCTGATCCGGCGAAGCCGCTCGACCCGGCCCGACAGGGCATCGAGCCCGTAATGCGCCGCGTAGCCCTCGTCGAACAGCCGGCCTCCGACTTCAAGCGAACGAGCGAACACCAGGTCGTTCCCGTGCGCCACGCTCACCCGGCAGCCGCCGTTGCCCACGTCCAGGTACAGCGTGGCGGTTGCTTGGTCTTCTTCGCGCCGGTGCAAACGGTCGAACGCCTTGAGCTCGGCGGTCCACTCATTATGAATACCTACCGGGTCCAGCTTGGCTTGGCGAAGCCCACCCATCAGCTTGCCCACCAGCCCCCTGCACGCGGCCATCACGACCGCCTCGTTGCGGCTGGCTGCGGCTCCGACCGTCCCCATCACCGGATACCAACGGTACACCAGCGTCTGCGGATCGCGGCCAAGCTCGACGCCGAGCAACTGCTCGACCACCGCATCGCGTTCGCTCTCCGTCGCACGACCCAGTTGCAGGTGCTTGCAGAAGGTCTGCGAGGCGGGGATCGCGCACACCGCGCGTTTGCCCTTGAACCCGCCCGTGCGAATGACGCGTGCGAGTTCTTCGAACTGGTAGTCCAGCCTGCCGTGGATGTCGTCGCGCAGCTCATCGGGCGTCACGACCGTCGCCGCCGCCACCAGCGATGGCTTCTGGCCCGGCGTGATCTGGAGCACCTTGAGTTCGGCCTCGCCAAAGTCAACCGCGATCGGTGACCAGGGCGACTTGCGCGCCGCCTTGCTGGCTTCCTGCGCAAGAGCCTTGGCGTGGGCACCGTTCAGCTTGTTGCCAAGCGACGCGAGCCCAAACCCGCTGCGCCAACCGGGCTTGGGCCCGGAACTGTCTGCGGAACCACGAGATGGCTGCTTCGATGATCGGCCCATGCGCACTCCCGCCCGGGGCGTACCTCGCCTGCGGTAACCCGAGTGCTTGGACCATCGACCCCGTCACACCGTCCCATCAGCACAACCCGCGCTCGCGGGCCAACACGCCGCCTCGCCAGCCGACCCAGCACGCTCACCACGTCCGAGAACAACCGTCCGACCGAGCGGAATCCCAACATGCTCACAGCTCGTGTGCCAGCCTCGTCAATCTTTCAAGCGCCTGTGCGATCGACCAACGCTGGCGATCCCGCTCACCCGTCAGGTTGCTGATGACCCGCAGCTCGATGAACCCCACGCCCAGCCTTTGGCTCACCAGCCCCAGCGCCGCCCCCTCCATAGCCTCAGCGATCGCCCCCGTCCGCCTCGCGATCGATGCCGCTCTCGCGTCGTTT
>CAYGSG010000096.1:0-9118 GCA_964352615.1 uncultured Phycisphaeraceae bacterium
CCCCCGCCCCTGCACGGCCCGGCCTCTCCGGTGTACGCTGGGGCCATGCTTTCAATGCCCCATCCCCTAAAGCTCGTTTCTCTTGTTCTACTCGCTGTCCTTGTTTGCGCGACCACCCTCGCCCCAGCTCAAAGCGAAGACGCCAAGGACAAGCGGTTCACCCTCCACCCCGATGCCGCCGCCCATCGGCTGCACGCGATGGAAGTGAACGGCCAGAAGCTGAGCTACCTGAGCACCGCGGGCACCATCACGCTGTTCAATGAGAATTCCGCCGAGGCGACGGCCAGCGTGTTCTTTGTTGCGTACCGCAAGTACGACTCGCTCAAAGCATCAGCCACGCTTGAGAAACTCGCCGAACTGCATTTGGGTGAGGACGATCTCAAAGCCATAGGGATGCTCGGTTCGGGCGACGAGCGAGCCGCGGCCCGCGTCGAACGGCTGCTGGCCGCGGGTGTTGACGCGGGCGAGGTGCTCGACATGCCAGCGCCTGAGCAGCGCCCGATCTCGTTCAGTTTCAACGGCGGACCCGGTTCAAGTTCGGTGTGGCTGCACCTGGGTATCTTCGGGCCCAAACGTATTGACTACGGCGACGACATGGGCAATCCCGGTCCGCCGCCTTACATGCTTCGCGACAACGAGCAGACCCTGCTCGGCGAGAGCGATTGGGTGTTCATCGATCCCGTTTCGACCGGGTACTCGCGCACCGAGGGCGACACGCCCGGCTCGCAGTTCCACGGCGTCGAGCAGGACATTGCTTCCGTTGGCGAGTTCATCCGCCGGTACCTCACCAGCGAGCAGCGGTGGGCCAGCCCGCGCTTCATCGCGGGCGAGAGCTACGGAACCACTCGCGCCGCGGGACTGGCCGACCACCTGCACGACCGCCACGGCATCAACCTTAACGGCGTGATCCTCATCTCGGCAGTGCTCGATTTCGCCACCATCCGCTTCAACGCGGGACACGACCTGCCCTACATCCTGTTCCTGCCTTCGTACACCGCCACGGCTCACCATCACGGCATGCTTTCACCGCAGTTGCAGGCCCAGCCGTTCGACGCCGTGCTCGAACAAGCCGAGGCGTTCGCCATAGGTCCGTATGCCTCGGCGCTCATGCGCGGCACGTCGCTGCCCGAGGGCGAACTCAACTCCGTGGCCAGCCGCATGGCCGAGCTGACGGGCCTCTCGCCCGAGTACGTTCGGCGTGCTTCGCTCCGCGTCGACCAAGGCCGCATCAGCAAGGAACTGCTCAGACTCCGTGGCGGCGAGACCGTTGGCCGGTTCGACTCACGCTTCAAGGGCATCGACCGCGACGACGCGGGCGAACGCTACAGCTACGACCCTTCGTACGCGGCGATCCGCGCGATCTACACGCAGACGTTCAACGACTACGCCCGCCGGGAGCTCGGCTACGAGAGCGACCTGAGCTACGAGATCCTCACCGGCCGCGTCCACCCGTGGGACTACGGCGGGGCTGGCAACAACCGCTTCGTGAACACCGCCGACCGGCTGCGCGATGTCATGCAGCAGCAGCCGCACATGAAGGTGTTCGTCGGCTCGGGCCGGTTCGATCTGGCGACGCCGTACTTCGCCACCGAGTACACGATCGACCACATGATGCTTCGCGACAACGTTCGGCAGAACGTCGAGCTGTTCGACTACAACGCGGGCCACATGATGTACCTCAACAAGCCCGACCTCGACAAGCTCGGTGAAGACCTTAAGGCCTGGTACCGGCGTGCGTTGAGCGAGTGAGCGGCCACGAAGACGAACGCAGAAGCGCGGAGTGAAGACGCTGAGATCGCAGAGTCTCTTTGGTGGCACAGCCTTGCAGGCTGTGTCCGGACCAGCCCCGAGTGTAAACGAGGGGCGTGCTGCGGCATCCCGGATGCCCCTCACTAACGTTCGGGGCTGGTTGCAACTGCCATCGTGTAAGCTGTACTCATGCGACGCGCTCTGCACATCGGCCGCGTGATGGTGGTCTACCTGCTGCTCGGGTTGGTGACGACGTGGGCCGTCGCGTGGGGGCTGGCGGTGTTTGTTCCTGTCGGGACGCTTCGTGAAATCGAGTTGCTGTCCAAACCCGCCGAGCCTGGGTACAAGAACTCAGTTGTGGGCTCCATGTGGTATGGCACCGGGAGTGCGGCAACGCACTACACGACAAAGCGCAGATCGCATGACTATCCACGTATGGATACCTCCTATGCGCCCGAATTCACGACCGATTTGTTTGACCCCATTTTCGTGCGGGCTCCAAAGGTTGGTGACGAGATCCTGCTGACCTTTGATGTCACGAGAGGTGCTGGCTGGGGAATGCGGCACATCGCCGCGAATGAGGGTCCAGAAAGCCAATGGGCGTCAGCGATTGACGATGCACGGGGATTTCCCGTTCTCGCACTGTGGTGCAGCCGGCAAGCGGTCGAGCCACCGGGTCGCGGCCCGTTCACGTTTCCATCCCTAGCGGGTGGTATCGATCTGCCGCTGCGAGACCCCACTTACGTGAAGACGGGGCGGAACCTCCGCGCCCTGCCTTACTACCCGATCTGGTCGGGGCTGGCTTTGAATACAGCGTTCTACGCGCTGCTGTTCTTTGCTGTTGTGCGCATCACTCGGGGCCTCAAGCACGCCCGGCGGTACAGGCGCGGCCTCTGCCCGCGTTGCAAGTACGACCGGCTGTTTGATTACCGGGTGCCGTGCCCCGAGTGCGGGCATGAGGTGCGGGTTCGCCGAGCGCTTGCTGCTGCGTAAACGGTCGGCGATGGAAGTTCACAAGAGGCACAGCTTGCAAAGCTGTGCCACCAAGAGAGCAAGAGAGAGGCTAAACATGCCCTCGCTCGCGCTGTTGGCTCGTACAGTGTGTGTCTGCGATCTCCCCGCCGGCACTTTGCGTCTCTGCGTTCGTTCCGATGCCCGAGTGTGCGCATCGGAGTTGTTTGGAGCGTCTTAGCGCTGGCTGGTAACCAGCAGCTCGCGGAGCACGGCCGCGACCCACCGCCTCCGAGCGGGCGTGAGCATCGATCCGAACTTGACGGTCTTCTCGTCGCCGTCGAGCACGATCTCGCGGTCCGGCTTGCCGTTGGTGGTCGAGTCGGCCTTGCGGATCCTGACGGACTTGATCGCCGAGGCCTTGAACGCCTTCTTCCAAGCGATCGGCCCGACACCCGTGCGCACCTTGCCCGCATCGCCCCGCAGCGTGACCACGCATTTGCCGAACGTCATCACCATCGCGAGACAGAACGTGCCGATGCCGACGAGCACGAACGGCGTAAGGAAGAGGCACATGAAGACCGTCTCGCCCACACTCATCGGTTTGGACGGCCCGCCGTTGGTGCTCACCGGCATGTTCCAGTTGCTGGGCACCAGGCCCAGGTGCGTCAGCGCCGAGCCCACAGCGATCACCAAGAACGTGCCCGTGATGCTGTTCCAGAAGATGGTGAAGAACCACATGAACAGGGCCACGCCGGTGCGGGTGCTCGCGCCGAGTTGGGTCTCAACGCCGGTGTCACGGAGCCAAGCGCCCTTGGGCGGGTCGCCGCGCGCAATGTCGAGCGAGTCGACCGAGGTGGGCCCATCGTCGTCATCGACGAGCTCGCCGAGTTTGAAAAGTTTGCCACAAGGCCGGCACAGCCCGACGCCCTCTGTCATGTTGAGGTCGTCAAGTGCAATTTCAGAGTCGCACGCTGGGCAGTTGGCGTTGGTCACGCCCCACCTTACCTCCACGGGTGGGGGCTGCGGGAGAGTTATCCACAATTCGATGCCTTGCAGAACCCGCACGTTGACGCGGTGTTCGGTGCTTGGTACAGTCCTCCCGCCGGGCACGCGACCGCCGCCGCCCCCGGCCGAGAGACGGGCATGAGCCCGCTCCGCTCCGCGTCGGGACCGGTGGTTGGATCGGGCCGGCTCGCACCCGGTGGGTTCAATCACAGCACAGAAAGGCAGGCCATCATGGCTGCGCGCTCCCGTTCATCGTCCTCCTCTTCGTCTTCCACGTCATCGGGCCGTTCATCTTCCTCCGCTTCCACGGGAGCCGTCGAGGTCAAGATGGTGGACCAAGCCAAGCAACAATCGCTCCGCAACGCGGTGGGGCAGATCGAAAAAGCCTTCGGCACCGGTTCGATCATGCGCCTCGATGAGGCCGCCTACCTGGCTATCCCGGGCATTTCGACCGGGGCTCTCTCGCTTGATCTGGCGTTGGGTGGGCGGGGCATCCCGCGCGGCCGAATCGTCGAGGTGTTCGGCCCCGAGTCCAGCGGCAAGACCACGCTGGCGCTCACGGTCGCAGCCAACGCACAGAAGAAGGGGGGCGTCGCGGCGTTCATCGATGCTGAGCACGCGCTCGACCCCACCTGGGCCAAGAAGCTGGGCGTCAATATTGACGAGTTGCTCGTTAGCCAGCCCGATACCGGCGAGCAGGCCCTCGAGATCTGCGAGCTGCTCGTGCGGTCCAACGCGGTGGACATCATCGTGATCGACTCGGTCGCGGCGCTCATCCCCCGGGCCGAGATCGAGGGCGACATGGGCGATGCGCAGGTTGGCCTGCAGGCCAGGCTCATGAGCCAGGCCATGCGCAAGCTCACCGGCGTGATTGCCCGCTCCAATTGCACGGTCGTGTTCATCAACCAGATCCGCGAAAAAATCGGCGTGATGTTCGGCAGCCCCGAAACCACCCCTGGCGGCCGGGCACTCAAGTTCTACTCGTCCGTCCGCATCGACATCCGTCGAACCGGCTCGATCAAGGAGGGCGATATCGCGGTGGGCAACCGCGTGCGGGTGCGGGTCGTCAAGAACAAGGTGGCTCCGCCCTTCCGCCAGACCGAGTTCGACATCATGTTCGACGAGGGCATCAGCGTCTCGGGCGATCTGGTCGACATGGCGGTGGAAGACAAGGTCATCCAGAAGAGCGGCGCTTGGTTCAGCTACGGCGAGATGCGCCTGGGTCAGGGCCGGGAGAACGCCAAGCAGTTGATCCGCGAGAATCCCGAACTGGCCGAGGAAATCCGCCAGAAGATCATGGACATCCGCCTGCCCAAGCCAGCGGACATCAAGGCCGCGGCAGCCGAGGCCGAGAGCGAAGACACGCTCGACGAAGCCGAGGAACTGGCCGAGGTCTGAGCCGATTGCCAGCCAATAGCTGCCAAGGCCGCCCGCTTGTGGGCCGCGACTCGTGGGCCGCGACCGTGCGGCAAAAACTCTGCGAGCCGCACGGAGCGGGATGTGGCTGAGGGCGTGGTGGGCGGATACCATGCCCGCTCGCTGCGGACGTGGCGGAATTGGCAGACGCGCTAGGTTCAGGTCCTAGTGGGAGTAAAATCCCGTGGAGGTTCGACTCCTCTCGTCCGCATTCGACCCGCTCGGAGGCCCATCATCGGCCACGAGCGGGTTGTTCTTTTTGCTGAGGTGATCAACGCGGCAGGCACTCGCAGCGGTACGCTCGCCGCCGAGATGCCGATCCCGCCACCATCACAACCAACCAGTCCACAACCAACCAGACCACAACCCAGCCCGTCACAACCGGTTGTCCGGTCGCTGTCCAAGGCCATCGGGCCGGGCATTCTCTTCGCTGGCGCTGCAATCGGGGTGAGCCATCTGGTGCAGGCGACCAGCGCCGGAGCGTCCTTTGGCCTCTGGCTCTTGCCCGCGGTGCTGGTGGCGCACCTGGCCAAGTACCCGTCGATGGTCTTTGGCCCCCGGTACGCCGCCGCGACGGGCCGATCGCTCATCGAGGCGTACCGCGAGCAGGGCAGGCTGCCGCTGGCGCTGTTCGCGGCCATCGCGCTAGGCACGTCGTTTACGATCCTGGCTGCGGTCACGTTTGTCGCCGCGTCGGTGCTACGCACCGCGCTCGGGCTGGGCGATGCGAGCGTCGCCGCAGTCGCTGCGGTGGCGCTGGTCGTGTCGGGCATCATGATCGCTGCGGGCGGCTTTCGCTGGCTCGACCTCGCGCTCAAGGCGCTCATGGTGGTGCTGCTGCTGACCACGCTCGCGGCGGGTATCTCCGTGCTGCCCGATGTTGATCTCGCCAAACTGACTGCGGTGCCCAGCGGGCTGGGCCTGGCGAGCATCGGGGCGGTGGTGGTGCTGATGGGCTGGATGCCAGCGCCGCTGGACATCACCGCGTGGCACTCGCTGTGGACACTCGACAAGGCCGAGCAGACCGGCTCCGCGCCCACCAGTCGCCAATGCCGAATCGACTTCAACATCGGCTACGCGCTGTGCATCGTGACGGCGTGCTCGTTCCTGCTGCTTGGCGCGGTGGTGCTGTACCAGCAGGGCATCGCGCCGCAGAAAGCCGCGGGCCCGTTCGTCGAGCAGTTGTTTGATCTCTACGTCGAAGCGCTCGGCAGCTGGGTGCGTCCGCTGATCGCGGTTGCCGCCTCGGCGGTCATGCTCTCGACGCTGTTGACCGTGTTCGATGCGCTGCCCCGCACCGCTGAAGCGCTCACCGAGGTCGTGCGAAGCAGGCCCAGGCCGACCAAACGCACCCGGCTGTACTGGGTGTGGGCCGTGGTGTTCTCGGTCGGTGCGATGGCGATCATCTTCAACGCCAAGGAAGCGCTCGGCCCGCTCGTCAACCTTGCCACGGCGCTGTCTTTCTTGGGTACGCCGGTGCTGGCGTGGTTCAACCACCGCGCGATGCACAGCAGCGCGATCCCGGAAGAGCACGGGCCAACACCCGCCATGACAAGGGCGAGTCTGATGGGCGTTGCGTTCTGGAGCGCTTTCGCACTCGTCTACATCGGCTGGCAGGCCCAGCAGCTCCTCTCGGCACCTACCGCCGCCAGCCCATAGCCACCGCGTACGCGCCCAGCGCCTCGCACTCACTGGCTGGTCGCGCGGCTCGCTGCCAGAAATCGGTCGGCTCGCAGCAGGCCGAGGACATCGATGCTGTGTCGAGCACCGACCACCGCGAAGCTCCCTCAGGCAGTTCCGCTGGCAATGCGGTGGTATTGGCGATAATCCACGCCGGGCCATCACCATCGAGTAGTTCCATGCCCTGCACCGGTCCGCTATCGCTAAGCGAATGTGCAAGCCTGCCGTGGGCCTCGATGAGCGCCGACAGCGCGAGATACATCGGGTACACGGATGACCCATCGGCCCGTTCATCGAACCACGGCTGCGTAAATTCCGCCCGCCGATACACCACGCCCTTGGGTCCAACGGGCTCAAAGAACGCGACGCGGTCAACGTGCTCGTGCAGCAGGCCCGCTGCGTGCGCAATGGTCCACGCGGCGCCGAACAGGCCACGCTGGCGCGGGTCCACATCAGAGGGTGCCTCGCCCTTGGGCGGGGGCGAGGGCTCGGTGGTCTGCTCCGGATTGAACCGCATGCGCAGCGTCTGCGGCCCAATGACCATCGGCCGGCCGCTCGCGAACGACTCAGCCGTGCGCACAGCCCATGGAACGGTCGCGTTGTTCTGCATGACCGTTGCGTCATCCATCGCGTGCACGGTCGGGTTCATGGTCCAGCGAACAAAGCTGCCATCGGGGCCGGGACGATCGCGGTTGAGTTCCGTAAAGAAAGCTCGCGTGCCGATACCGATCTGGGTATCGGGCAAGGCGTCACGGATGGTGTTCAGCAGCGGGCACGAAGATGCGTACAGCGGCTCATCCAGCGTGATCCACGCTGGCTGTACGCGGGCGACTTCCTCAAGACACGGCGTGGCTCCGCTGCCCTGCCATACGTCCAACGCTGGTTCGGCTCCGATCGTGCGCGCAAACTCTGTCCAATCGCTGACCTCGTGACCAACCCGCTCGCTCGGCGGCGCAAGATCGTGCTCGATCAACAGAAACGCTGGCCCGAGCGCAATGAGCAGACCGGCTTGAGCCTGCGTCGGCAGCATTGAACCCATCGGCACGCCAAGCCCGATCGCCGGCACCCGCCCCTCGGGCAACTTGTTCTCTTTGACGCGCACTTGCACCGGTCGCTGCTCGATACGCACGCTGATCCGTTGCTCGATCGGGCTGCCCGGCTCGATCGCGTACGGCTTGGGCAGCGCGTGCGGCCGGCAGTAGGTTTTGAAGGAGGCATCGAGCCAGTTCCGTTGATCCTCCATCTCGAACGTGTCGCCTTCGAAACGGAGTTCGAGCCACAGGCCGTCGGCGGGCGCGTACCGCAATGCTCTGATGTCCATCGCCGGTTGGTCGGGCTTGATGAGCTGCGGGAAGCACGAAGCCGAAACGCGGCCATCGGTGTGCTCGATCTCGAGTTCAACTCCCGCGCACGCAAGCGGGTGCAGCAGCACGAAGCCCGTCCGGTTGGTCAGCGCTTGGCCCTGAGCCTCGGCCCGGCCCGTGATCGTCAGGCCGTCTTCGGCCAGGTCGATGCGGGTGGTCCACGGCACATCGCCCGCCTTGAACGCGAACGTCCCCGCGAGGTCAGCCGATCGCTCGTCAACTCGCGCGCTGGTGATGCCCGGCTGAAGGGTGCTCCAGTTCTCGTCTCGGGCCACGAACTCGACGCCACGGATCAGTTCGATGCCTCTCCATCGGATATCGCGCACGAGGGCGGACTCCAGCTTGGCTGAGAATCTGCCCCAGCCGAGTTCTCGGCGGCTCGGCTCGGCTCTCTCTTCGCCGAAGAGGGCGACGGACCGGCTCGGGGGCTTGATTGGGGGCGCATCGGGCATCAGGGGTTTCTACCGCAGTGAGCGGATTGTCGCTAGGGCCTGCAATCGGCAAGGCCCGTGCTGGAGGCAGACCCTCTCAGACGCCGATTGAGGATCAGACAGGCATCGTCTGAGCCCTCATCTGCGAAGCACCCGCACAAAGACGGTATCTTGTCAGCAGAGCCCTACGCGAGACCCGAAAGGCTGGCCAGCACTTTATCCGCCAGTCCATCGCCAGCGACCAAGGAGCGAGCACCGTGAATCTCAGAACCACCCTGCTGCGTCGAGCCGGCCAGCCACTTCCGACCAAGCTCATCGAGAATCTTGAACCCCGCGTGCTGCTCGCAGCGGACCCGGTGACCGCCGACCACCCGTTCTGGGCGATACCTCGCGGCCAAGCGGTCATTGATGGCGTGCTGAACAACGGCGAGTGGTCGGATGCCTTCCGCACCACCCGAACCCTGCCGTACCGGTTCAATACCGGCGCGGAAGTGGCGATCATGTGGAACGACCAGGGGC
>CAYGSG010000097.1:0-8222 GCA_964352615.1 uncultured Phycisphaeraceae bacterium
CCGCCCAGAGCCTGCAGATTCAGGCGCTGGGCGAGGTCCGCTCGCTGCTGGAATCGTCCGAGGGCCACGAACGCCGAGTGGCGGAATCGCTCGACGAGTTCAAGGCCTCGATCGGTGAGGTCGCGACCTCGACGGGCAAGCTCGGGGGGGTGCTCGAGGGCATGGACTCTCGCCAGGCTCGGCGGGAAAACGAACTCAAGGCCGCTATCGAGAGCGGGCAGAAGTGGATGGCCACCGCTGTTGTCCTGGGGCTCGTGTGCCTGGGCATCGTGGTGATCGTCGGCGTGCTCGCGTTCGCCTGATCTTTTGGCTGCAATCCGTCCAATCGGCGCCCTGAGGGCTTGCCAACCTGACGGGTGCGCCCTGATACTGCTCGCATGCACCACCTGACCCGATTCGTGGCCGCCGGCTCGGCCCTCGCGTTTGTCGCCCTGTCCGTCCTTCCGATGCCCGGCTGCGCGCCGAGTTCCTCTCGCAGGGTCACCACCGGCGGCGGGTCCGGAGCCACCGCGAGCGACATCGTCATCGATGGCAACTTTCAGGACTGGCCGACGGATGTCGCGGTCGGGAGCGACGAGCACTACATCTACCTGCGCATGAAGGTCGAGCAGAGCAAGGCGGCGTTGCAGGCCGCCGACGAATCGCTCGTAATCTGGCTCGACCTCGACAACAACCCCGCGACCGGGCTTAGGCCGTCGGGCTCGCGCGATCTGAGCGCGCTGGGTGTGGATCTGGCCATCGAGTTCTCGCCCCGCTCGCCCAAGGGCCCGCAGGGCGGCGTGCGGGTCAGCGCGTACAACGCCTCGGGCGTCGCCAAGGACATCAACCAGTACGACCTCGGGCTGCACTTCGCGCCGAGCTATTCATCAGAGTGGACGGAGCTTCGCTTCGCTCGCCGGAGCGACCTCGTTCCTGCATTGAGTTCGCAGGTCGATGCGGGCGGGGTGTTCGCGCTGTTTGATTCAGCGGGCGAGCTTGCCGGCTGGTCGGACCCGTTCACCATCTCGCTCGAAGCGGGCAGCCCCCCGCCGCTATTGCAGGCGGACATCCCCGCCAAGCCAACCGATGCCATCCGCGTGATGAGCTGGAACGCGCTGCGCGATGCGCCGTCGAAAGACCCCGCTCCGTTCGCCCGCGTGTTCCAGGCGATCAACCCCGACATCGTACTGATCCAGGAATGGGATGCCGACGCGGGTGCCATCGAATCGTGGTTCAACCGCGCGATGGGCGCGATGCCCGGTCAGGCGGGCAGCGGAGAGAAATGGACCGTGCGCGATAGCGCCGCGTGGGGCGTGGCGATCGCATCGAGGTACCCGATGCAGCCGCTGGGACCGGACTCGCCCGCGCCTGCCGGCGGGGGTCAGCACCCGACACGGTTTGTGGGCGCGCTGGTCGTGACCCCGCTGGGCGATGTGGCCGCGGGCAGCGTGCACCTCAAGTGCTGCGGCGGAGCGGGCACCCGCGAGGACCAGACCCGCAGGTCCGAGGCGTTCTTGATCAACGACCTGTTCAGCGAGGCCGCCGACCTGAGCGCGCCGGGCGCGATCCGCGTGATCGGTGGCGATCTGAACCTTGTGGGCTCGCGCGAGCCGCTGGACGCGCTGCGCACCGGGCTCGATGAGAACGGCAAGAACATGGCCATCGCCGACGCCTGGGTGCTGGGCGATCCGATCCTGGCGACCTGGGGCCACCCCAACAGCCAGTACAGCGCGGGCAGGCTCGACTGGGTGCTCTTTGGCGACGAGAACGCCGACCTGATGCAGGCGTTCGTGCTGGATACTTCCAAGCTGAGCGATGCCTCGCTGGCGCGATCGGGGCTGGATCGGGGCGACACCAACGCGAGCGACCACAACCCGGTGGTGGTTGACCTCAAGCCCTCGATGGGCTGGTGACCGGCTCGATCAACCAGCTATGACATGGGCCGGTCACTTGGCTCGTCAGTGGATTTCGTCAGTGGGTTCATAACCATCGGCCATCAGGTGCTGGCCGTCGTCGGTCTTGTGGATCACACCAAGCTCAACGAGCGCATGGATCGCTGCTCGCTGCTCGGCTTGCTTTTTCGTCTGGCCCCACGCGGGCTCGAACCGTCGGTCGGCGAGTTCCACACACACCTGGAACGCTTTGGCGTGGTCGGGGCCTTTCTCATCGAGCGAGCGGTAGGTGGGCGCGCACTCGAAGTCGCGCTGGGCGTGCTGCTGGAGCAGCGACTTGAAATTCTGATGATGGCCGCTCTCGGCGGCATGGCAGATGTGCGGCTCGATCAGCGGCACGAGAACCTTCGCCGTCGCCTCGTAGCCCGCGTCCAAAAACACCGCCCCCACCACCGCCTCCAGTACCGCTGCCACCAATGACGAAGGCACCTGGTCCTGCGTCAGCATCCCCTTGCCGAGCTTGAGGTGTTCCTCTAGGCCCATCTCCTGCGTGATCCGTGCGCACGTTCGCCGCGAGACCGCAGCGGACTTGATCTTGGTCATGTCGCCTTCGAGCATGTCCGGGTACAGCTCGAAGATTCGGCTGCACACGATCGAGCCGAGCACCGCATCGCCCAGGAACTCGAGCCGCTCGTTGGACTCGAGCCGGTGGTCGGTGTTCGAGGCATGGATGAACGCGAGTTCGAGCAGCGACGGGTCGGCGAACCGGTGCCCTATGAGCCGTTCGATCTCGGATCTGGTCGTTTCGTCCACGGCTTCAAGGCCCTCTGAATCCAAATGCGCGGTCCGCGAGAGCGGGTACTTCGGCCCGTGGGGCCGATTGGATCATGCGCTGGTAGAAGAACCACTCTATCCGTGGGCTGGCGGGGTGAATGGGAGGCGAACCAAGGGGCTTCGCTCGCGAGGATTCTCGGACGGTCTTCGGCGGCATGGCAACCAGCATGATCGGCTGGCTCGACTCGGCTGGGCGCGGAGGCTATCGTATGAGCCCAAGTCAGGAGACCCCCGATGGCCATGCACTACCCCCGCCGAGTCAGCCGAATCAAGCGCAAGCGGTCCATCGGCTTCCTGTCTCGCATGAGAACCAAGAGCGGCCGCAAGATCATCAACGCCAAGCGCCGCAAGGGTGTCCGCGATCTGAACGCCGCCGAGAGATAGCGCTGCGGGCCGGTGTCTTCTTCGCGCTGAGCCTCCGTGCCAAGACACGCTTCCAACCAACTACTCGTACTCCAGATGGTCGATCAATCGGCCCTGCTTGTCGCGTGACCATGTCAGGCGGATGCGTGGCCAAACGCCTACAGCGCTCACGCTCGGCGGCAGGTCCGCGCTGCCCGACCGAATCAGCTCAAGCTGGGCGGGCCTAGGCATCTGACGGCTGGCTTCGGGGCCGGGGAAGTACCGCGGGTCATCGGCCCGGCGGACGACGCTTACGCCGTGGCCTGTGCTGGTGGTGCTGAAGTTTGCTCGAATGAGCAGCTCGCCCAGCTCCTTGTAGGTCTTGGGCATCAATTCGGGGTGGTTGGCGTGCAGCCATCGGAGCGCCTCTGCTGCGAAGAGCACGCGGTCGCGGGTCGTGCTGAACGCATCTGGCTCAAGACTGGAACCGATCGTGGTGAGCCACCGCTGCTCGTAGCTCGCCAGCCCTGACGAACCGAAAGCGACCTTCAAAGCATCGTTGTACGTCGAGCCCTGCGCCATCAGGGCCAGCAGCCGATCGAACCTTCTGCGCGTCGCGTCTCCGTCGCCATGCCGAAGGAAGTAGACGACGGACCAGGCCTGCTCGTACTGGGTCCGTGCATCGCCCCTGCGGAGCGCTTGCGACCAGGCCTGTCCGTCGAGGCGGGTCAGCTCGCCGAGCGAGAGCAGCTTGTCCTGCTGCTGTGCTTGGCGCAGGTGGTCGAGCCTGGTGGCGGGCACGAGGCCCGCGGTGAATCGGCCACGCCGAACGAGCGCGTCTCCGAAGTACTCGGCCAGCCCTTCGTTGAGCCATGTCGGCAGGCCAGCCCCAAACGCCGCGTGCGCGAACTGATGGAAGCCCTCGTGCTGCACCACCTGCATGGTGCGTGTGCGGGGCGTGTCGCCCAGCGGGATCGCCAGGGCTGCACCGGATGGCGTGGAGTAGTACATGCCGCCGCTGCCACGCCCGTTGAGCCCGACCGACGACAGATGCTTGTGGTACCCCCGGTCGTCGGCGAACAGGTACATCATCGGTCGGCCCGAGCCCACCCGCGAGCCAACGCCAAGCTCTTGGCGGTAGCCGTCGAGCGTGTGGTCCAGATGGGCTGCGATCGCCTGCACGGTCTCGCGGTCAGCATCGGAGCGGACATCCAGCTTGGTCGTGCGATAAGCCACGAGCTTGTCTTGAGCGGCTGCGGTGGCCACACCCGTCCCTAGAACCGCCCCGATGACAGCCCATGCGACGAGCGTGCTATGGAATCTCAGTAGATGCATCCAGGCAGTGTGACGAAACTCGGCGCTGCGTGCACGGGAGCAGCGGGCGCCGCGTCGATGGAAAAACAACAGCCCCGGCCGAAGCCGGGGCTGTGTTGAGTCATGATGCTTTGGATCCCGAAGGATCGTCAGGCATTAGCGGCGACGGCGAGCCGCGGCCAGACCACCGAGACCGAGGACAGCAGCGCTGGCCGGGGTCGGGATGACCTCGATGGTGACGCGACCGGAAGCCTGGGTCGCGGCCGTGCCAACTTCGGTAAGCGTACCGGTGAAGACGTTGAGGCCGCTCAGGTCGATGGTGTAGACACCTTCAGCAGCGGCCGACCAGCTGTACTGGAACAGGTCGCCTGACGCATCGATCGCGAGCAGGTTGGTGCCGGGGGTGGGGAACTGGGTGTAGCGGGCGCCTTCGATGGAACCGCCGTTGACAACACCGACGTTGCCGAAGCTGAGGGGCACGAGCCAAGCGCCAGCGGTAGCGGCGCCGCCGCTAGCCGTGAAGTCGAACACGCCGCCAGCGAGGACGCGGGCGCCGTCGTTGTAGCTCATGGTGATGGTGACGGAATCACCGGGGTTGACGGAGTTCGACGAGGCGGACAGAGCGAAGCCCTGACCGAAAGCCGAACCAGCGATACCAGCGACAGCGATCATTGCGATAGTGCGGGTCATTGTACCGATCTCCAGATAAAAAGAAACTTACTACTCTCCTCGCGATAGCCGGGAGCGGGACTCTCCCTCCACACCGGCCGCACAACACGAACGAGGTCTTACGACAAGATGCGCGCGCCCGCGTCGATGTCCACCAATCTTCAAAGCAGAACGAGGATTCTTTTTCAGTCCTTGATGCCCCGAGATCAAAAACGCCCACAGAACCCCCTGTTGGGGGTCTAAAACATGATTATAGGACTTGGAAGGCGATTTTCAGAAGGCGCAAATTGGGCCATTGAACCGCTTATGTCCGCCCGACACCCACCGGCTGGGGAGTCTGGATGTGCGTCGGCTGCACCGCGATGCCGAGCGGCACGCGCCGGCCGCCCGGACCACTAGGGGGAAGCCCCTGCTCGTCGATGTGCCGCTGGATCGCCATCACGCCCTCGATGAGCATTTCGGGCCTCGGGGGGCATCCAGGGATGTAGACATCAACCGGGATGAACTGGTCGCAGCCCTGCACGGTGGCGTAGGTATCGAACACGCCGCCGGTCGAGGCGCACGCCCCCATCGAGATCACCCATTTGGGTTCGGTCATCTGGGCGTAGATCCGTTGGAGCACGGGCAGCATCTTGATACCGATCCGGCCCGCGACAATCAGCAGGTCGCTCTGCCGAGGGCTGAACCGCATGACCTCCGCCCCGAATCGAGCCAGATCGTACCGGCTGCACGCCGTGGCCATCAGCTCGATGCCGCAGCAAGCGGTCGCAAACGGGATCGGCCAGATCGAGCTTCGGCGGGACCAGTTGATGACCCGCTGGAGCTGGGTGGTCAGGACTGTATCGGTCGGTAGTGCTGCTTCGATGCCCATCGGTCCGCCTCCCAAACTCACCTGCTGCCCGCGTTCGCATTCGAGCCAAGAGACTGTAGCGATTCAAACCCGCCCAGGTTCACGGCAGCGAGCGAATCCCCGCCTCAGCTGCGTCCAGATCGTCCACCCGAATCACACAGGTCGGCGGCGAGCCGTTGGATTGGGCTCCGAAGTACGCGTATCGGACATTGATCCCGGCCGCAGCGAGGTGCAGGGCGATCTCTAGAAAGCCGTTGGGTCGATCCTCTAAATGAGCCACCACCACGTCGGCCTCGGCGACCGGCCCAGCACCGGCATCGCAGAGTTGCTCGCATACCTTCCGAACGCCCGACTCAGAATGGCCTATCAGCCGAACGAGGCCTCGGCCGTTGACCTCGGTCACCGACACGCCGGCGATCTGGACCCCCGCTGCGGCATGGGCCTCAAGCACCCCGGCGAGTTCGCCCGGGCGGTCCTGCAAATAGACGGAGAACTCTCTGGCTCGGGTGACGTGCATGTTCGGCTCGCTCTAGCGACTGGACGCGGCCCAGTCTGCGGAATCGGCGTCGCGGTCAGCGGTCGGTGCTGCCCTGAAAGACCGGTCGGCCCGATCGGCCCGTTGGCCCGCGCTGCTTGCGGCTATTGGAGCCCGCGGATTCCAGTTCCTTGACCACAGGATCGATGGGCCAAGCCTCTTGATAGCCCTCTTCGGTGTTGACCGCCCGGGTGCCGATGCCCGAAGTGCTGACCACCCGGCGATAGCAGCCGGTGGCAGAAGCCGCGATCACGATCAATGCCAACGCCGTCAGCCCTCGAAGCCGGTCTTGCGGGATGATCGGGAGCGGTCTCATAGAGAACCCGAATGTTAGGCGGACCGCCCGGTTGCGACCGGTTACAACGGGCCAAGGCCGGCCAGTCAGTCCCCGGCTGCATCAGGCATCATCAGGCATCAGGTCGGCCAGCGTCCGGCCCTGCACAGCCCGCATCTGCGCCTCGCGGAGCAGCCGAACGCCGCGCGTCCGCGTGAGCGCAAAGCCCGCTTCGAGCACCGACGCTGCGGAGATGGTCTCGGGAGGCCCCGCGAGCGTGTACCGGTCGGGGGCCAGTTCTTCTTCATCGGCGACGGGGTGCAGCACGCCGCGATCTTCGAGCCCGACCAGCAGCCCGAGGGCAAGGTCTTCATCGATGCCCGCTGCACGGGCGGCCTGGCTTGCGGTGATGGTCTGGCCTTTGGCAAATCGGCTGGCAGCCATCGCGGCCACGGTCACTGCGGCGGCGGGCTCGACCACCCGCCATGAGCGGTTGGGATCATCGCCCAGAATGTCTCGGCGGTGCTGGAGCAGGAACGCGCACTGCAAACCGAACAGCACGATGAGCCACGTGACATAGACCCACAGCAGGAAGATCGGGATCAGGCCGATCGCGCCATACAGCCGTTCCACACCGCCGCTAAACGCCGACAGGTATTGCACGAGCCCGAACTTGGCGAGCTCCCAGAGCACCGCTGCGATGAACGCACCCGCCGCCGCCGACGTCAGATAGACCCGCGCGTTGGGGATGACCCGGTACAGCAACACGAACAGCAGCGTGGAAATCACCACACCCAGCGAGCGCACAAACAACTCCAGCAGCCAGTCCACGTTCCACTGGCTCCACGCTGCGAAGCGTTCGGCGGCACTGGACAGCTCGCTGCCGAGCCAGAAGGTGATGATCAGAAACACCGGCCCCACAACCAGCAGCGTGGTGTAGTTCGTGAACCGGCGCGCCCAACTGCGACCATCGCGAGCGCGGTAGATGCTGTTGAAGGCCCGCTCGATCTCGATGAGAAACCCGAGTGCTGCGTACACGAGCGCCGCCACACCGACGGCTCCGATGGCCTTGAGCCGTCCCTGCTCGCCCTCGACGCCCGAGACAAGGTTGTCCATCCACAAGTCGAGCCGGGCCTGCTCGAGCGGATCGGCCTGCGGGCTCTCGGCTGGCTCGACGGGCTTGGATTCGCTGGTGTCACCGGGCACCTCGGCGGCGCTGTCCAGCACGATGCGGTCGATGCCTGTCAGCTCGAACACCCGGTCCACCGCCGATTGCACGGTGCCCTTGTCAGCGAGCGTGCCGATGACCGCGACACCGATGACGAACATCGGGATTAGGGCGAAGATGGTTCGGTAGGCGAGCGCCGCTGCCATGCGGGGCAACTGGGTGCGGTGCGTGCGCACAGCAATGTTCCTGAGCCCTCGCGCCCACCGGCCGACGATGGTGGTGGGTTCCCTGTGCCGATCGGCGGGTGCCATCAAGACCTCCCGCCTCGGTTCCCGCCTTGGCTGCCACCCCTGTTCCCACCTGGG
>CAYGSG010000098.1:0-8159 GCA_964352615.1 uncultured Phycisphaeraceae bacterium
GGTCAGTGCCGCATGAGCCGGCGCATGTCGCGCTGGAAGTTGGCGTCTTGGGGGAACTGGTTGTTGATGTTGTTGCCGCCGATGATCTCGAAGGCGTGGTGGCTCTTGAGGCGGATGTGCTCGCCCGTGTTGTTACCGATGCGGGCACCCAGGAAGTTGGGGTGGGTCTCGTAGAACCGGGCCTGCCAGTTCCATCCCCAAGTTGTCCACATGCGGTACGGGAACGGCAGATCGACCGGCGCAGCAAGACGGTAGATGGTCGGGTTGAAGTACTCCGCGCTGGCGTAGGCGCTGACGCTGTCGTCCCAGTTGGCCCCGCCGTCGCCCATGCCCAGCCCGTCGAACATCCCGCCAAAGAGGTACCCGCCGTTGCGCGGCTGGAACTGCGCGCGGAACTTGGTCGCGGGCGCGTTCTGCCCCCACGCCAACCGCGATCGCAGGTTCCCGATGTTCCTGAACGTGACCGCAGCGGTCATGGTGTACTGCGTGAACGCCTCGTGGTCGAGGTCGTCGTCGTACGACTTGGAATCGTCGTTGAACTGGCCAAAGCCCGCTGGTCTGATGATGCCCAGGATGTGCTGGCCGATGGCGTCGGAGCCGGCTCTCGGGCTGAATTCGAGAATCGGGAAGTCGTCATCGAGGATGTGGAACTGGTACGAGTGCAGCAGTCCGTTGATGACGAAGAACACCATGACCCACTGGCGCCAGACCTTCTGTCCGCGACCGATGCTGACCGGCGCGAGGTCGTCGTACCAGTCCAGGTGGTCGCGCCACACGCGGACAAACAGCGGGATGAGCACGTCGAAGCGATTCTCGCCGTTGTCGAAGTCGAACAGGCTGTCCCAGGTGATGAGCGGGAAGTCCTGCACGTCCATGTCGTAGCTGGGCGCCTCGTTGGGCGCTTCTTCATCGACCGCATCGCCATAGAGGATCTCGCATTTGTATCGCTCCTCGTACGAGGCGACCATCGCGGGGATCAGCGTCTCGGGCACTTTGGAGATGGCGGTCTGGAACTCGTGGATTTCTCTGATGCGGCCCGTCATGCCGCCCAAAAAGTCCGGCGGGCCTGCATCCGCCCCGCCCGCGACAGCGTCCCAGATCATCGCGATGATCGCTCCCATCGACTGGAAGAAGCCCTTCATCAATGGCCAGGCGACCGTGAGTTCCTGGATGCATTTGACCGCCACAATGACCGCGACAATCGGCCCGATGATGGGGATGCCCAGCGCATCAAGGATGGCCTTGATCCAGTTGTAGATGACCTGGATGGTGAACGGGGCGACCGCAGTCAGCAGCACATCCGCCGAGACGTGCTGCAGGTTGGCGATGTTGCACGCCACCACCATGTTCATGGTGCGGGCCTTGGTCAGCGCCGCGTTGTAGACGACGGCGTCGGCGATGGTCTGGGCGTGCACCTGCCGGCTGGTGACCATGCCGGTGTTCCAGGTGAACCCGATGGAGGCGAGGATCACCCAGATGTAGAACATCATGAGCAGCACCCAGATGTTGCCGCGCTCCTCGCGGTGCAGCCTGCGGATGAACGCGGGCGTATCGATGGTCGGCGCATCGTCGGGCCAGTCGTTGGCCCTGGCCGATCGGAGTGCTGCGCTGCTTGGGTTTGTCATGGACATGGTGGTTTCTCTAGAAGCAGGAGGCCGCTCACGCTGAGGCGAGCGGCGTTAGGGGATCGGGGTGCCCCCGAGCAGGGTGAGCAGGTTGCCGGCCCGGCCGCCGGTGGACTGGAGCGCGACGTCCGACTCGATCTGGATAAAACGGCCGGTGAAGCCGCTCTTGGTTTCCCACAGCGGGTGAACCAGCGCTGCGACCAATGGCACGCGGAGCTGGTAGGGGTACTTGATCTGCACGCGGGCCTGACGAGGAATCAGCGGATTGCCTGGGTCGGTCGCGGCCGCTTGCGCGTCCAGCCCGTCCATCGCATCTTCCATCGGCCCGAGAATGTCTCGCTCGATCGGGCCCGTCACGCTGTTGAGCATGTCGCTGACAAAGTCGTTGATCAGGTCCTGCAGATTGGGGAGCCCGAGCATGTCTGTGAGGATGTTGGAGTTGTCGCCGTCGCTCACGCCGATGTTGATATCCGGAATCGGCCAGGGCATCGGGATGGTGAAGCCCCACGACCCTGACTGGTCGGGCGAGGCATCTTCTTGGCCCCCCATCAAGTCAGTGAGGACGCTCAGGTAGTCCTCTTCAATCATCCTCTTCAGTTCGCTCACCGCGTTGCCAGCCACGTCCGCAAACTGGCTCGCGTTGAAGTCCATGAGCGGCGCGAGCTCCGCGTTAAGCACGAAGCCGCTGCCGCCCTGCTGGCCGGCCTGAAGCTCCTGGAGCGCCCATGAAGCGCGCTTCTCGTAGGCATCGGTCTTCATCGCGTAGGGCCAGCGCGGGATGCCTGCCTCGGCCATCGCCATTGCTGCGGTTCGGCCCGAGCCGTAGCCGTAGTCGTCCCACGCGCCGCGATTGGTGGCATCACTCGTGTGGTAGGGCGAGAGCTGCGCGAGGATCAGCGCTGCCGCTTCGCGTACGCGGTCCTTGCGGACATCAGGGATGTCCTCTGGCGGGAACGCGAAGATTGAATACAACGGGCCCAGCGTCTCGGTCTCGACCTGGGTAATCGCCGAGCGGGCCGCCCGGTACGCTGCGTAGTCCACGATGATCTTGGCGCGTGCGATCAGCCCCCACTGGATCACCATGCCGAACATGATGTACATCCACGGGAACGTCAGCAGAAACTCGATGGAAAGCGAGCCCGTGTCGTCGTCGCGCAGGTTGGTCTGGTACCGCTTGCGGCGTTTGCGGGCGTGCATCGCCAGGCGGTAGACCACCCGGCCGCAGCCGAGCATCGCGATGATGAACGCGAGCCACAGCGTGGTATCGAACACGTCGTTGCGGTCGAGCGTGAAGCGGTCCGCGATGAGGTACCGGCCGTGAAAGGCGGCGATAGAGGCCGCGATGAGCATCGCCATCGCGATGTCCGGCGCCCACTGCTCCTGCCACGCACGTGCCTTGGCGTTCACCGGGATGCTCCTGCGTGCTTGATGGTCATGGCGTTACTCCGTGTGGCCGGCGCTCATCGCACCGGCCTCGGCGGCGTGGGCTATCCAGGCGGCGGGGCGATGCCCGGCGCGAGCCAGTTCAAGAGCGGCACATAGAACGGCATCCACTGGGCCGTGATCAGCCCGAGCAGCAGCGCGACACCAAACGGCGCCTCGGTCTTGCCGAACGGGTACGCGTCGACCGCTTTACGCCGCAAAGCGAGGTTGACCTGGAACGACATCGACATCGCCTGCACCTTACGGACAAGGTCGCCCTTGAACGCGAGGTTGACGAGGCCGATGACGGTCGCAAAGACAAGAGCGTTGAACAGCACGCCGCCTACATCCGGGTAGCCGAGCATCGCTCCGATGGCGGCGATGAGCTTGACGTCGCCCCCGCCCAGGCCGCGGAACATGAAGCTGATGATCCCGATCGCGGCACAGCCAAGGAACCCGAACAATGCTGATTCCATGCCCGGCGCGCCGAACCATGCCGCAGCGGGAATGGTGGCGCTGTTGAGCGCGAGCACGGGAACGATGAACAGGTTGATGGCCAGCGCGATGAGCAACGCCGGGTAGGTGAGCACGTTAGGGATGCGCCGCGTGGCCGAATCGCACAGCGCCGCGGCCGCGCAGGTCAGGAACGCAAGCGAAAGCACGAACGTGCCCCCGATGGTGGCGCCCGTGCGATCGGCGATGATCATCGTCGCGGTGGCGGCCACGGCCGAGAGCGCGAGGCCCATAGCCCAGTAGCCGGGCCAGCTCGCTTCACGCTCGTGGGGCGTGGTGTTGGCTGGCTTGGCGCTGGCCTTGGCAGCATCGGACGCCGACTGGTTGTCAGCATCGAGGCCATCCTCAGCAGTTGCCAAACGCGATGCCGAGTCAGTGTCGGCATCGACGGGCTTGGTGCCTTGCTCGGCGGGCAGTGTTGTGTCCTGGCCGGGGCTCATGGGGACTCCAGCAGCGAGAGCGTCCATCGCTTCTCCTGTGCGTCTGAGCATACCACAAGCACCGCCCGGCTCGGACCCTCCAAGCCGTCAACACGCGAGATTCATGGCATGAGTTCCGGGGAAACACCCCCGCGGGCGGTTAGGCCCGCGGGAGGAACTTGGTCAGTTGGAGCTGTCGAAGTCGCTGACGTCGTCGTCGTTGACCTTGGCAGCCGCGTCGTTCATCTTGTCAACCGCCCAGCTGGCGGCCGCGACGATCACGACCAGGAGGATCAGCGCCACCATGATCAGCAGCACCCATTCGACCGTGTTGGGTCCGGCCTCGTCCTCGTGCAGTTCCATCGCGAAAGTTTTCATTCTGCTCAACATTGCTTAGCCCTCGTATTACGAGTCAAAGTTCAAGATCCAAAGCCTCGCGTCACGCCGCTCGGCCCGGCTCAGCCAGCATCTTGCCGCGAGCCTCTCTACCACAGTAAACACGAAATCACGGGAAAGGCAGGGCCAAATACTTCGCATTTCGGCTAAACAGGTGACGGGTGATGTCCACCCAGAAGTACGCTCCGCTCGCCAGAGGCAGCACAACCGCCCCCAACAGCAGCAGCGTCTCCACCGTCGCCTGGCCCGACTCGTCCGAGAATACCTCGCGCCAGTCCCGGCTTGGGTCCATCAAGCCGGGTTCTGCTCCGCCTTCAGCCGATCCCAAAGAGCCACCCAGCCCGGATTCAACCTTCATGTTGAGTTCAGCAGCCATCCGAGCACGCTCCTAACAAAAAAAGACTCACTCCAAACCTAGAATACCCTTGGTGTGCTTGACGTGTCCAGTCAAACCTTTCCATCCGATCTGATCGGCGAGTTTGGGCCGCCGGCCGGTCCATTTCAGCATCGGAAACTCCTCTGTGACGTCCAATGTGAAGATGTCGTGGACCACATAGGCGTTATTTGGCTCATCGAACTCGATCTCGCTGATATGGGTAGTTAAGCGTCGTCCGTCGTGCAGACGGGCCGCCTGCACGACCACATCCAGCGCCGAAGCGATCTGACGGCGTATCGCGGTGAGGGGAAGCCCTGAGTCCGCCATCATGCACATCGTCTCCAATCGGCCGCAGCAGCCCGAGGGCGTGTCCGCGTGGAGGGTGGCCATCGAGCCCGCGTGGCCCGAGGTCATGGCCTGGATCATGTCCAGCGCCTCGCCCCGCCGAACTTCACCGACGATGATGCGATCGGGCCTCATGCGCAGCGAAGTTACGAACAAATCCCTGATCGTTATCAGTCCTTGGCCGTAGGGGTCGGCCGGCCTGGCTTCGAGGGCCACCACATGCTGTTTTTGGACCTGCAATTCGCGGGTGTCCTCGACGACCACGATGCGTTCGTCGTCGCCAAAGGCGTTGGACAAAATGTTGAGCATCGTCGTCTTGCCCGAGCCCGTGCCGCCGCTGACGATGACGTTCAGAGCCCCTTGCACGCAGAGCAGAGCGAACTCTAAAGCCTCTGGTGTCATGGATTTGACCTCGAGCAAAAAACTCGGGTCGATGGCCTTGGAGCTGAATCGGCGGATGTTGACCGAGGTGCCCGCGCCGCTGATGGGGTCGAGCACGATGCAGATACGCGAGCCGTCCGGCAGCCGACCATCAAGGATGGGTTCTTTCTGATCGATCGCCCGGCCCACGAACTGGGCGATGTTGTTGGCCGCCGATTGCAGCTCAAGCTCGCTCGGGAACGACGCATCGACCTGCTCGATCCGGCCCTTGCGCTCCACGTAGATCTGTTTTGGCCCGTTGACCATGATCTCGCTAACGGATGGATCTTCCATCAGCGCCACCAACGGCCCCAAAAAATGCGTCATACTGGCCTGATAGGCCCGTTCACGCGCCGAAACCGGCTTGCCGGGCTTCTCAGCGGTCGCCGGTAACTGGGTGTCGCTCAAGGAAGATTCTCCAGAGATTCCACGGGCCACGCGGACCGCCCGCCCTCCTTGCGGGGGCCTGGGGCGGAATCGCTCTCTCATGAACCTACCCGACGCGGACCCCGCGGGCAATCTGCCAGAAGTGGGTACGAGGTCAGCCTCCCAATTCGGCTCGGTTGTGGACAGGTCGGGGCCGAGTTGCCGAGAAACCCCCGGGCCGGTTAGTATCCGCTTGCTGGCCAATCGTGACCGTCAGCAGGACCAAGGCGTTTGCGGTCCCCAAAACCCATCTGCCAGGGACACCCGTCCCCGCACTTCTGAGAGGTAGTTCCCGATGCGCCCGTTCCAACCGAAGACATGCTTCGCTCTCGTTCCCGCTGCACTGCTCGCGCTCAGCGGCACGTCGACCAGTGTGCTCGCACAAGACGAGAACAACCCGATCGTGCTCGACACCCAGCCGATGGTGCAAGACACCACCCCGCAGTTCATCGAGGGCGTGCGCGTCACCGAGTTCGGCACCGTCGAGATCGGTGTGCAGAACGCTGACCTGAGGGCCGTGCTCCAGACGCTGGCCATTCGTTCGGGACGCAACATCGTCACGAGCGAGTCGGTCGCCGCCACGGTCACCGCCAACATCGAGGGCGTCAGCCTTGAGCGCGCTCTGGACGTGCTGCTCGATCAGTACGGCTTTGGCTACGTGATCGATGGCGAGTTCATCCGCGTCTACTCCAAGAGCGAACTCGAAGCGCGAAGGCCGCTCAAGACCGAGATCTTCACCCTCGAGCACATGTCCGCCGAGGACGCAGCCCAGTTCGCTGGCCCGCTGCTCAGCGCCGATGGCAGGCTCGTGGAGTCCGTCGCGTCGGCAGACTGGTCGCTTTACTCCGGCGCTTCCAGCGACCTCAGCGGCGGTGCGGGCGGAGGCGGCGAGGGCTCGGCGCCCGGCGCGCCCTTTGGCCGAGACAGCTTCGCCCACAGCTCGATGGTTATGGTCCGCGACTACGAGGACAACATCCGCGAGATCGGTTCGCTGCTTAGCCGTATCGATACACCGCCGGATCAGGTGCTCATCGAGTCCACGGTCGTCAGCGTCAACCTGACCGATCGCAACGCCTTCGGCGTGGACTTCGCGCTCATCCAAGACGTCCAGTTCACCGACTTCTTCGGCATTCCCGCGTTCGGCGGCAACAACCCGATCAGCCCCGGCAGTTCCGAATTGGCCCGCACCGCGGTCTCGCCCGTCACCGACAACGACAGCTTCTTGGGCACCAACATCGGCAACCAGACCGGGGACGCGGGCATCCGCGGCGGCATCATCGCCGGCAACTCGGCCATCTTCATCCGCGCGCTGGACACCATCAGCGACACCAACGTGATGGCCAACCCCAAGATCCTCGCCCTCAACAGGCAGCAGGCCCGCGTCTCGGTCGGCTCACGCGTCGGTTACCTGCAGACCGTCGCCACGCAGACATCGACCAGCCAGACCATCGAGTTCATCGACACCGGCGTGCAACTCGCGGTCCGTCCGTTCGTTTCGAGCGACGGCCGCATCCGCATGGAGCTTGCGCCGCGCGTCGCGGACGTCGTCTTCAACCAGCGCATCGCCGACGGCCAGGTCTTTGATGTTCCCACCGAGAACATCCAGGAGATCACGACCAACGTCACCGTGCCCGAAGGCTCGACCGTCGTGCTCGGCGGCCTGTTCCAGGAGAGCATCGTGCTGTCGCGGTCGCAGATCCCCGTGCTGGGCGACTTGCCGTTCATCGGCGGGGCGTTCCAGGGCAACGAGGACACCTCGGTCCGCCAGGAGATCATGTTCCTCATCAAGCCCACGGTCATCCGCGATAGCCGCCTCGCCGACATGGGCGAGAACGCCGCCGCCGATGCAGCCCGCGTGCTCGTCGGCACCCGCGAGGGCCTGCTGCCCTGGGCACGCGAGCGCCAGACCAGCGTGCTCAATGTGGATGCCCAGCGGCTGGCCCGCGAAGGCGACCTCAACAAGGCGCTGTGGACCGTTCGCCGATCGCTCGAGATGCACCCGGCTCAGGCCGACGCGGTGCGCATCCGCGAGCAGATCATCAGCGACCCGACCATGTCGCCCACCCGCAGCATGATGGAGCGGTCGATGAACCACCGCATCCTGCGTCTGCTGAGCACCGACGACCAGAAGCTGCGTTCGAGCTACATGGCCCCGCCCATGCCGCAAACCGCCGCGTGGACCCCGGCTCCGGTCCAGCCGGCGCCCCGCTTCGAGAC
>CAYGSG010000099.1:0-8104 GCA_964352615.1 uncultured Phycisphaeraceae bacterium
ATTGCCCCGGCATGGTCCCCGGCTGCACGGGCGACATCGCTGACGACTTCGGCACTCTCAACGGGGGTGACGGCATGGTCAGCTTCGGCGACTTCCTCGCCCTGCTCGGCCTCGTTGGCCCCTGCCCGTAAGGCTGGCGACTCAAACCTCGTCTTCGTTTCACGGGCCGCTCCAGTCAATGGGGGCGGCCCGTTTACCTTTGTAACGGCTGACAATTCCGTAGCCCTTGGCGGGTTCTTTCGGGTTGATGAGAACGGTCCAGCCAGTACACTGGGCAGGAAATAGAGGGCGCGAGCCTTTCAATGCCTTCGAGGATACACACCTCGTCGCTAACGCCTAGGGATCACCCTAGCCTCGTGGCCCTTAAGTTTGTGAGAGAAAGGTTCCTGCCATGAAGAAGATTGCACTGCTCGCCGTTGCTGGCCTGGCCGCCTCTGCCGCCAACGCCCAGCTCATCGTCGCCTTCGACGACACCGCCGCCGGCGTCACCACCGCCTACGAGATCCGCGTCTCTGACGGCTCCAACACCGCGACCCCGCTGTTCAGCGACATCGATGTCTGGGGCATGGCCTCCGATAACGACAACGAGATCCTGTACATCAACTCCGGAACCCAACTCTACAGCTGGGACGGCACAGGCACACCAACACTCGTCGCCGACATCACAATTAATGGCGGGATTTCTAGCGTTGTTTCGCTCGCGTTCGACGAGGGCACGCTCTACGCCACCCGCAACATCGGTGGGGACGGCTCGCCCACTGCCGAGGGCGTTTACACAATCAATACCATCACGGGTGAAGCCACGCTGATTCTTGACTACGCTTCCGCCAGCTACGACTTCGGCGGATTTGATTCCGACGGCGGCCGCTTCTGGGGTACCAACGACGACGCGACTCCCTTCGGTAGCGGCCTCTTCGAGATCGAGCTGAACGGCACGATCACCTTCGTCGCTTCCTACCCCGCTGGCCGTACCGACATCGATGGCCTCGCCATCGGCGGCGGCAGGGCGTACCTCGTCGAAGACGAACCCGGTGCCACCATCCACGTCTACGACTTTGTCGAGGGCTACCAGCCCTCTATCACTTCACCCTTTGGCACTTCCGAGATTTTCTCAGCTGGCGCGTACGCACCGTGGCTTGGCGGCGACACCGGCTCTTGCACGGGCGACATCGCCGACGACTTTGGCACGCCGGGTGCCGACGGCATGATCAGCTTCGGTGACTTCCTCGCGCTGCTCGGCCTCGTGGGCGATTGCCCCGGCATGGTCCCCGGCTGCACGGGCGACATCGCTGACGACTTCGGCACGACCGGCGCCGACGGCATGGTCAGCTTCGGCGATTTCCTCGCCCTGCTCGGCCTCGTTGGCCCCTGCCCGTAAGAGCCTACGGCGTCTCTCACAACCCTCACGCAACCACCACGGCCGCCCCTCACAGGGCGGCCGTTGGTCTGGTGCCAGCCTCACAGCCATCGAAATGGGGTTGGATGATCGCGCCGATTCCGGTAGACTCGGAGCCGTTGTCCCATTCGTGATGCCCCCGTCTGAGGGGTACAGAGAGATCCACCATCCAAGAGGAATCCCCTATGCAACTGCGATCAACGTCCCTGCGTCTGTCCCTCGCCGCGCTCGCTGGCACCCTCATGACCACATCGGCGGCGGCCCAGCAGACGCTCGCCACCATCGATTCCACGGGCGACGTCGTGCTCCTGCTCGACCCCATGGACGGCTCGGTCACCAACCCGGCCTTCATCGACATCGCCGCCGGCGCGGCCGCTGCGGGCTACACCGGCTCGACCACCCCCATCGAGGCGATCCAAGTCGGAGACGAGATCTGGATATCCGACCAGCTCGCCGATCGCATCTGGCGCTTCGATCTGGCGACTCAGGCGTTCATCGATGACATCGGTGTCGATAGCGCGGGCGATGGCCAGCTCAACAACATCCGCGGCATCGAATACGTCGGCGATACCGTCTACGGCTCCATCGGCACCGACAACACCGCGGGCACCGTCCTTCGCGGCATCGTGACCATCGACGTGCCCAGCCTCACCGTTACCGGCTCGTTCAATGGCCGCGACCTAGCCGACACGAGCTACTTCGATGTCTACTACAACGGCACCGAACTGCTCGTGCCCAACATCGATACCGGCAACGACGGCATCGAACGTTACGCCCTCGATGGCACGTTCCTCGGCATTCTCGTCTCCTCCGACGGCGTCGCCAGCTTTGACTTCCTCGAGCAAATCAGCGCCGACGGCGCCGATTACCTTGCCGCCGGTTTCAGCCCACCGTCTGGTGTCTTCAGCATCAGCTCCGAGGGTGACGACAACGGCATCATCGCCGGCCTTGACCGCGGTATCCGCGGCTGCTGGAGGCTCGGCAACGGTGAGGTTCTCTGGACCAACGGCTCGGTCGTCGCCACCGACACCGAAGACAAGGCCACCGGCGGCAGCTTCCGCTTTATCAGCATGTTCGACCTCGGCGGAGCGGAGTGCACGGGCGACATCGCCGACGACTTTGGCACGCCGGGTGCCGACGGCATGATCAGCTTCGGTGACTTCCTCGCGCTGCTCGGCCTCGTGGGTGATTGCCCCGGCATGGTCCCCGGCTGCACGGGCGACATCGCCGATGACTTCGGCACGACCGGCGCCGACGGCATGGTCAGCTTCGGTGACTTCCTCGCCCTGCTCGGCCTCGTTGGCCCCTGCCCGTAAGAGTCTGCCGCTTCTCTCACAACCCTCACGCAACCACAACGGCCGCCCTTCACTGGGCGGCCGTTGGTCATTATACAAAGTGATTTCGCGACTCTAAATCACGCCTGCACCTTCGACTCGTTCAGCTTCTTGCGGATCACCGTGTGCAGAATCCCGCCGTTGCGGAAGTACTCCATCTCAACGGATGTATCCACCCGGCACATGCACACAAACTCGAACGAAGTCCCGTCGGTCCGCGTCGCCTTCACACGCACGTTGGCGCGCGGCTCCAGGTCATCGGGCAGATCGACGTCGAACGTTTCGTCGCCGCGAATGCCCAGCGTGTGCGCCGTCACGCCCTCCTTGAACACCAGAGGCAGCACGCCCATGAACACAAGGTTGCTGCGGTGGATCCGCTCAAAGCTCTCGGCGATCACCGCCTTCACCCCCAGCAGCATCGTGCCCTTGGCCGCCCAGTCACGGCTCGAACCCATGCCGTAGTCCTTGCCCGAGACCACCACCAGCGGCGTGCCCGCCTCGCGGTAATCCATCGCCGCGTCATAGATAAACTCGACGGGCGCGGCTTCGAGCGAATCGCCCTTGGTGAAGTTGCGTGTGTACCCGCCCTCGGGCTGCTTGCCGCCGTCGGCAGCGATGCGGTTCTTGATGCGCACGTTGGCGAACGTGCCCCGCGTCATCACCCGGTCGTTGCCGCGTCGGCTCCCGAAGCTGTTGAAGTCCCGCTTGCTCACGCCGCGCTCGGTCAGGAACGCGCCCGCCGGGCTGTCCTCGGTGATCGCACCCGCAGGCGAGATGTGGTCCGTCGTCACGCTGTCGCCCAGCACCGCAAGGCACCGCGCGCCCTCGATCTTCGCAAGCGTCGGCAAGCCCGGCGTCATCCCCTCAAAGAACGGCGGGTTCTGGATGTACGTGCTCGCCTCGTCCCACGCGTACAACTCGCTCTTGCTCACCGGAACGTTGTTCCACGTCTGGTTCTCCGTAAACACATGCTCGTACTTGTCCGCGAACTGCTCGCTCGTCAGGCATTGCTTGACCGTGTCGTGCACCTCTTGGTTGCTCGGCCAAATGTCCTTGAGGTACACGTCCTTGCCGTCGGGTGTCTGCGCAATCGGATCGTTCTGCAGGTCGATGTCGACCGTGCCCGCAAGCGCGTACGCCACCACCAAAGGCGGGCTCGCCAGGTAGTTCGCCTTCACGCTTCCATGCACCCGGCCCTCGAAGTTGCGGTTGCCGCTCAGCACGCTCGACACAGCCAAATCGCCTTCTTTGATCGCCGCTTCGACCTCGTCGGGCAGCGGGCCAGAGTTGCCGATGCATGTCGTGCAGCCATACCCCACGTTGTAGAAACCGACCGCGTCCAGATCGGCCGTCAGGTTCGCCTTGTCGTAGTACTCGGTCACCACCTTGCTGCCCGGCGCAAGGCTCGTCTTGACCCACGGCTTGCGGGTCAGCCCCAGCGCCCGCGCCTTGCGCGCTACCAAACCCGCGGCGACCATCACATCCGGGTTGCTCGTGTTCGTGCAACTTGTAATAGCCGCGATGACCACGCTGCCGTGGGTAAGCGTGCTCGTCATCCCGGGCTTCTCGCCGGGACGCTCGGTCACGTGCTTGACCGTGCCCGTGGCGCCGAGCTTGTCGGGCGCTACGCCCAGACCCTGCGGCCCGTTGGGCGCAACCAGCGTCTTCTTCCATGTCGGCTGCATCGCAGCGAGCTCGATGCGGTCCTGCGGCCGCTTGGGGCCCGCCAGCGACGGCTGCACGCTGGCCATATCCAGCTCCAGCACATCCGTAAACACCGGCTCGGGCGAATCGGGCGTCCAGTAGAACCCGCTGGCCTTCGCCCACGCCTCGGCCAGTTCCACCTCCTGCTCGGTCTTCGCCGTGAACCGCAGGTAGTCGATGGTCTTGGCATCGATCGGGAAGAACCCGCACGTCGCGCCGTACTCCGGCGCCATGTTCGCGATCGTCCCGCGATCCGGGATGCTCAGGTCCGCGATGCCCGGCCCGAAGAACTCCACAAACTTCTCCACCACGCCGTACTTGCGGAGAATCTCGGTCACCGTGAGCACAAGGTCGGTCGCCGTCACGCCCTCGCGCAGCGCGCCCTTCAGCTTGAACCCGACCACCTCGGGCGTCAGCATGTACACCGGCTGGCCCAGCATCACCGCCTCGGCTTCGATCCCGCCAACGCCCCAGCCCAGCACGCCCAGCGCGTTGATCATCGTCGTGTGGCTGTCTGTCCCAACAAGGCTGTCGGGGAACACCTGAAGCTCGCCATCAACTGTCCGCGTGATGCACCCCCGCGCCAGGTACTCAAGGTTGACCTGGTGCACGATGCCCGTCGCCGGCGGCACGCACCGGAAGTTGCTCAGGCTCTGCTGGCCCCACTTCAAAAACCGGTACCGCTCGTTGTTGCGCTCGAACTCTCGCTCGGCGTTGATCGTCAGCGACACCCGCGTTGCGAAGTCGTCCACCTGCACGCTGTGGTCGATCACCAGATCGCACTGCACCGCGGGGTTGATCGCCGATGCATCGCCCCCAAGCTGCTTCATCGCGTCGCGCATCGCAGCAAGGTCCACCACGCACGGCACGCCCGTGAAATCCTGCAACACCACGCGGCCGGGCATGAACGGCATCTCAACCGGCTTTACGTTCTTCGCGTCGTACCCAGCCAGACCCGCGATGTCGTCGTTGGTAACCACGAACCCGTCAAGGTTCCGAAGCATCGCCTCCAGCAGCACCCGGATCGAGTACGGCATGGTCTGGATGTTGCCCAGCCCGGCCTCCTGCAGCGCCATCGGGTCGAAGTACACCACCTCGCCCTGCGAAGTGGTCAGAGTTTTCTTGCTATTGAAGGCGTTGGCGCTGGTCATGGGATCTCCTTAGCGAGTGGCGCGGCGGGGAATGCGAACACAACCATCATCGGCTTGCCATGGCAATACATCAAATCGATGCAATCACTAACTGCCATAGATAGCATCAATGTTCTAGCCAGCAAGGCCCCTCAACGCCGACTCACCCGACCAAGCACACGCTCGAAGGCCGCCACCGCAGCGGATGGCACGCGGTCGGCGCGTCGAACGATCGCCAGCTCCCGCGTTAGCTTGCCGTCCAGGCAGCCCAGGCCTTCGTCTGCGCTCTGCAAGGCGAATCGGCTTACGAACGCTACGCCGACACCGGCCTCCACCATGTGCCGCATGGGCTCGATCGAACGCAGTTCCATCACTACCCGAAGCTCAGCTCCGTGCGCGCGCGCCTCGCGGTCGATCACCTCGCGCACCGCGCTGCCGGCTTCGAAGCCAACCATCGCCTCGCCCTCAAGATCTGACCACCGAAAGTTCTTGCGATCCGCGAGCCGGTGTTCAGCGGGAACGATGAGCCGAAGCTCATCGGTTACGAGCGGGAGCGTCAACAGGTCGCCCACGCCCGGCACGCGCACAGGCAGCGTCACAATGCCCAGGTCCAGCTCGCCCGCGAGCACCGCCTCGCCCACCGCTCCCGAGCCCGCCTCGCGGATGTAGTACCGGATCGCAGGGTGCTGCGCGCGGAACGCCGAGATCGCAGGCGGCAGCAGGTATCCCACCGCCGTAGCACCGCCGCCGATCCGGATCAGCCCGCTCTCAAGCCCAACGAGTTCACGCACCGCGCGCACACCGTCGTCCGCTGCCTGAAGCGATTCCCGCGCGTGCTCAGCGAACACCCGGCCCGCCTCGGTCAACTCAACACCCTTGGCGGTGCGGTCCAGCAGCGGGGCGCCCGCCTCGTCCTCCAGCTTCCGAATCGCCGACGAAAGCGCCGGCTGCGACATCCCAAGCCGCTCCGCAGCGCGCGTGATGTGCCCCGTCCGGGCCACCTCCAAAAAGTACCGCAGCGGTGTCAACTCCATCGAGCAAGCGTAACGCCAAAGGCCTCGCGTGCGAGAAGCTGAAGCTGAATCGTCAGACCTTGCAGCGACCTTCATCGCAGCGATCAGCGTGGCCCGTCAGCCGCAACCGGTTCTTGGCAAACCATCGGTAGGCAGCGTCTGAAAGCTGCCGCAACACCGGCCACCGCGTCCATCCGAGAAACCAGCCCCAACCGACCCGGCTGTACGCCTCGCGAAAGACCTCGACCCCCGTGACCAGTTCGCCCCCCGGCCGAACCGCGTGAATCTCGCCCATCACGTCTTCAAACGTCTTGCCGTAGTCGCCCGCATCAAAGCCCGGAGCCGTAATGTCCGTCATCACCAGTCGGCCCCGGCCCTTGTCGAGCCGTTCCAAGAACCGAGCCTCACGCTTGCACAACGGACAAAGCCCGTCGATCAGCACTTCAAGAGCGCCCGCGGAATCAAGTTGGCCAGCTTGCTTGGTCAAGGTACCTCCAGAGCGATCCATGCCCCTATATGCACCGTTCGCACCAGTGCCGATGGCAGATTCGCAGCCACCAACCCCGGCACGGTTCCTATAAACCCAAGCCTAACGAACCGAGTGCTCTGCCACAGGAGATGAGCCATGCCAGCCGCCATGACCCCGCTTCACCAAGCCACCGCTTCCACCCCAGGCGACTCTTTCCTCACACAGATCGCCGTCCCTGGGCACGAGTTCATCTCGGATGTCCCACTGGCCTTGGGAGGCCAAGACACCGCCCCATCCCCCATGGCCCTGCTCACCGCAGCCCTCGCCGCTTGCACCACCATGACCGTTCGCTCCTACGCCAGCCGAAAGGGCTGGCCGCTCGAATCAGCCTCCGCAGCGGTCGAGCACCTCGGCAAAGACGCCGAACAGCCCGAGCACTTCTCGCTGGCTCTCAGCCTCCAAGGCAAACTGACCCCCGAGCAGGCTGAATCCCTCGAAGCCATCGCCCATAAATGCCCCGTCCACAAGGTGTTATCGGGCAGCATCGAGGTCAGAATCGTCAGAGATTGACCCAGGCCACTGACTGAGAAAAACCAGCTTTCTGCTCAGCTAAACTAGTTTTTCCTAGCCAAGAGCCAATCCGGACGCATGGTGACGCTGGATCACACCCAGGCTGGCTGGCTTTCGGTTCGGAGATGCGTGAGATGGGTTCTACCAAGCTGAGCATTCTGGCCATTGCTGGCCTCGCCACCCTAGCGAGCGGCGATCTCATCGCCTTCGACGACTACCGCGATCCCCGCGGCCTCGTGGACTCGGTCGAGGCCATCCACACAGCCAGGTCCGCCGCCACCGCCAGCATGGAAGGCCCCTTCCTCAGCGACCCGTTCGCCGGCATGGCCCTAGGCCCCCTCGCCCATCCCGCGCCGCTCCCAGAGTTGGATAGCGGCTCCGACCCAGAGCAGGACCGTGGCGAACCATCGCTCTTCACGCCTCGCCTCAACGATCTATGGACCGGCGTTCTGGTCCGCACCACCGCGATGGTCTTCTAAGCCTCCGGT
>CAYGSG010000100.1:0-8052 GCA_964352615.1 uncultured Phycisphaeraceae bacterium
TGGGGGTGCACAGAGCCGACAGAGACGATGGGGAGGGGCTTGATGAGGTGGCGTGCCCACGCGCCCGAAGGAAGCGCGGGCATGTGGACTGATCTCTCTCCTGGTGGCCCAGCCCCCCCTTGCTTGCAGGCTGGGTTCTTCTCATAAGGAGAGGCCCGCTCCGCTCGCGTTGATCGCCCCAAACCCTCCCCCGCTTGATGCCAATGCAACATTCCCTCGTGGATTCGTGGGTCTGCCACCTCTCTTGGCCTCAATGCCCCATGTCAGAGCCGCGCTGACACAGGGCAGAGCCGTTCTGCCACGGGTTCATGCCGCATTGACACAGCGCATCGCCGCGTTGTCTTGCCTTTCTAGAGCCATAACGCCACGAGATGTTCCATGCGGTCCACCCGATGCTCCGTCAGATGGACCGATGACTCCATCCGGTGGACCTACTGCTCCATCCGGTGGACCTGATGTTCTGTCCGGTTGACCTGATGGTCTGTCAGGTGGACTTGACACTCCATCAGGTGCCCCTCATAGCCCGTCAGATAGCCCGATTGCTCCATCCGGGTGGCCTAACGGACCGTCAAGCGGCCCCGATGCCGCATCAAACCAGCCAAACAACCCTTGAGCCCGCCCTCGCCATCCGGTAAGGTCAATCGGACCAGACACCGAGAACAAGGAGCGAGCGATGCGGACAATGATGAAGATGATGGCATGCGGCGTGGTCGGGCTTCTCACGGCAGCCGCAGCGGCCCAGCCCGTGGTGCCCGCAGGGTTTGCCGCGCGGAAGATCGCGCCGCTGCTAGACGGGCAGGTGCCGGAACTCTCGGCGATTGATGATCCGGGCGGCTTTGGTACAGGTGTGGTGACCGCAACCGTTGCCAACGGGATTGTCAACTTCCGCCTGATCGAAACGAGCGGTGTGCTGAAGACTCTTGCGGTGTGGAGTCAGGCGCCGAACAGTGCTGCCGTCGTGCGCGTAAGGTACGACTCGGAGCAGGTCATCGACGGTGCCATTCACGCCACCGTGTATGATCAGACCCAAAGAGATACGCATTACATGACGATCCCTTCGCTCGGGGTTGTGACGCAGCGATGGGAACGCACCGACGCAGTGTGGTTCGATTTTGACTTCAGCACCGGCCAAGCGGGCAACGGCGTAGGCGCAGTACTCATGGATGTATTGCTAACGAGTGGCACGCAACTGGCCGCCATGAACACGGGCTTCGACGTCACTGTAACGAACAGCAATTCCATCCCGGCGGGGCGGACCGACACTGACGTTGTCGGCGTCTATCGAGATGTCACCGGTCTTTATGGCGGAGGCATTCTGCTCGCCGACCATGATCCCAATACCGATGCCAAGACTGCCATCTACGAATTGCGGGATGTTCTCGCGGGCGGCTCGTACCGGGCAATCTTCGGACCGGTGGACTCGAACACCAAACAATACGGCGACCTAGCGATCGCCGCCTCCGGTTCGTTCGGCGGCGTCATCTACATCACCGAGACCCTCACCGAAGAGATTCAGCAGGTCGCCACCGACGGCACGCACACCTCCTGGGCAACCGGCTTTGTCGGTATCGACTCGCTCTCCATCAGCCCCGATGGCGAATCGATGTACGTTGGCGACCTCAACGGCGTGTGGCTCATCCGCCCCGAGGGCAACGTGCCCGGGCCAGCGGTGCTCGCCACGGACCCGTCCGCCTCCGGTGGCACCGTGCTGGGCGGTTCCCCGGTCAACGCGCTGCGAGTGATCTTCACCGAGCCCGTGACCTTTGACGACACCGACGTGACGATCACCGACGGCGACGGCCAGCCAGTCGGGTTCGATGCCTCCGGCTCGGGCAGCCAGTTCATGATCATCGGGCTCGCGGCTCCGCTCAGCGGCGACACCTACACCGTCACGGTGGCCGACACCGTGGTCAGCGCGACGACCGGCCAGCCGCTCGACGGCGACAGCGACGGCATCGCGGGCGGCGACGCGGTGCTCAGCTTCACGCATGCCTGCAACGGTGACATCGCCGACGATTTCGGTACGCCGGGCAATGACGGCATGATCAGCTTTGGCGACTTCCTCGCGCTGCTCGGGTTCATCGGGCCGTGCCCGTAAGAAGAGGGCAATGGGCAATGGGGGGAGAAGACCCTCACCCCATACACCGGCCCTTCCTCCCTCTCCCACGGGGCGCGGGAGAGGGAGGAAGGGCCCCCTCCGTCAGCTTCGCTGACGCCCGTACCACGGGGAGAGCCCTCGGTTAGCCGGAAAGATGCCAGCTCCCTGACCATCGCGGCTCGTCAAGACCAGCCCTTTTTGGTTGGCGGGGTTAGCATCTCCACGTACGCTGTGAAACGGGCTCGGGGCCATTTGCCCGAGCCGTTCGCTGCGTGATAGCGCTATTGAGGAGCCCACCGTGAGAGAGACCAAGACCACCGCTTCGTTTGTTGCCTTGTTCGCTGGTTGCGGGGCGCTGTCGCCAGCAGTGGCGACAGCGCAGGACGATCAATGGGGAACCGGCCCGGGTGGCAACTCGGCCCGCAACTGCGTCTCGACCGTGGTCGGTCCGAGCGCCCCCACCGAGCTCTGGCGGGGCTCGCCTGTGGGTGACATCCTGGAGACCCAGCCGTTCATCGGTGATGGGTTCGTGGTCACTGGCCGCATCCAGAGCTTCACGATCCCGACGGGCTCATTCATCGTGGCCCAGGACCTCTTTACGGGCTCGGTGCTGTGGCAGGTGCAACTGCCTTACAACGACAACGCGCTCAACCCCGATCTCGATGCCGAGTGGCGAGGCCGGGTGACGAGCGCTCGCAACGACCGGGTCTATGCGACCCGCGCCGGCAACACAAGCTCGGCTCCGGTGTACGCGCTCGACGCGGCCGACGGCTCGGTCGTCTGGATCAGCGAAGACCTCATCACCAACGGCTCGACCGAGGGCAATGCGTTCGCCCCCAACGGCGATCTGATCGTCGGCAGCCAGGTCGCGGGTTCGGCCAACCAGATCCCCGGTAACGTCATGCGCATCAACAAGGACACCGGCGAGACGATCTGGACGACCGACCGCTCGTGCCCCACTTCCAACGGCTGCTCGGTCGCGGTCGCCAACGGCAAGGTGTACTACTTCCAGGCTGGTGCCCCGGGGCCGATCGTTACCGCAGCGGATCTGGCGACCGGTGCCGTGCTGTATTCGTCAGTCCCGGGCGACATCGAGACCGGGTTCGTTCAGCAAGTCGGTCTGTTTGTCGGCCCGGACGGAACGATCTATGTGCCGCGCGGCCAGCAGGGTCTGCCGGGTGAACTGCCCGGCACCGAGTTCGACACGTTCTTCGCCCTGCGCGACACGGGCAGCGCGATCGAGCCCATTTACGGCTTGCCCGCAGGGTTCGTGCCGTTCTCGACCTCGGGAACGACCAGCGACGGCAGCGTCTACGCCTACCGCACGCCAGAGAACGCATCGGGCCAGCTCATCGGGGAGTTGATCGTGCTGCGGCTGGATGCAACCGGCACAATCATCAGCCAGTCCGCGGCGCTTCCCACCACGACGGTCGCGCCTTCGCCGAGGATGGCGATCGGCGCAGACAACACCATCTACCTCTCGACCGAAGAAGCGCTCGTAAGCCTCAATCCTGATCTCACGGAGAACTGGCGCATCGACGACTGGGTCGATCTCGGCTTCCCCGCGCTCGGTCAAGACGGCGTGCTCGTCGTCAGCAGCGGCAACACCGACCTCCGCGCGTTCCAAACCCCGAGCCCGATGTGCGCGGGCGACATCGCAGACGACTTCGGCACGCTGGGCGCTGACGGCATGGTGAGCTTCGGTGACTTCCTCGCTTTGCTTGGGTTGATCGGTCCTTGCCCCGGCGGCACCCCCGGCTGCGTTGGCGACATCGCCGATGATTTTGGCACGCTCAATGGCGGCGATGGCATGGTGAGTTTCGGGGACTTCCTCGCGCTGCTCGGGCTCATCGGGCCTTGTCCCTAACCCGGCTTCCACGCCCCGCGCTCCCACGCATCGACCACGTGCTCGTGCGCGCCGCGGTAGAGCACGCGCAGGTCGTCCGGGCTCAAACTCATGCCGCGCAGGGTTGGTGCGCTCATCGCATCAAACCGCTCGGGCTCGAGCATCGCAAGGTCGGGGTCCGCGATCGGTGATTCGCCGTCATAGCCGGTCTCGAACATGATCCGCAGGCTCGCGTACCGGCTGGCGTAGAGCTGGCGGGCCTCGTCTTCATTGGTGGCCTGTTGACCCCGTGGGTGCGCCGAGGTGTTGGCCACCAGATGCTCATCGGTCGTGACGATGTCTGACCCAAAGAGCAGCCTGCCGCGCCACCGCTCAAAGAACCCTCGCACCACGGGCCGATCGTGCGCGCTGAGCGCCCTCAGCATCCACTTGGTCGCGGATGTATCCAGATACAAGTTCGCGTGGCGGCTCAGCAGGCCATCTAAGAACGGCAGGTTCTCAGGCCAGCCGCCCATGTGCGCCGCGATCCAGGGCCGGTCGTTGTAACGATCCACCATGCCTTCAAGGCTTTTGTACTGGTCGGCCTTCGTGCCGTAGCGGGTCGCGTCCGACCACTTGCTCGCAAACCACGTATCGGGGTCCGCGATGTGGACCATGAACATCATGCCCAGTTCGCAGGCCAGCTCCGCTTGCTTGACACGCCAAGGTGAATCAAACGGCACGACATCAGCCGGGTCCGCGCCGTCGACCGCGGCCATGTCCCACAACGCCGGCCCGCCCCAGAACTTGACGCACCGCGCGCCGAATTCGCCGTGCCAGCGGCGCATGACTTCGAGGTACGCCCCGCGGTGCACCGCCTTGGGATCGCCAACGCCCCAATCCGGGAACGCGATAAAGCGCACCCGATCGCCCAGGGCCGTGCGCACGTCCTCAGCGCCGGCTAAGCGGCTCTGCGAGTACACCCGCTCGATGCCGAAGGCCTCAGCCACCTCGCCGTACACCTCGGCGGCCCGCAAGCCCATGATGTGCGAGTGCGTGTCGATGATCGGCACGATCGGCGGGCCGAGCTCGCGTGCGACCGCGAGGTAGTCGATCCCCAGCCGATTCTCAGCCCACTTAGGATGGGCGCCGTCGCGCATGGACGCGAGCGATACGCTGTGGCCGGCGCTTCCCTGCTGCGGTGTGCCATGCATCGCCGATGCTATGCCGCTAACCGATCCACCCCTCCATGCCACCCTGATGCCACCCGCTGCACGCCCCACCACCGACCGACCTGCTCGCCCGCTGCGCATCGCGCTGGCGCACGACTGGACTGTCGTGGCCCGAGGCGGCGAACAGGTGCTCGAAGCGATCGCCAAAGCGCTCACCAGCCGAGGCCACACGCTCACTTCGCTCTACACCATGGCCGACAACGGCTGCAGCATCGGGCCTTGCGTTGATGCCATCCAGCGTGTCACGTCCGCAGTAGGCCGAATGCCCGGAGCCGATGGCCCACTTCGGCGGTGGATGTTTCCCCTGTACCCGCTCGCGGTCGGCCAGCTCTCAGCCCGGCTCGCCGAGGACCACGCGCGCGCGCCGATCGACCTTGTCGTCTCGACGAGTTCCGCAGCCATCAAGAGCCTGCGCACGCCGCCGGGCGTCCCCCACCTCTGCTACTGCCATAGCCCGGCCCGGTACGCCTGGTCGCAGCGGGCTGACTACGCGCAGGGCTCGCTGCTGCGCCGGCTTGGCCTCGCGGCGTATTCGCCATGGTTTAGATGCTGGGACCGCAGGACCGCGAGCCGGGCAACGCTCATGCTCGCCAACTCGGCGCACATCGCCTCGCGCATCGCACGCTGTTATGGCCGAGAGGCCGCGGTGGTGCATCCGCCCGTGCGCACGGGGTTCTTTACGCCCGATGCCTCGGTGCATCGCGAGCGGTTCGTCTTTGTAGTCTCCGCGTTGGAACCCTACAAACGGGTGGATGCAGCGATCGACGCTGCGCTGCGCGCGGACCGCCCGCTCATCATCGCGGGCACAGGCTCGGACGAGCCCCGCTTGCGCGCGAAGCAAGCCGGAGCTGATCGACTGGTGCGTTTCGTCGGGCGGATCAACGACGATCAGCTTCGGGACTACCTCCGCCGAGCGCACTGCCTGCTGTACCCGCAAACGGAGGACTTTGGCATTTCCGCTGTCGAAGCCCAGGCCTGCGGCACGCCCGTGGTCGCACTCGCACGGGGCGGCGCGCTCGATACCGTCGATGACCCCGCGAGCGGCCTGCTTGTGCCGACGCTCGAGTCGCTCCCGTCGGCGATCCATCGCGTGATGCACAACCCAGTTGCCTGCCGGGCGAACGCGTTGCGCTTCAGCGAGGAACGGTTCGCCCAGCGGTTCCTGATGCACGCGCGCACGCTGGCCGACGTGTAGCTTGACTCACTCGATCGGTTCGACCTGTTTGGCGCGCACGATCCGTTCTCGGCCCGCCTCGATGCCCGGCACATCAAGCGACAGCCGACCGCTCCACCGCGCCACCACGGCTTCAAGAAACCGCGACTCACCCGGCGCCACGCTGACACTCCGCACCGCGCTGCTCTCGGCCTGCACGCGGATGAACCGCTCGCCCGGCTCGACGGGCAACGCGACGTACTCGCCACGCCGAATGAAGGCCCGGCTTGTGCCATCGACCACAACTTCCAGTTCGCTTCCGCCTGCGCCGTCTACGCGGTAGACGTAGACCATGCCCATGCCCGATGCGACCGGCTCGGGGCGGAAGTAAGCCCCGCTGCTGGGTGCGCTCTGGCAGCCCGTCAGCCCAACGACCGTTAGACACGCGAGCAGCAAGGTGAATCGCAGGTAACGCTGACTGGTCATGGGGCCTACTCCGATGGGGGCTCGCCGAAGACCGCGACCACCTGCCCAATGTACAACTCGTGGTCTGCATCCAGATCGAAGTGCCGGACCACTTCACAGTCCATAGCACGAACACACTTCTGCAACACGGGCGAACCAGTCACCAGCTTGCGCACAAGCACGCCTGCGAACGGATCGCCCTGCTCCTCCTCGGTGAGGTCTTGGGCGAAGAGCTTGCGGGCAAGCTGGCTGTTGGGACCGAGCTCGCAGACCGCGAACACCCGGCTGTCGCGGATCACGGGCGCGATCCAGTGGCCCTTTCGCGCGGCGACACAGATCAGAAGCGGCTCGGTGGCGCACGCCTGCACCGAGTGCACGATCACACCGGTACGCAGATCCTCGTGGTGCGATGTCATGACGAACGTGCCGCGCGTCAGCGAGTCCATGTGTCTCTGGATGTCGCTGGCTTGGTCGCTCATCGAGGTCCGTCCTCGCTGTCGCGTGCTGGCTCGATCCCGTTTAGGGCGCAAGCCTGCCGATGGTTGAATCTCCACAACGTTGTGGCCCGCCGAAGGGTACATCGGCAGCAGCCAACCAAATATAATACGAACATATTGAACTTGTCCACAAGCGGCTCACATTCTGCACGAATGGAGCCGATCATGGGCCATATGTGTTGACATGTGTTGATTTGTGTAGCATCATCCCACTCATGACCAGTGAGGGGCGCCAACGTGTCATTGATCGGCCAAGCAGAAGTCTCGATCGACTCGAAGTCTCGGCTGCCGATCCCCGCCAAGTTCCGCACCGAGTCGGCTGCGGACGCGGAGGCCCCTCGGCAGGTCTGGATCTCGACCCCCAGGGCCGACGGCACGCTTTGGCTGTTTCCGAGCGCCACCTTTCATGCGCTCGCGGGGAGCGTCGAGCAACCCCTGAGCCCCAACGAGGATTTGGCCGAGTTGAACCGCGTTCTCTTCGGCTATTCGGAGCGGATTACAGAAGACTCGGCTCATCGGCTGACCCTGCCTCGCAAGCACCTCGAACTGGTCGGGCTGCCCAAGGACGTGACCCTCGTGGGCACGCTGAACCATCTGGAAGTACACGACCGGGAAGACTGGCTGAGCCGAGAGGCCGATCGGCTGGCCCGGTTGCCCGACCTGTCGGCCCGACTGGCCGCACAGAACCGCAGTCAGCCTACCGGCTGACGGAATCGATCGTGACACACAGCCTCCCAAGGGCTGTAAGGGACTTTGGTTACGCCGGAGCACGCGCTCAGGAC
>CAYGSG010000101.1:0-7988 GCA_964352615.1 uncultured Phycisphaeraceae bacterium
GCGATCCAGTGGGATCAGCGATATAGTAAAAGCTGACAGGATTCATGTACACGCCGAAGTACCGCAGTTGCGTGAGCAGTGTGATCCGTCCCGAAGGCCTCGCGCCGGAGTGCTGCTCGACAAGATCGCGAATCGTGGTATCGAGCGGGATGGAGGGGTCTCCGAAGTGATCCTGCCGACGGAACCAGGCAAGAGCGGGCCGCTTGCATGACCACAGCAAGCGGTCGTCGAACACCTCGGGCAGATCGGCCAGGTCCAGATACATCATGAACAACTTGTACTTAAACGAGTGGGCGGTGGGCTCTCGCCGCCGGTGGCGAACCCATCCTTCATAGATCGCGCTGTGGGTCGTCATCGTGCGCCCTCGAAAAGGGACGCGACGTCAAACGCACTTCTGACACCGTCTTCGTGGAAGCCGTTTCCCCAGTAGGCCCCGCAAAAGGAAGTCCGATTCGGACCGATCAGCTCGGCGTGACGTTGCCGGTACGGCTGCGATTGGGACGAATACACGGGATGCTCGTACCGAATGGTCTGAATCTTTCGGGCGGGATCGATCATGTCCTCTCCGTTCAGCGTGACGCAGTACGTTTTCTCGCTGTCGAGGCTCTGGAGGATGTTCATGTTGTAGGTGATCGAGACCGGCCTTGATGGATCATGGCTGATTCGGTAGTTCCAGCCGCCCCACGCCCGTCTTGTTCGGGGCAGCAGCGTGTGGTCCGTGTGAAGGGTTGCGATGTTCTCTTGGAAGCGGAGCTTTCCCAGGATTTCGCGCTCGATGGGCGACGAGTCAGGGAGCATCGCCAAGGCCTGGTCGCTGTGCGTGGCGAAGATCACATGATCAAACTGCAGTTGTTCCTGAGCCGTCGTGATGCTGACGGTGTTGTAGGCGCGGCGCACGGCCAAGACCGGCGTGTTGAGTCGCAACTGGCCCATGAGCGGCGCGGTGAGGCGTTCAACGTATCGAGCGGACCCGCCTTGTATGACGCGCCACTGAGGGCGATGCTTGAGTTGCAGCATGCCGTGGTTGCGGAGGAAGTCCACGACAAATCGAATCGGATACTGTGCAAAGGTGTCCGCGGGGCTCGACCAGATGGAAGCGCCGATCGGGAGGAGGTAGAGGTTGTAGAACGCGTCTCCCAACCTGCGGGTGGCGACATAGTCCGCGACGCTCAGGTCATCCGAGACGTCGAACACGTCAGGCTGTGTGAGACGGTGGAAGCGCAGAATATCGACAGTCATCGAGTAGAAACGGGGCGAGAACGCGTTGCGGCGTCTTGCGAAGAGCTGGTTGAGAGAGGAGCCGTTGTATTCGAACCCTGTTCGATCGCAGGAAACCCCGAAGCTCATGTTGGTGGGCTGCGTGCGCACACCGAGCTTGCTCAACAGCGATGTAAACAAGGGATAGTTGGTTTCGTTGTAAACAATAAAACCTGTATCGACGGCGATCGTCCCGTCCGGGGCCTGGACATCGATCGTGTTTGTGTGCCCACCGGCATAACCTGCCGCCTCAAAGACGGTCAGTTGGTACTTGTCGTGGAGCAGGTGTGCTGCGGCGAGTCCTGCAATGCCCGCCCCGATAATCGCGACGCGCTCGCCTGGCTTGGGCCTAGCGTGCTGCATCGCTAACTCCCCGTGGCGTGAGCGGGCGAGGCTCGGTAAGAACGCGCTGGGGGACGCCCCGGAGATCCCAAATCAGGCCCAGCTTCGACAGCGCCAGCAAGCCGTAGTAGGTCAGGTCGATCTCCCACCACCTGAACCCTTGACGGGCGGAAGCCGGGTAGTAGTGGTGGTTGTTGTGCCATCCTTCGCCCAACGTGAGCAGGGCCAGCGCCCAGTTGTTCCGACTGTCATCACCGGTGTTGTAGCGCACGGTTCCGAAGCGATGCGACAAGCTGTTGATGGTGTATGTCGCGTGGTAAACGGCGATGGTCGAAACGACAAAGCCCCACACGAGCATCTGCCAGGCGCTGGTGCCCAGGCCCGGCGCGACAGCGGCGAGCAGCGCCCCGAGGCCGAACAAGCTCGCTGCGAGCACGACAGGTGCCATCCAATCGTATCGGTTTAAGAAGCGAAGTTCGGGGTAGCGGGCCCAGTCACGCACGTACCGCTCGGGCGTTGCGAACGCACCCTTGGTCATGAACCATCCAACGTGGCTCATGAGCAAACCGCGCAGGCCCGGGGAGTGCGGGTCGAGCTCGCTATCGGAATGCTTGTGGTGATGGCGGTGGTGGGCGGCCCACCAGAGCGGACCACGCTGCGCCGATGAGGTTGCCGCGATCGCTCCCAGGAACTGGAAGGCTCGTGAGGTCTTGAACGCGCGGTGCGAAAAATACCGGTGGTAGAACGCGGTCACAGCAAACATGTGGAACAGGTACATGAAAGCCGCGACCGCCACGGCCACCGGGCTCCAGCCGACCCAAACGACACTGATGCATGCGGCATGCAACAGGATGAACGGGATGCATCGCACCCAGTCGATCGCGCTGCTCTGGTCTGCGACCATTCTGGTAGTCAAGGACTCATCCCGGTCGATCGTTCGTCTTGTTTCGGACTCATGGCTCATTTCAACGGTCATCGCGACGTGGACGCTGCCACGCCTCCGTCTGCTTCTCGGCCGGGTCATCGCCGCTGACCATGAGCACGCTATCGATCGCGCGGCGGAGTGTCCACGCGGACTCGGCTGGTGCCTGTCGGAGGCTCACGGCCATGGCGGACTGCATGGCAGCTTGCTGGCCGGCGGTCAGGGACTCGGGCGACAAGACGAGCAGCGCCTCGACCACGGTTTGGTACACCGCGGCGCACCCACGGACGTCACCGGCGTTGAACAGGGGAACGCCTCGCTCGATGGCGCTGAGCAGGAGCGTGATATGTACATCCGATGGGGCGCCTGTGGGGGTTGCGGCCGAGCCAATGGGCCTGACGAACTCCACCTCGAGTTCGAACGGACCGGGGTTGTAGTCCGCCAGGGTGATGCCGATCGATTCGATCAGGTTCGCGTCAAGAGCCGGGGCATTGGGAACGGTCCTGCCAAACGTCTTGAGCACAAAGTCTTTGAAGTAGAGTTCGAGCGTGGTCCATTCGCCATCAACGGTGACGAATTCACGTTGGTAGCCGCCGGCTGGAACACGGGCGTTGGAGCATCGGACATCAAACTGGTAGGTTCGGCCGTCGCCCTTGACACGGATGAGTAAGCCCTGTGCGCCTAGGAACTGTCCCTCGAGACCATCCCTGCGGATCTGTGAAAACCCGCCGTTGTTCTCGAGCGAAAGATACCCGGCGAATCGGAGCACGCCTCCTTGGGCATGGGAGACGCGCCCCGTTGAGCGTCCTCCCATCACGCCATCTACCACGGTTCGCCAGCCCGCGATACCCGTCTCGAAGTCCAGCTGCGGCATTTGCGCTCCGCTGGGGGCGGAGAGCAGCCATGCCACAATCACGAACAGAAGTGTCGGTCGAGTCTTCATGCTGAGGCTCCCTCGGTTTCCTGTCCTTCGAGCCATCTTGGTAGCCGGATTCATCGATCGGCTTCAGTCCCGGCCCACCACGGGCTTGAGCCGGGCAGGTATGGGTCCTGAAACGCGCAGCGATCGCGCGCCAGATTGGCTTGTCGGCCGTCTTTGCAAGATGGTTGATGGTCTGGCGGCCGAGGGGCGAGCAGCCTCCTTCCCAATTGCTGATCATGGCTTCATCTGTGCAGAGGATTGATCTGGGCTTCAACCTCGCGATCAATGCATTTCGTCCGTCATCGGTCGTCGCGACAGGAAACGACACTGGCGCTGTCTCGCTTGGCCGACGCGCGTGCCCATAATGGCATAGGCATCCCTTTCTTGTCGAGATCAACAAGAGCGGCAAGCCGGTGTTCGAACACATGACGACGGGTCTCGCACATCACTCCGATCCCAAACTCACGCTGAAAAGCTACGACCACGCCAACGACGCCGACCGGCGTGCCGCGCTCGCGGCCGCTCTCGGAGGCAACCCCGCCGAAGCCATTGAGTCGATGCCTCCGGACGCGCCCCATTCGGCCGCGAGGCACAGAAGGCTGTGCCCCAATCACCCGTGCGTAAGCAAATCCGCAAGTGCACTTTGTGCCCGGAAAAGCATTCGGTCGCGCAGCCTCGCACAACGACCACCCCGGAGAGGACCATCCCCGAGGCCGACAAAGATCTTGCTAAGTGGCTGAATGGCAACATGTTCCGCATCGACTCGCACGAGGATGCATCGCCTCGCACAGGCCAAACAGAAAGTACCCCCCGAAGGACTCGAACCTTCAACCCGCTGATTAAGAGTCAGCTGCTCTGCCGATTGAGCTAGGGAGGCATCAGGGGCCATGGACCCCGTCAACCATCATGATATCGGTATCGGCCACGGGGTCAAACCGGCCAGCGCTGGCTGTTGACCCCGACGTTGACCCGCCCCCCACCAGACACCTACGCTTGGCGTTCCCCTGCTGCACGCGAAAGCGGGTGCAGCTGTCCCCAAATCCCGCCACGATCGCCTTGGACACGGACTACTGGTCCACCCACTCGTTCATTCAGGCCGCCACGGAGCCCCCGACCATGCTTCCCGCACAACGCCAATCCCACGGCCGAACACGCCGCCGCCGGGCCCACGACTCGCTCACCGTTCCCACCGTGGGCATCTGCCCGCTGTCGAGCAAGCCCAAGCTCCCGCACCAGGCGTGCGTCGAGTCCGGGTACGCACGCCCCGGGCTGCGTATCAAGGTTCGCAAGCTCAAGATCGGCGTCGACCCGAGCTAATCCCTCAGAGCACTCGACGGGGCGCGTTCCATGCGTGCTAACCCGTCTGGCGAAGGCGGTCGCACCATGAGGCTGGCCATTGATGTGATGGGCGGGGACCACGCGCCGGGCGCGATCGTCAAGGGCTGCGTCCAGGCTATCGAGTACCTTGCTGACGACGATCGGCTGCTGCTGGTCGGCCAGTCTGAGATCGTGCGCGAGCTGCTCACCGAACTCGGCTGCGACGACCCGCGCCTCGAGATCTTCCACGCCTCCGAAATCATCGACATGGGCGAGTCCCCCACATCTGCTGTTCGGCAGAAAAAGGATTCGAGCCTCGTGCAGATGGCCCGCCTTGGGTCGCCCAAGGCTTCGCCCGAAGAACGCTGCGACGCGGTGATCTCGGCGGGCAACACCGGCGCGTGCGTCGCCGCGGCGCAGATGAACATGAAACGCCTCCACGGCGTGCACCGCCCGGGCATCGCCGTCACCATCCCCGCGTTCCATGGCCCGGTCGTGCTCTGCGACGCCGGCGCCAACCCTGAGCCGCGACCGCTCCACCTCGCCCAGTACGCCTCGATGGCGAGCGTCTTTGCGCGAGCCACGCTCGGCATCGAACGCCCGCGCGTCGCGCTGATGAACATCGGTGCCGAGGAAGGCAAGGGCTCGGAACTCGTCCGCGAGACCCGGGCGATGATCCGGCAGATGCCCGATGTGAACTTCATCGGCTTTGTCGAGGGCCGGGACTTCTTCGACGACAAGGCCGACGTGATCATCACCGACGGCTTCGTGGGCAACACGGTCCTCAAGATGGCCGAAGGGCTCGCCAAGAGCTTGTTCGCGGCCATTGCGCAGGAAGTCCTCGCAGCCGACCCGGCGCTCGCGGCCAAGTTCCAGCCGATCGTCAAGCAGATCTACGCCAAGAACGACTACCACGAGCACGGCGGTGCCCCGCTGCTGGGCGTCAACGGCACCTGCATTATCGCGCACGGCTCGAGCGAGGCCCGCACCATCAAGGCCGCCATCCGCAACACCAAAGCCATCGTCGAAGCAGGCGTCAACGACCGCATCCTGGAATCCATGCAGAAGGTCGAGCCCGCATGAGTACCAGCGGGGCGTTCGGCGTGGAGATTCTCAGCAGCGGTATCGCGCTGCCGCAACGGGTCGTGACCAACCGTGACCTCGAATCGGTCATGGAAACCACCGACGAGTGGATCACCAAACGCACCGGTATCCGCCAGCGCTACAGCGTCGATCCCGCCAAGGGCGAGAACACCCGCACGCTCGGGCTCAGCGCGGCCAAACAAGCCATCGAACGCGCCGGCGTTACCGGCCCGGATCTCGATCTGGTTGTCGTAGCCACCATGACGCCCGACATGCCCACGCCCGCGACCGCTCCGCTCATCGCGCACGCGCTGGGCACCAACGACGCGGGCGCGTTCGACCTCAGCGCCGCCTGCTCGGGCTTCGTGTTCAGCCTCAACACCGCTGCGGCACTCATCGGTTCGGGCGCGTACTCGACCGTTCTCGTTGTCGGAGTCGATCTGCTCAGCCGGCATGTTGAGTTTTCCACCCGCGGCCGGTCGACTTCCGTGCTCTTTGGCGATGCGGCGGGCGCGATCGTCATGCGCCGCTGCACCGATCCCGCCAAGGGCCTGCTCGCCCAGGCCATGTGCTCCGACGGTGGCGGCGCGACCCACCTCTACATCCCATGCGACAAGTCCAACATGCTCTGCGAGGACGACGACCCCGAGGCCTTCCCCCTCGACCAGCTCCGAATGCACGGCCAGCAGGTGTTCCGCTTCGCCGTCACCAAGTTCCCGAACCTCATCGCCGAGACGCTCGAAGCCGCGAACCTACAGCCCAGCGACATCGACCACTATGTCTGCCACCAGTCCAACGCACGCATTCTCGAAGCCGCCCGCCAGCGCTTCGATATCCCGACCGAGAAGCTGCGGGTGAACATCGACCGCTACGGCAACACCGTGGCGGCCTCTATCCCCCTCGTGTTCGATGAACTCAACACCGAGCACCTCATCAAGCCCGGCCAGAAAGTCATGTTCCTGGGCTTTGGCGCTGGTCTCACGTGGGGTTCGAGCCTCTGGCAGTTCTGAGCGGCTCGCGGTTCCCCTTCTGGCTCTCCTGCCGTACCATGCCCGCATGGATGCATCGAGCGAATCTCCCGCGATCCTGCTGTGCCCCGGGCAGGGCGCCCAAACCGTCGGCATGGGCCACGAATGGTTCCAGGCCTCGGCCCAGGCGCGCGCCGTGTTCGAGTCCGCCGACACCGTGCTCAAGGGCCAGCTCCCCGCTTCGCTCTCCGAACTCTGTTTCACTGGCCCAGCCGAAACACTTAATCGGACGGATGTCTCCCAGCCCGCCTTGTACGTCGCGGCCGTCGCGTCGGCGGCTGGCTCGGGTGTGCTCAGCCGCCCGCTTGCAGCCGCCGCCGGTCTCTCGCTCGGCGAGTACACAGCCCTGCACCTCGCGGGCGCTCTGAGCTTCGAAGCGGGCCTTCGGCTTGTCGCGCTGCGTGGCCGAGCGATGCAGGACGCCGCCGAGGCCTCGCCATCGGGCATGGTCGCGCTCATCGGCGCGGATGAGCAGCAGGCCCAAGCCGTGTGCGATGCAGCCCGCGAGTCCGATGTGCTCGTGTGCGCCAACTTCAACGCGCCGGGTCAGGTCGTGATCAGCGGCACGCTCGAAGCGTGCCAGCGTGCCGAGGCAGCCGCCACCGAGATGGGCCTTCGCGCTACCGCGTTGCAGGTCGCCGGAGCTTTCCACTCGCCGCTCATGCAGCCCGCCGCCGACCGCCTCGCTGAGGCCCTCAGCCAGACCGAGATCACCGCGCCCAGTTGCACGGTGCTCAGCAACGTCACGGGCCGGCCGCACGAGGCCGACCCTGATTCCATCCGCCGCAGGCTCGTCGAACAGCTCACCAGCCCCGTCCGCTGGACCGACAACGTCCGGTGGCTCGTTGCGAACGCCATGCAAGGCTCGGCCCAAGCCGTCGAACTCGCTCCCGGCCGCACGCTGGCGGGCCTCGCACGCCGAATCGACAAATCGTTCAAGCCTTCCTCGCTCGATGCACCGCCCGCTCCCGCCAATACCGCCTAGTCACTCGGCGCCGAATGCCAACTCGGAGCGTCCAAAGCTCTGAAAGGAACCCCAGCCATGCCCTCACTTTCCAAGCTCACGCCCCGCACCTGGTGGCTCGTGCCCGCGTCCGTTCTGGCCGCCGCCCTCACC
>CAYGSG010000102.1:0-7972 GCA_964352615.1 uncultured Phycisphaeraceae bacterium
GTCACGCCCAGGCCTCGCGCCATCGCCGCAGCTTCTTCGACCGTGGCGCCCGGGTGCAGCATGTGCGCCGGCACGAACACGCCGGACTGCGTGCGCGCGCCGCTGACGCCCGGGCTGCTGTGCGAGGGGGCCTTGGGCGGGTGGTCGGCGAGGTACTGTGCGCGGCTCACAATCTTGACCGAGCCCGCGTCGCGCGCGCCGTGGTGCGCGTCTTTGGACTGGTTGTGAGAGTTGGCTGAACCCATATCAGTTCCCCTCCTTCGCGCTCGGGAGCGCCACGGGCTCGTCCGAATCCAGCGGCAGGCTCGCCCACCGCTCGCACGAACGCTTGCTCGTGAGCATCGCCCGGATGCTCACCGCGATGAACACCGAACCAAACGCGGCCAACCCGATGATCGGGAAGATCGTCAGACCCATCGAGGCGACAATGTCGCTCAACCTCATGGCGCACCCCCTTGGCTTGCAGCGGGCGATGTCTCAGCGGGCTCCGCCTCGCCGGGCATCGCCAGCGGGTCAAAGTCCGCATCCTGGTACAGATCCGTGCCCAGCCGCTGGAGGTAAGCGATCATCGCGATGATCTGCTTGTCCTGCAGGTTGTCGGGGAATGACGCTCCGCCGCTCTGGCCCACGAGTTCATCCGCGATGATCTGGGCCTGCGCCCGTGCGTGGGCCTCGGCGGCACCTTCTTTGACGAGTGGGCCGTAAGGAACACCGAGCATGACCTGCGAATCAACGCGGGCCGCAATCTCGCCGAAGTTGATGTCCGAACGGGTCATCCACGCGTACGCGGGCATGAGCGAATCGGCGACCAACTGCCGGGGGTTCTCCATGTGGACGTAGTGCCAGAAGTGGCTCTTGGCGCCGCCCTCACGGGCAAGGTCTGGCCCGATGCGCCGGCTGCCCCACTGGAACGGCCGGTTGTACACGCTCTCGCCGGGCTTGGAATATTCGCCGTAGCGTTCGGTCTCGGCAAAGATCGGCCGGATCATCTGCGAGTGGCAGTTGTAACACCCCTCGGCGACGTACAGGTCTCGGCCCACAAGCTCGAGCGGTGTGTACGGCTTGACCGAAGCAATCGTCGGGATGTTCGCCTTGATGAGGAACATCGGGATCGCCTCGACGATGCCGCCGATGCTGATGCCGATCAGCACGAACACCGTGAACTTTACCGGCATCCGTTCCCATTTGCGGTGCCAGTTGAGCTGGGCGACCTTGTCGGTCACGTGGCCCATGCCCGTGACCATGCCGCCCAGCCGGCTCTCGAGCACCGCGTCCTTGGGTGGTGTCTTGCTCAGCGCGGGCGATTCGTGCACCGGAACGTCGTACTTGGGCGGCCGCGTGGCCCAGGTGCGGAACATGTTGTACGCCATCAGCACCGTGCCGGCGACGAACAGCGTGCCGCCCAGGGCGCGGATCCAGTACAGGGGCAGCAGCACGATGACCGTCTCGATGAAGTCGGGGTAGGCAAGCCGGCCGGATTCATCGAACGCGCGCCACATCAGGCCCTGGGTGATGCCTGCTGTGTAGATCGGCAGGATGTACAGCACCATCCCGATCGTCCCGATCCAGAAGTGCGTCGCCATCAGCTTGGGGCTCCAGATCTTCGTCTGGAACAGCAGGGGCATCAGCCAGTACAGCATGCCGAACGTCATGAACCCGTTCCAGCCCAGAGCGCCCGCGTGGACGTGGGCGATGGTCCAGTCGGTGTAGTGGCTGAGCGCGTTGATGCTCTTGACGCTGAGCATGGGCCCCTCGAAGGTGCTCATGCCGTAGAACGTGATGCCGACGACAAAGAACTTGAGAATCGGGTCCTGCGCGACCTTGTGCCACGCGCCGCGGAGCGTGAGCAGCCCGTTGATCATCCCGCCCCACGAAGGCATCCACAGCATCACGCTGAACACCATGCCCATCGTGCTCGCCCACTCGGGCAGCGCGGTGTAGTGCAGGTGGTGCGGGCCGGCCCAGATGTAGATGAACACCAGGCTCCAGAAGTGGATAATGCTCAGCTTGTAGCTGAACACCGGCCGCTCGGCCGCCTTGGGAAGGAAGTAGTACATCAGGCCCAAGAACGGCGTCGTCAGGAAGAACGCCACCGCGTTGTGCCCGTACCACCACTGCATCAGCGCGTCCTGCACGCCCGCGTAGATCGGGTAGCTCTTCATCATCAGCGAGTAGCTGGGCAGCTCGCCCGTGCTCGCCCAGTGAACCAGCCCCGCAGGCACCCACAGGTTGTTGAACACGTGCAGCACCGCGACCGTCACGATCGTCGCGATGTAGAACCACAGCGCGACGTACATGTGCCGCTCGCGCCGGCGGACCAGCGTCATCAGGAAGTTCACGCCAAAGAACGCGACCCACACCACCGCGATGGCCAGGTCGATGGGCCACTCGAGCTCGGCGTACTCCTTGCCCTGCGTGATGCCAAAGGGCAGCGTCAGCGCCGCCGAAACGATGATGAGCTGCCAGCCCCAGAAGTGCAGGTTGCTGAGCTTGTCGCTCCACATCCGTGCCTTGCACAGCCGCTGGGTCGAGTAGTAGATTGCTGCGAAGATCGAGTTGCCCGCGAACGCGAAGATCGCCGCGTTGGTGTGCAGCGGGCGCAGCCGGCCGAAGGTGAGCTGCGGCACTTCCAGCAAGAATCCCAGCCAGCCGAGCAGCCCCGGGAACCGGTCGATCGCCGAGGGCAGCACAAGCTGGATCGCGATGACCAGCCCGGCCAGCGTCGCCACCACGCCCCAGACGACCGTCGCCCAGGCGAACTTTCGAACGATCGCATCGTCGTAGGAGAAGCGCTGCATCTCGGCCCCGCCCCCAGCTTTGGCGGGCGGAGCCGGGGGCGCAGAGGGCTCGGTCGAGGTTGGGTCGGGCCGATCTTCGGATGTCGTCATGCAAGCACCTCCGCCACCGATCGATAACCGACCGATTGGTCCGTTTCTATACTTCGGCCTATGGCTTGGTTGGTCAAGATCATTTGTTCGATCTGAGAATAAATATTGTCTGACAAGAATGCAATCGGCCGCTCTCCGGCCCAAGCCTCAGATTCCTGATTCGGCAGCGGCCTCGGTGCCAAGGCTTAGAACAACCCTATCAAACAACTACTATCATGGCGTTCCAGTTCACTGGCGGAATCCTCACACCAATAGGCTGGCATTGCCCTAACCATCGTGCAGACTGGTGGTTATGCGGGGGCATGCGGGCGCGCGTGACGTTGCGCGCTTGCAAATGGCCCGAGTCAGCAGCCAACCCGCTGCACCAGAGAGAGGATAACCACAGTGTCTCACAAGCTTTCCGCGCGTACCGCGACCCTGATCGCCGGTCTCGCCATGACCACCGCCGCTGCTTCCGGGCAAAGCTTCGACTGGGCCGCCGCGGTCGATGGCAACTGGAACGACACGACCAAGTGGAACCCAAATGGCTTCCCCGACGGCGTGGGCAACAACGCCACCATCGACGCGACCGGCGCGGCGTACACCGTCACGGTCAACATCAACGCCACCCTCGACAACCTGCTGCTCGATTCGCTCGACGCCACGCTGTTCTTCAGCGGACGCACGCTGAGCATCCTCAACACCGCGGTCTTCAACCAGGGCAACGTCCTGTTCCGGAGCGGGGGCCTCGCTGGCGGCGGAACAGGAACCAACCGCGACACAGCGGAGGTCAACGGCACCACGAGCTTCGACCTCGCATCGTTCCTCAACGAGGGCGACTTCACGGTTGCGGGCGTGCCGGGCCTGTCGGCAGCGCTCAATCTGGGAACCACATCGTTCACCAACGACGGCTCGTTCACCATGACCTCGACCAGCAACGGCAACTCCACGTTGCAAAGCGCCGCGACCTTCACCAACAACGGCACATTCAGCGTGCTCCAGGGCTCGGGCACTGTCCGAACCATCAGCGTGCTCGACTTTGACAACAACGGCGACCTGAACGTCAGCGCCAACACCACCTTCAACGGTCTCAACGGCGTGACCACGACCGGCGCTGCGGGAAGCTTCAACACCGCTTCGGGCTTCACCGCGACGTTCAACAATGGTCACGACTTCGAGCTGAGCGGCGGCACGGTCGACAACCAGGGCGGCCTGCTGATCGACGGCGCCAACGCCACCTTCATCTTCAATGGCGGCACGCTCACCGGCAACGCCCCAGTCATTCGTAACGCCAACCTCGTCACCACCGGGGCCGGCACCGGCACGATCGACGTGACCGGTTCTTCGACGCTTCTGAGCAACGTCGCGGGCGGGCTCAACATCAACATTCTCGGAGCACCCGGGCTCTCCGCTCAGCTCGACTTCGGGGCGGTGGATTTCTCAAGCAATGCCACCATCAACATGGATTCCACGAGCAACGGCAACGCCACGTTCCGTGGAACCGGAACCTTCACCAACGACGGCACGTTCAACGTGCTGCAGGGATCGGGCACGGTCCGTACGGTCAACGTGCCCGACTTCGACAACAACGGCGACCTCAATGTCAGCGCCAACACCACCTTCAACGGCGCGAGCGGCGTGACCACCACCGGCGCTGCGGGCAGCTTCAACACCGCTTCGGGATTCGCCGCAACGTTCAACAATGGCCATGACTTCGAACTCAACGGCGGCATGGTCGACAACCAGGGCGGCCTGCTGATCGACGGCGCCAACGCCACCTTCATCTTCAATGGCGGCACGCTCACCGGCAACGCCCCAGTCATTCGTAACGCCAACCTCGTCACCACCGGGGCCGGCACCGGCACGATCGACGTGACCGGTTCTTCGACGCTTCTGAGCAACGTCGCGGGCGGGCTCAACATCAACATTCTCGGAGCACCCGGGCTCTCCGCTCAGCTCGACTTCGGCGCGGTCAACTTCTCCAGTGCTGCCACCATCAATATGGACTCCACCAGCAATGGCAACTCCTCGTTCATCGGCGCTGGCACCTTCACCAACGACGGCGTCTTCAACGTGCTCGAGGGATCGGGGACGGTCCGGACCGTGAGCGTTCTCGACTTCGACAACAACGGCGATCTGAACATCAGCGCCAACACGACATTCAACGGCTTCAACGGCACGACCACCACCAGCGCCACAGGCAGCTTCGATGTCGCTCCTGGCTTCTCCGCATCGTTCAACAACGGGCACGACTTCGAGCTCGACGGCGGCACCGTCAACAACAACGCAAACCTGCTCATCGACGGCGGCAACTCGACGCTCATCTTCAACGGAGGCACGCTCAACGGCAATGCGGTGCAGATCCGCAACGCCAACCTCGTCACCACCGGGGCCGGCACCGGCACCATCCTCGCCACCGGCAATTCCACCTTGCTCAGCAACGTCGCAGGCGGGCTCAACATCGACATCATGGGCGTGCCCGGCCTTTCGGCGCAGCTCGACTTCGGCGCGGTGGACTTCTCAAGCGATGCCACCATCAACATGGACTCGACCAGCAACGGCAACTCCACGTTCCGAGGCACCGGCACCTTCACCAATGACGGAACGCTGCATTCCAAAGCCGGCTCGGGCACGGTGCGCACCATCACCATCTCGCAGCTCGTCAACAGCAGCATGCTGCAGATCGATGCCAACACGCTCTTCAACGCGGGCGGCGGCAACACCATCGTCACCGGTACGGGCACGATGGGTGTCGGCAATGGCTTCACCGCGACCTTCAATTCCGGAAACGACCTCGAAGTCGACGGCGGCGTCGTGAACAACCAGGGTGCCATCGTCGTGGGCGGCGGCGGCGCGGAACTCCGGCTCAACAACGCCACGCTCAACGGCAACGCCGTGCAGGTCCGCAATGGGGCGCTCAGCACCACGGGCGCTGGCAGCGGCACGGTTCGGGTCGAGGGCACCACCCAATTGCTCTCCGACCTCGCGCCCGGCCACACCATCGATATCTCGGGAGTTGCGGGCCTCAACGCCACGCTCAACTACGCCAGCAGCGACCGCGTCAACAACGCGGTAATCAACATGAACTCCGTCTCCAGTGGCGCTTCGTCCATCAACGGCACCGGCGTGTTCACCAACGCGAATACCATCAACGTGTTCGTCGGATCAGGCACGGGACGCACCATCACCACGGGCGGGTTCGTCAACGACGGCGACTTCAACGCGATGGGAGACGTGAGAGTCAACGTCAACAGCTCGACCTTCCTCAACTCTGGCGAGTTGTTCATTGCCCCCGATGCGGTCGTCACCATCTCGGGCTCGGGCGCTCAGACCTTCGACAACGACGATAACGGCATCGTCAGCGGCGACGGCACGCTCGACCTTCGCAACGTCGAGACCTTCATCAACGACGGCGTATTCGATCCACAAGGCAGCCTCAACGTGCTCGGCGACTGGGACCAGTCCACCAACGGCGATCTTGCCATCGCCATCGGCGGCACCACCATGGGCACCACCTACGACGTGCTCGCCATCTCGCTCGATGCCACACTGCTTGGCGATCTCGAACTCACGCTCGCCAACAGCTTCACGCCCGCAGCCTCCGATGTCTTCACCATCCTCACGGCGAGAGACGTCACCGGGATGTTCGAGAACGCGTTCATGACCGTCCAAACCTCCGACGGCCTGGGCACCTTCGACGTGCTCTACAACGCCGACAGCGTGCAGCTCACCAACTTCGTGCCCGTGCCCACGCCCGCCAGCGCCGCGCTGCTGGGCGCTGCGGGCTTGTTCGCGACCCGCCGCCGACGGGCCTGATCGATCGATCAGTCCGCTCGACCCTTCCGCTGGATCTGTCCTCCAACAGGTTTTCCCATCAAGAGCCCGTCCCCGCCGATGTTCCGGGGGCGGGCTTTTTCGTGCGCACCGCTCTACCATCGCCTCCCCACCCCACACGCCCGAGGAGTTCGAGATGGAAGCTGGCATCGTCGGTCTGCCCAACGTCGGCAAAAGCACCCTGTTCAACGCCCTCACCGCAGCGGGGGCGCTGGCTGCCAACTACCCCTTCGCCACAATCGAGCCCAATATCGGCATCGTGCCCATCCCAGACCCGCGCCTCGAAACCATCCGTGGGTTCATCGAGTCCCAGAAGATCATCCCCGCAGCGCTCAAGCTCGTTGATATCGCTGGCCTCGTTCGCGGCGCTTCCAAGGGCGAGGGCAAGGGCAACGCCTTCCTCAAGAACATCCGCGACGTTGACGCGGTCGTCCACGTCGTCCGCTGCTTCGATGCAGTCCCGGGCGGCGAAGAGATCACCCACGTCGAGGGCTCCATCGATCCCATCCGCGATATCGAGACCATCGAGACCGAGCTCATCCTCTCCGACTTGCAGACCCTCGAGAGCGCACACCAGAAGGCGGTGCGTGCCGCCAAAAGCAAGGACCGCGACGCGATCGCGAGGCTCGCCGTCGTCGAGGCCCTGCTGCCCGTTGTCGGCGACGGCAAGCCCGCCCGCACCATCAGCTTTGACGACTCCGACCGCCAGACCGCGCTGCGAGGCCTCGGACTGACCACGACCAAACCCATCCTCTACCTCGCCAACGTCGGCGAGGACGACGTCAACGGCCAAGGCCCGATGGCCCAGGCCGTCCGCGAACACGCCCAGCGCGTCGGCTCGCAGATGGTCCCGGTGTGCGCGCGCATCGAGTCTGAACTCAGCGAGCTGGACGAAGCCGACAAGCTCGAGATGCTCGCCGACATGGGCATGGACGAGCCCGCCCTGGCCAAGTTCGCACGCGCCGCCTACGAGCTGCTCGGCCTCCAGAGCTACTACACCGCAGGCCCCAAGGAAATCCGCGCCTGGCCCGTGCGCAGGGGCGCGACCGCCCCGCAGGCCGCGGGCGTGATCCACACCGACTTTGAGCGCGGCTTCATCCGAGCCGAGATCTACAGCGTCGCCGACCTCGTAGAACTCAAGACCGAGCGGGCGATCAAGGAAGCCGGCCGCATGCGGATCGAGGGCAAGGAATACAAAATGCGAGACGCCGACGTGTGCCACTTCCTGTTCAACGTCTGAGACGCCCCTCATCCCCCCGCCCTCGCTCCCC
>CAYGSG010000103.1:0-7943 GCA_964352615.1 uncultured Phycisphaeraceae bacterium
CCCCCCTCACCCAACTCGGCCCGGGCAAGGCCCGCCCGGACGAGTTCCAGGTTCACGCACAGCCCGTCGGGCTCGCGGTAGACCACCGCCCGACGTCGGCCCCGGTCGTCCGCCTGGCCCTCATCCGTCCAGAGCACCCGCACCTGCTCGCCCATCGCTAGGGTGTTCATGAAGAACGCCGCCTCGGGGCCGAAGGGCTGCTTGAGGCCCGGCCCCCGAACGCCCGCGAGGTCGATTTGTACCGTCAGGCCCGCGGAAGGCAGGTCGAGCGTGAGGGTGTCGCCATCGATGACCTCGGTAACTAGGGCCTCGGGCAGAGCCCTCCAGTCGCTGGCCGGATAGCTCGGCGGATCGGGGATTTCCCCAGAGCCGGGCAACGGGGCGAGCAGACACGACCAAAGCGCAGCGACCAGTGCGATTCGCATGGCGACCTCCGTCCAAGAGCCTACCGCGCAGAGTGTGCCGACGGCGCGTCGATAGCCGATACGGACCCCGATGCCTACTGCTAAGGATCGCAAGAAGTCCGTGCGCGCCCATGACGAGGAGCTGCCCCCGATCGGCCTGTGGGCGAGGGTGCTGTGGCTGTTCGCTGCCGCTGTGTGGGCCTTCGCCGCTGCCAGCTTGGTGAGTTTCAACCGCGCCGACCCTCCGACGCACGCCGTCTGGCCCGTCAACGAGGCGGTTGCCAACTGGGGCGGGCCGTTCGGAGCCTCGACCGCGTATTGGATGTTCCGCCTGCTGGGCGTCGCGGCACTGGCCCCGATGCTGGTGGGACTGATCGCCCTCTACACCACCGCCCGAGGCATGGGGGTGCGCCAACCGATCTTCCGCGTGCTGGGCGTGGTGCTGCTGACCGCTGCTACCTGCGGCCTGCTGGCCGTCGCCTCAGGCGTGGTGCCCGCGCCGATCGCGGGTCTGCCCGGCGGGACGATGGGCCTGGTCTTTGCCGAGACGCTCGCGAGCCGATTCGGCGCGATGGGCGCGACCATCTGGCTGGGCCTTCTCGCAGCGGTCGCGCTGGTCGTGGGCTTCGATCGTCTGGTGCTGGCCGCACCCGCCTGGCTCATTGCACAACTGACGAACAGCGCCGGGGTCGTGCGCAAGGGCGCGGGCTCGGCGAAGGCTGTGCTGCCCGCTGAGCGCCGGGGTTTGGTGGCGCGATGGTGGATCGCACTGCTTGAGCGTCTTCGTCAGCCGTTGACCCAGCGGGAGCACGACCTTGACGAGGCCCCGTTGGCGAGTGCAGCGCGCAAGGCCAAGGCACGCCAGCGCCGCGCCGATGCGCGGGCCGAGATCGAGGCCGCCGAGCAGGCGCTTGAAGAAGCCGAGCTTGAGGACGACGAAGAGGAGTGGGAGGACGAGGAAGAAGAGGACGAGGACGCCGAGTACGAAGACGAATACGAAGAAGACGACGAATACGAGGATGAGGAAGACGAGGAAGAAGAAGAAGACGACCTGCCCGGCGCGCCGCAGATTCTTGCCGAGGACCAACTCCGCGAGAAGATGGCCAAGCTGCCCGTACGATTTGCTGGGGCCAACCGCAAGGTCGCGTCCGAGGAGGACCTGCTGGGCCTTCAGAACCAGGAGCAGCTCGAGGGCTACCGGTTCCCGCCCCTCGACCTGCTCGAAGAGCCCGAGGAAGACTTCAGCGACAGCCTGGAAACGATGGTCCGCGAGCAGGCCGAGGCGCTCGAAGCCGCGCTGCAGGAGTACCGCCTCGATGGCGAGGTCGTGGGCATCGAGTCCGGGCCGGTCATCACGCAGTACGACGTGCGTCTGGCGCCGGGCACCAAGGTCAGCAAGCTGCAAGCGATCTCGACGGACCTGGCCCGTGCGCTCAAGGCGGTCAACGTGCGCATCGTCGGGAACCAGGCCGGCCGCGACACGGTCGGCGTCGAGGTGCCCAACCCCAAGAAGGAGAAGGTCCGGCTCAAGGAGCTGATGGCCGACCGCGCCCGCTTCGAGAACATGAAGCTGCCCATGTTCCTCGGCAAAGACGCCGCGGGCGAGCCGCTGATCGAAGACCTGACCAAAATGCCGCACATGTTGATCGCTGGCACCACCGGCTCGGGCAAAAGCGTGTGCATGAACACCATCATCATGAGCTGGCTCTACACCAAAAAGCCCAACGAGCTCAAGCTGGTGCTGGTCGATCCCAAGATGGTCGAGATGAGCCAGTTCAAGGACATCCCGCACCTGATGTGCCCGGTCATCACCGAGATGAGCCGGGCAGCCGCCATTCTTGAATGGGCGTGCACCAAGATGGACGAGCGGTACGAGCTGCTCGCCGAGGCGGGCTGCCGGGACATCACCGGCTACAACGAGCTCGAACCCGAGGAGCTGTTCGAACGGCTGGGCGTAACAACCGAACTCGAGCAGGCCCGCATCCCCAAGCGGCTGCCCTACATGGTCTTCATCATCGACGAGCTCGCCGACCTGATGATGACCAACAAGGAGGTCGAGGGCTCGATCATCCGCATCTCGCAGAAGGCCCGAGCGGTCGGCATCCACCTGATCCTCGCGACCCAGCGGCCGCAGGCCAACGTGGTCACCGGGCTCATCAAGTCCAACATGCCCTGCCGGGTGACGTTCAAGGTCGCCAGCGGGATGGACAGCCGAATCGTGCTCGACCAAAAAGGCGGCGAACTGCTGCTGGGCCAGGGCGACATGCTGTTCCTCAGCCCGCGCGACCACAAGCTGGCGCGCGCGCAGGGCACGCTGGTCGACGACATCGAGACCCGCAAAGTGGTCCGGTTCCTGCGCGACGTGGCCCGGCCCTCGTTCGAGCGCAGCCTCATGCAGGTGCCGGGCAGCGCGGGCAGCGACGAGGACCGCATCCTCGCGAGCCAGAACAACTCCTCGGCCAGCCTCAAAGCCGCCCAGGAAGACCCGATGTTCGACCGGGCGGTCGAGATCGTGCTCGAGACGCAGCGCGGCAGCGTGAGCCTGGTGCAGCGTCGGCTCGCGATTGGGTACACCCGCGCGAGCCGGCTGATCGACCTGATGGGCATCGCCGGGATCATCGGCGAGCACAAGGGCTCGGTCGCGCGCGAGGTGATGATCAGCCCCGCCGACTGGCAGAACATGAAGCAACTTGCCGACGAGGAGGCCAAGGCCGCGGGCCAGGAGCCCGTCTTTGCGTTGGCGACCGAGCCGCCTGCCGAAGCCACGTCTGACGAGGAGGAAGACGAACTGCCCTGGGACGAAGAGGACGAATCCGCCGAGGACGAGTCTGAAGACGAAACCGAAGACGACGAAGAAGCCAGCGAAGACGAAGACAGCGAGGATGAAGAAAGCGACGACGACGAGGAGTGGGAAGAGGAAGACGAAGCGGACGAAGAGGAAGACGGCGACGAAGAAGAGGATGAAGAGGACGAGGAGTACGACGAAGACGAAGAGGACAGCGACGAAGAAGACGACGAAGAGGAGTACGAAGAAGAGGAAGATGAAGACGAAGACGAGGCGGTCGATGAAGAGGAGGCCGAGGAATACGAACCCGAGCCCCCCACCCCGACCGTCCGAAGCCGATCATCCCGATCGCCCGCCGCCCGAGGCCCCGATTCGGGTGCAGGCCGGGCTGCCAAGGGTCGATCCAAGGCGTGACGCCGCAGCCCGCTGCGGCCACGCCGGTTTATCTAGCGCTGCCATGCTGGCCCGATATTCGCCCCCTGTTCGCGGGCATGCCCCGCGATTGGTACGTCCCCGACGGTTATAGTGCCCCTGCAAGCATCCCCGGGAGTGCCGTGGAGTTTGTGGACCTGTTTTCCAAATACATCCTCAGCCAACCGCGACTTTGAAATTGCGCGACAGGCTGGACCACGCCCCGCCCTTCACGCTCTTGTGGGCCGGGCAGAACCGAACGAAAGGAACGCGGACATGATCACTCACTTGCGCACCGGCCTCCTGATGGGCATGATGACCTGCGCTGGCCTGGCCACCACCCCGACTGCGGCTCAGGACCTCGGCGATGCCATGGACTTTGTGCCGGGCGAAGCCGCTCTCGTCATCTCGACGCACAACCTCAAGCAGACCCACGCCCGGCTGACCACCTGGGCCAAGATGCTCGACATCACCGATGCGCAGCAGGGCCTCGGCATGGCGCAGATGTTCCTGGCCAACGAGGGGCTCAACGCCGAGGGCGCTGCGGTCGTCGTCATCCCCGAGGTGGACGAGCAGCAGAAGTCGCCCGAGCCGATCATCATCCTGCCCGTCAAGGACTTCGAGAAGTTCGTCTTCGGGCTCGGCGGAGAAGCCGTCGAAGGCGTGAACGTCATCGACGCCCCCTTCGGCACGATCTACGCGATGAATCTGGGAGACGGGTTTGCCGCGGTGGCCCAGAACGAGGACGGGCTCGAATTCATCGATGCGCGCGGCGGGAACATCGAGGACCACATGGAACTCGTCGGCCGCACCGGTGCGGAGCTCTCGCACGATTCCGACGTGATGGTCGTGGCCAACGTGCAGTCGCTTTCCGAATTCATCGAGCAGGGCATTGATTCGATGCAGGACCAGATGGGCATGGCCGCGATGGGCGGCATGCCAGCCGAGCAGATCGAGATGGCCACCGCCATGATGGCCGAGCTCTCCGAGCGTCTGCTCCGCGACGGCCGGACCGGGCTGATGGGCCTGAACCTGGCTGAGGGCGGGCTCGGGATTGACTTTGGCGCGAACTTCGCCGCCGACTCCGAGACCGCGGGCTACTTCCAGAATGAGGGCAACCCGTCGTCGTTCATGGCGCAGATGCCCTCGATGCCGTTCCTGTTCGCGATGGCGATGGACTACTCGAGCGCGGGCATCCGCTCGCTCATCACCGACATCGCCGCCATGGCCGAGGACGCTGGCGGCGGAGGCGGCGGCATGATGGGCGGGGCCAACATGGTCCACCTGCTCGAGGAGAGCACGGGACAGGCCCAGCTCATCGGGGTCACGCCCGGCCTGTTCACCGGCGGGCTGTTCGCCAACGCGATCAGCTTCACCGCGGCCCAGAACCCGGACGACCTGGGCGACCTGCTCCGCGGGCTGTACGCGGACATGGACGGCGAAGTCATCGGCGGCATCGAGTTCGAGACCTCGTACGAGCAGGCCGCCGTCAGCGTGGACGGCGTGGACCTCGACTCGTGGGCGATCGACATGCGCGTCGACCCCAACGACCCCAACGCCATGCAGGCCCAGACCGCACTCCAGAGCCAGATGATGCTCATGGGCGGCGGCGGGCCGCAGGGCTACATCGCCAAGTCCAAGACCGGTCTCTACCAGACGATGAGCCGCAACTCCGAGCTTGTCAGCAAGGCCCTCAAAACCAACCCGGGCAACTCGATGGCCAGCAATGACCGCATCAAGGCCGCCGCCGAGCACCTGCCCGCCAACCGCATCGCCGAGGCCTATCTCGATGTGGGCGAGGTCATCAACCTCGTCGGTTCCTTCGCGGCCATGATGGGCGCGGAGGTCCCAGAGATCGACGCTGCCATGAGCCCCGTCGCGATGGGCCTGACCGGGGACAACGGCGGGATGCGCTTCCGCACCTTCGTGCCGGCTGATGTCATCACCACCATCATGGGCGTGATCCAGGACATGCAGCAGGACATGGGCGGCGCGTTCGAAATGGAAGAAGAGGACGCAGCGCCCCGGTTCTAAGCTGGTTCTAAGCCGGCTCCAAGCACAACGCAAGCCCGCAACGCCTCGGGATACCGGGGCGTTGTGCTTCTCATGACTGCTCCATTGCCCGCACACTGGCAGCTCGCACGCGGCCGATCGATCACGCTCGATCGACCCCGGCTGATGGCGATCATCAACTGCACGCCCGACAGCTTCCATGCCAGCAGCCGGGCCGAGACCGTCGATCGCGCGCTCGAGTTGGCCCGGCGAGCGATGGGCGAGGGCGCGGACCTCATCGACATCGGCGCCGAGTCCACGCGACCCGGCGCGCAGCGGGTCGATGCCGATGAACAGATCAAACGAGCCGTGCCCGTGATAGAAGCCATCCGTGCGCACAGCGGGGCGCTGTCGGCGGTTCCCATCAGCATCGATACCACGCTCTCGGCTGTCGCGCGCGCCGCGCTCGATGCCGGCGCTGACGCGGTCAACGATGTGTCAGCCGGCCGTGAAGACCCCGCGTTGCTCGAACTGGCTGCCGAGCGAGGCGCTGGGCTCGTGCTCATGCACCGGCTCACCACACCCGGCCACGACCGGTACTCCGACCAGTACAACAAGCCGCCCGCGTACGAAGATGTCGTGCAAGAAGTCGCCGCTGTGTTGCAACGCGCCACCGATTCGGCGCTTGCGCACGGCGCTTCACCGAGTGCCATCGTCTGGGACCCGGGCCTCGGGTTTGGTAAGGGCATCGACGACACCCTCAAGCTCATCCGCTCAACGCCGGTGCTGGCCAGCCAGGGCTATCCCGTGCTGAGCGCGCTGAGCCGAAAGAGCTTTGTTGGGAGGCTGAGCCTCGGGCGGGATTCTCAGCCCGCCGAACGGCTCAGTGGCACACTCGCTCTGAGCACGCTGCACCTGAGCTGGGGCGCTCGGATCTTCCGCGTGCATGATGTCGGCCCCCACCGACAGGCTCTGGACGCGGCCTGGGCGCTGCTCGGATGAGCATCCCGCTGCCTGCTGGCGGTCTACCCTTAACGCTGGGCCACGCCGATGGCCCTCTGACAGGAGACAGGCATGGGCGAGGGCGTGATCGAGGTCACCCAGGACAGCTTTGAGTCGGAAGTGCTCCTCGCCCAGGGTCCGGTGCTGGCCGAGTTTGGCACCGATTGGTGCGCGCCGTGCAGGCGGCTCAAGCCGTTGCTCCAAGAGCTCGCCGATGCCTCCAAGGGCCGGGCGAAGATCGTCACCATCGATACCGACCGCTGCGGCGAACTCCGCGACCGGTTCCAGATCTCGGCGATCCCCACCGTGCTGGTTTTCCTCGACGGCAAGGTTGTCCGCAAGCTTATCGGCGTGATCAGCAAGAACGAACTCGACAGCGCTTTACAACAGGCGGTGACCGCGTGAGCGAATCCAAAGACCGGATGCTGCGGTGCGGGGCGGTCGGTGTTGGACGCATGGGCCGGCACCACGCCCGCGTGTACAGCCAAGAGGCCGGCGTCGAATTTATCGGCGTCGTCGATGCCGACATCGACCGCGCCGAGGCCATCGTCGATCAGCACGGCGGGCGGGCGTACACAACCGTCGAACAGCTCATCGAAGCGGGCGTGGATGCGGTGAGCATCGCCACGCCGACCATCTACCACGAAGCGGTGGCCAGGCCGCTGCTCGAAGCGGGTGTTGCGTGCCTCATCGAGAAGCCGCTCGCCGCGACCGCAGACGAAGCGGACACGCTCAGGCGCATTTCGCAGGACAACGACACCGTGCTGATGGTCGGGCACATCGAGCGGTTCAACCCCGCGATGCGCGCCATGCGGCTGGCGACCGACGAGGGCCGATCCATCGTGCCCCGGTTCATCGAGGTCCACCGCGTAAGCCCGATGACGTTCCGCTCGGTCGATATCGGCGTGGTGATGGACATGATGATCCACGACCTCGACGTGGTGCTCATGCTCATGGGCGGCCAGGAGCCCGACGAGATTCAGGCCGCGGCGGTCAGCGTCGTCACCGAACACGAGGACGTCTGCAACGCCCGCCTGACCTGGCGCCGCCCCGAAGGCGTGTGCGTGGCGAACATCACCGCGAGCCGGCTCGCGCTCAAAACCGAGCGCGTCACCCGCATCACGGGCGAGGCCGCGTACATCAAGATCGACTACGGCAAAAAATCCGGCACGATCATCAGCCGCCTGGCCAACGAGTCGCAGATGCAGGAGGTCCGCGACCAGCTCCGCGACGGCGTGGACCTGACGGACATGGACTGGCACAAGCTGGTGAACATCGAGCCCTTGGAGATCGACGACGCCGAGCCGCTGCTGATGGAGATCCGCTCGTTTCTGAGCGCCGTCCGCACG
>CAYGSG010000104.1:0-7883 GCA_964352615.1 uncultured Phycisphaeraceae bacterium
GCCCAGGCCCAGCACGGTGACGCTGATTGGCTGGCTGGAACCCGGTTTGGGGCTGGGTTGGGCTGGGGGCATGGGTGCTTTCGCGGGCTAAGGGCTTGGGCCACGGGTTGGACCACTTGTTGGGCCAAATTTTGGACGACCGGGCGGGTGAACAACCGAGCCAGGGCAAGCGTAGACCGGGGACGCTGCGCGCCCGGCGGGGGGTCCGGCTGGGGGCATCGGGAGCCCTATCATGGCCGAGCCAGCCGGTTGAACCGGCCTTCGATGATGGGCAAGTGCAGCAGGACAGGGACCGTTCCGGCTGGATGGCGGGCGGGGACAGAACCAGATTCAGGAGCCGAAACGCATGGCTGACATGGCAGCAGATCACACGCACGGCGAGGGTCAGGAGCAGTTCGACACGGTCGTCTGCTGCTCGCACCACGAAGAGGCGACGAGCGAGCGGAACATCGTGCTGTATTTGGTCGGCGGGATGCTGCTGATCGCGACTCGGCTGGGCGACTGGCTGGGGGTAGCCAACGAGCTGGTCACGCAGATCCCGGCGATGGCCGCCGCGATCGTGCTGGCTATTCCGATGGCGCGGACCGCCTTTAAGGAACTGGTCACGGGCCGGCTGAGCAGCTCGACGCTGGCGTTCATGGCCATTGCTGCGGCGGTCGCCAACCAGAGCTACGAGACCGCCGGCTGGCTTGCGTTTATTCTGCTTGTTGCGGATGCCATCCTCCGACGCACCGCGTTCGGCGCCCAGCGGGCCATCGAAGAACTCGTGCAACTCACGCCCGACCAGGCCCGCAAGATCGGCCCCGACGGCAGCGAGACCATCGTTAGCCTCGGCGAGATCGCGGTGGGCGATGTCGTCCGCGTGCGCGCGGGCGAGAACCTGCCGGTCGACGGCGTGGTGGTTACGGGCAAGTCGACGATCAACCAGGCCTCGCTCACGGGCGAGGCCGCTCCGGTCGAGGTGCAGGCCGAGTCGGAGGCGTACGCGGGCACGACCAACCTGACGGGCACCATCGAGGTGCGCACGACGCTGATTGGTGAGCAGACCACGATCGGGCGTGTGAGCCAGCTCATCCGCGAGGCGGAGGGCAGTCGAACCAGCCGCCAGGCGATGATCGAGCAGGTCGCTCGGTTCTTCGTGCCGGTGGCGTTGTCGGTGGCCGCGGTGACGTGGTTCGTGATGAGCCAGTCGGCCGACGAGATCAACCGCGCTCGCGCGACGGATGTGGCGATCACCGTGCTGGTGGTGTGCTGCCCGGCGTCGCTGCTCCTGGCGAGCCCGTCTGCGATGGTCGCGGCGTTCGCGTCTTCGGCTCGGCTGGGCGTGCTCATCAAGGACTCCAAGCATCTGGAAGCCGTCGCGAGCATCGATGCGGTGGTTATGGACAAGACCGGCACGATCACCACCGGCAAGTTCGAGGTCAGCAAGCTCGCGCCGGCGCCGGGCGTGGAGGGCGCGGAGCTGTTGCAGGCCGCGGTCGATGGCGACCAGCACTCCAACCACCCTTTGGCCGAGTCGATCCTGCGGACCGCCAAGCAGGCACGGATCACGCCCGCGCAGGCGGACGACTACGAGGAGGTCCACGGCCGGGGCGTTCGGGCGATGACCGCGCGCGGCGAAGTGCGCGTAGGCCGCGCCAGTTGGCTCATGGAACTCGACCCGTCGGTGCGCCCACAGGTCGAAACAGTCGAACAACGGATCGAGGGCATGTCGGGCGTGCACGTGATGCTCGGCGGCCGCTACCTGGGCGCGGTAGGTCTTGAGGACAAGGTCAAGCCCAAGACGGCTGAGATCGTCACGCGGCTGCGCGAGCAGGGCATCCGCATGGTCGCGATCTTCACGGGCGACCGCTTGAGCGTGGCCGAGCGTGTGGGCCGGGTGATCGGTGCGGACGCGGTGGAGGCCGAGTGCCTGCCCGAGGAGAAGCACGAGCAGATCCGCCAGCTCAAAGCGCAGGGCATGAAGACGATGATGGTCGGCGACGGCATCAACGACGGCCCGTCGCTTGCCGAGGCGGATGTGGGCGTGGCGATGGGCCTGAGCGGTTCGGATATCGCGGCCAACTCGGCGGGCATCGCGCTGATGACCGACGAACTCAACCGTATCCCGTTCCTGATCGAGTTGTCGCGCAAGACGCGGGCGATCGTGGCGCAGAACATCGCGGTGTCGATCCTCATCGTGCTGGTCGGTTTGTTCCTTGCGGCGACGGGCAGTCTGGCTGTTCCGGCAGCGGCGCTGTACCACTTCGCGGGCGAGATCTTTGTGCTAGGCAACAGCTTCAGGCTGTTCCGCTTCGGCGAGGATTTCACCGAGGCGGAGTCCGCAGCCAAGGCCGCCGAGGCGCAGAAGCAGGCCCGCACGCGGCGCGCGGCAAGCCTGCGGGGCCTTTCAACGACGCAGCCCGCGTGAGCGCAGTCGTAACTTTAATGACTGGCTGAAGCGGCCATACGCGCCCGGCCAGAGCAAGGGAAACAAGCGATGGCAAGGCGCAGGCTGATACGACGGCTCGGTTCGATCACGGGGCTGCTGCTCGCGGCGGGCGCTGCGCACGGCCAGACGTGGCAAGGCCCGGTGGAACTGCCCAGCGGCGAGATCGAGATCACGATCAAGCTCGCGGAGCGCGCCGATGACTGGGTGGGCACGCTGGACATCCCGGCACAAAGCGTTGTTCGGGCGCCGCTGGTCGATATCGAATGGGGCGAAGAAGGGGCTCTGGTGTTCCGCGCCGCGATCGAGGGGATGGAGATCGCCAACCAGCCTGTGTTCAGATTGAAGATGGAAGAAGGCAATCTGAGTGGCACCGTGCTGCAAGGCCCGATGTCGTTCAAGACGGCGCTGCAACGCACTTCGGACACCGCGGAGATGGGAAGAAGCCAGGAGCCATCGCTGCCACTTTCGTACCGGGCGATCGAGGTCACCATTCCGGTCGAGATCGATGGTGAACTCGCGCACGAGATGGCGGGCACGCTCACGCTGCCCGACACGGAGAAGTTCGGCGATGGCCCGTACCCGGCGGCGGTGCTGCTGAGCGGCAGCGGGCCGCAGGACCGCGACGAATCGATCATGGGCCACAAGCCTTTCTACGTGCTGAGCGATCGGCTGACCCGGGCGGGCATCGCGGTGCTGCGCTGCGATGATCGCGGCACGGGTCTGAGCGGAGGGACCTTCGTCGGCGCGACGATGGCCGAGCGAGCCGAGGATGCGCGGGCGCAGGTCCGCTGGCTCGCTGAGCGCAAGGATATCGGCAAGATCGGGCTCATCGGCCACAGCGAGGGCGGGATCATCGCGCCGATGGTCGCTGCCGATTCGGACGGAGATGATGGTGAAGATAAGGACGATGTCAGCTACCTGGTGCTGCTCGCTGGCCCGAGCGTGCCGGGCGGGCAGATCATCGCCGAGCAGTCGGCAGAGATGAGCCGGCGCAGCGGTGCGAACGAAGCGATCGTCGATGCCATCCGCACGAACAACCTCGAGGTGTTCAGCGCGATCGGGCCTGAAGCGACCGATGAACAATTGCTCGAAGTGGTCACGCGCGTTGCAACACAACAGCGGCCCGACATGCCAGAACTCATGCGAGGGCAAGTGGTCGATGCCATGCTCACGCAACTTTCGGACCCGTGGCTTCGGCACTTCGTGCAGTTTGACCCAGCAACGGTGCTGTCCAGAGTCGATGAACCGGTGCTCGCGCTCTTCGGCGAGAAGGACGTGCAGGTGCTGCCCTGGCAGAACGTGGACCCCGCGCGCGAAGCACTCAAAGACAATGCCGATGCAACGGTCGAGGTGCTTGACGGGCTCAACCACCTGTTCCAGCCGGCCAAGACCGGGCTGATCGATGAGTACGGTGCTAGCGAAATCACGTTCGATGAGGGCGTGATGGAACGCATCGCTGCGTGGATCAACGAGCGGTTCGGCAAGGCCGAGGGCGAGTAGGCAGCTCGCTTACAGCAGCAGCACGAGCGCCACACCGAAGTAGATCGCAAGGCCCGAGACGTCCATGAGTGTCGCGACGAGCGGCGCGGAGCTGGTCGCGGGGTCGAGCCCGAGCTTATCGAGCAGCAGGGGCAGCATCGAACCGATGAGCGTGCCCCAGATGACGATGCCGACCACCGAGGTGCCGACGACAAAGCCGACCAGCAGCGGCTGAGGCGCGTTGGCCATGCCGATGGCTTCGAGCAGCAGCGCGATGCCGACCCCGAGCACGCCGAGCACCGAGCCGAGGCACAGCCCGGTGAGCAATTCCTTGCGGACGACCTTCAGCCAGTCGGCCGGGCTGATCTCGTCGAGCGCGAGGGCGCGGGTGAGCATGCTGGCGGCCTGCGTGCCGGTGTTGCCGCCGCTGGAGATGATGAGCGGCACGAACAACGCGAGGTACAGCGCTTTCTGCAGGTGTTCCTCGAAGAAGCTCATCACACCGATGGTCGCGATTTGGAGAACGAACAGCGCGGCGAGCCACACGCCGCGCTTGCGGACCATCAGCGCAAAGCCGGTGCTGAGGTAGGGTTCATCAAGGGCTTCGAGACCGCCGAGCTTGTGGACGTCCTCGGTGGCTTCGGCTTCTGCAACATCCGCGATGTCGTCGGCGGTCACGATGCCGATGAGGTGCCCGCGCGTATCGAGCACGGGCAGCGCGGTGCGGTCGTACCGCGCCATCTGCTTGACCGCGTCTTCCTGGTCGTCCGAGACCGACAACGCGATAAAGCGGTTGTCCATGAGCGACTCGACGCTCTGGGCCGGGTCAGCGAGCAGGATGGGTCGGATGTGCAGGTCGTCGATCAGCTTGCCTTCGTCGTCGACCACGAATATCCAGTGCACGGTCTCGGCATCATGCCCGTACTTGCGGATGTGGTCGATGGCCTGGCCAATGGTCCAATCGGGGCGGATGCGCACGTAGTCGGGCGTGGTGAGCCTGCCGACGGAGTCCTCGGGGTAGTTGAGTATCGACTGCGTGATGCGGCGGTTCTCGGGGCTCAGCCTGCCGATGAGCCGAGTGGACACCTCGATGGGCAGCTCATCGAAGAGTGCCGCGCGGTCGTCGGGGTCCATCTCTTCGAGCAGGCGCACCGTGCGCACATCGCCGAGTGCGTCGAACAACTGCTGGCGGCGTTCGGTATCGAGCTCGGCGAGCGTGTCGGCGGCGGCGTCTCGCTTGAGCAGCCGGAACACCACGACCGCGGGCTCGGGCTCGAGCGCGCTGATGAGGTCGGCGATGTCAGCGGGCGCGAGGGTTACAAGGGCGGATCGCAATTCGGCAAAGCGTCGCTGCTCGATGAGATCGAGGACATCGGGCGCGAGCAGGGCAGCCGTGGGGTTCATGCGACCCGATCGTAGCGGGCGCTGGGATCAGGGCGTGAAGGGCAATCCGCGTCCGCTCACTCGCACGGCCCGATGAGCCCGAGCAGGGCGAGGAAGTCGCCAAAGCTCACCATGCCGTCTGCGCCAATCGTGCCGAAGTCGTCGGCGATGTCGCCCGTGCAGCCCGGTGTGTTTCCGGGGCACGGCCCGATGAGCCCGAGCAGACTGAGGAAGTCTCCGAAGCTCACCTGACCATCTCGATTGCCGAGAGTTCCAAAGTCGTCGGCCACATCGCCCGCGCATGGCGGCGGTACAGGACTTGCGACGCGGAAACCGAAGTTGCCATCCCCGATTGACGGGTTAAACGAGTTCCGGTTGGAAGACTGCAGGTTGGCATCTACGAGAATGTCGTACGATCCGCCGCGTATACCGCGGGAAGACCCGATCAGCGTTCCGTTCCACTCCCACACATTGCCGTTCATGTCGAACGCGCCGTAGAAGCTCGTGCTGCCCGCCGAACCGACGGTCGTCACGTTGCCGACCTGACCGTTCCACACGGTGCCCCGAAGGTAGTTGACCACGCCCATCCCGGGGTTGGCGATGTTACCCGTGCTGGTCGCGATGGCGACCGTCGGCACGCTGTTGCTCCGGGTGGCGTACAGCCAGTAGTTGTCGGCGTCGCCGCCCTGAGAGAACGGCTGGTGGTAGGCGGCCTTGTACCACTCGTTTTCGGTTGGGATGAACACCTGATTGGGGTTCGAGAGGTCGCGGGTGATGTCGCTGATGGAGTCCACGCCGGTGAAGGTGTACACACCCAACTCAGTGTCGCCCGATCCCTGCCCGTTGGTCATCCAGTTGCTCATGCGGGCGGCGTCGTACCAACTCACGTAGTTCACGGGCTTGTCGCCCATGTTGGCCTTCACCGAGTAGGTGTACGCGCCGTCGGAGCCCGAACGGGTGATCCCGCCGCGGGCGTTGGAACCCATGTTCGCGTTGTAGAGCCCGTTGGGGTCGCTGGCGGCAACGCTGTTCAGGAACGCGGCGTACTGGTCGTTGGTGACCTCATACTTGCCGATGCGGTACTCATAGCTCACCGAGCCGATTCCGGGGACTGCTCCACTGTTCAGAGGGTCGGCCGGGTTGCCCGCGTTACCGACAGTGACCCATTCAATCTCAACCTGAGCGCTGGCGGCGGTGGCAAGGCACAGGGCGATCATCGCGTACGTCAGTTTCATCTCTGTCTCCTCACGGGGGCGGGTGGGTTGGCCGCCCAGCCTACCCGGACCTGCGGGTGCGGTTCAAGGGTTGTTTGGCTAGTTTGATGCAGTATTCACCTGCCTGATCGCCCGTGAGGCCACCCATTTTGGGTCGTCCGGGCTATCGGAGCGGCGAATCCTGCTAGGCGGGGGCGCAAGCCCTCGGAAACTTCAACCATCAAGACTCAGCCTGCAAGGCTGAGCCACCAAGAGAGAACACAGGCTACAAGCCTGTGCCACCAGGAAAGAACCCGGCCTGCAAGGGATGGGGCGTGGGCATGCCACCCTTCGTCCTCGTGTGGCGGCGAGGGCCACAGCCGCTCAGCGGATACCCCGCGAGACGGTGTTTGTGCTTCGAGTGTGATCGCCCACGAGGTGAGCCACACCATGGCTACTCCAATGAGCAGCGATGCCTCGATGAGCAGCAGATAGCCTCGTCTGGCGTTCATGCTCTCAGCAAACATTGAGCTTGGGACCGCTTGTTCGCTCTCGTCCAGCCCCGCTCATCCGTTGATGGGGCGGACGACCCAGCCGTGGTTGGCGGTCGAGGCGTGGGCGAGCAGGTGGACGCGGACATCGGTCTCGATGAGCGTTCGCACGAGTTCGGAGCGGTCGGTGAGGACGTGCAGCGTGGGCTGGGCGGCGGTGCTCAGCCTTGGCTCGGCGGCTTGCAACAGGCTCGCGTGGGCGATGGCCCAGCTCTTGGCGCGGGTGAGTTCGCCGACGATGGAGGCGTCGTCGGCATCGAGCGCGACGAGGTGTAGCCGGCCGGCGGCATCAAGAGCGAGTTCGACGCGCGGGGCGTGCGGGCACTCGAAGCTGAGCGGCGTGAGGCCGGGCACGAGCGAAGCGGGGCTGAACTCGCCGGCATCGGTTGTGTGGTGCGAGTGCCGGGTCTGAGGGGTAGCGGCCGTGCGGGCCTCGACCTGCTGGGCGGGCCGTTCATGGCCAGGGTGAGCAGCACCGGGAGGCTGTGTGGTCGGTTCGTCGTCCCAGCGGTCGTCGAAGACGATCTCGTTGGGGTCGTCGATGATGGACTCTGGCTGAACATGCTGGATGGCGGCGGGCCCGAACGTGGACTCGCCCAGTGGCTCGGCGATGTCGAGCGCATCACGGATGGCTGCGATGAGCACGGGCGCGGGGTCGTGGCACTCGCCGGTGAAGACGCGGAGTGGCTGGACGGCTTGCATCTGGCCGAGCTGCGAGGTCTCGAGCCCGTTGAGGCCCAGGTGCTTGCTCGCGGCGGCGGTCAGTTTGCTTGCGGCGGCGCTGCTGCGTTTGGGGTCGCTGCCCATGACGGCGACACGCAGCTCGGGGTAGTCCTCGTCGTCGCC
>CAYGSG010000105.1:0-7829 GCA_964352615.1 uncultured Phycisphaeraceae bacterium
GTACAGCCCCCACCACATCCACGCCCGCTCCAGCCGCGTCCCCCGCCAACGGCTCCACAGACACCGCCGCCGCACCCGTTCCCGGCATGCCCGGCATGTCCAGCAACTCGCAAGAAATCGGATCCGAAGCAACCGTTCAAGCGGCGCCCATGGTCATCACGCTCGCGGACTTCGGGCTCTCGCTTGTGTTCGTCGTGGCCACGTTCATCGCGTTCAGGAACCTACCCGGGCTCATCGAGATTCTCGTCCTCCAGCGGCTGCCCCTCGACGCAGGCAGCCGCTACGCGCTGAGCACCGTGCTCCGCTACCTCATCGTCGCCTTGGGCATCATCGCTGCGTTCAGCGCCATCAAGCTCGACTGGTCCAGCATCCAGTGGCTCGCAGCCGCGCTCACGTTCGGCTTGGCGTTCGGCCTCCAAGAAATTTTCGCCAACTTCATCTCGGGGCTCATCATCCTCGGCGAACGCCCCATCCGCATCGGCGACACCGTCACCATCGGCACCATCACCGGCACGGTCACCCGCATCAAGATGCGGGCGACCACCATCACCGACTGGGAACGCAAAGAACTCATCATCCCCAACAAGACCTTCATCACCGGTGATGTCATCAACTGGACCGTCAACGACCCCATGCTTCGGCTCACCGTCGCCGTCGGCGTCAGCTACTCGGGCGATGTCCGCCTCGCCGAGGCCACCCTGCTGCGGGTGGCCAGCGAGCAACCGATCATTCTCAAAGACCCCAAGCCGTTCGTTGTCTTCAGCGCCTTTGGTGACAGCACCCTTGACTTCCAGCTCCGCGTGTTCATCCCAAACATCGACTGCCTTATTGTCGTCCGCCACGACCTGCACATGCGCATTATCGAGGCGTTCCGCAAGGCCAACATCGAGATCGCCTTCCCCCAGCGCGACCTGCACATCCGCTCCATCGTCGGGGCCGAAGGCCTCGTCGAGAAGATCGCCAAGCCCTAACGCTCCACCATCAAAGCCACCGGCTGCGACGCACCACAAAGAACGCCGCGAGCCCCAGCAGACCCATCGCCGCCAGCGTGATCCAGAATCCCTCCGGGTGCTCCTGCCACGGGATGCCGCCCACGTTCATGCCCAGCATCCCCGTGATCAGCGTCAGCGGCAAGAAGATCGCCGTAATCATCGTCACGATGTACACCCGCGTGTTCGCCTGCTCGGCCAGCATGTTCGAGAGTTCGTCCTGAATCACCAGCCCTCGCCCGCGTGCCGCCTCCAGGTCCTCGACGTGACGCGTCATCCGGTTCAACTCCTCCTTGAGCCGCCGCCGGTCGTCGGCTGCGATCAGTTCGTGCTTGTCCGCATAGAACGCCGACAGCGCGCTCGATTGTGCTGACAAGTACCGGTGCAGCAGGATCACCCGGTGCCGCATCGTTGTCAGCTGCGCACGGTCAACCTCGTCGCCCGCCGCAAGCTGGTCCTCGAACGTATCAAACGCCTCGCTCAGCTCGGTCACGATCGGCCCCGTGCGCGCCGTCAGGCCGCTTATCAGCGCCACCAGCAGATCGCTCACCGACTTGGGGCCGCTGCCAGCTCGGCACGCCTCAACCAGCGCCCCGGTCGCTCGCAGTTGGGGGCCCTGCAACGTGATGACCCGATGCGCATCGGCCCACAGCCGCAACGAAATCATGTCCGCCGGGTCCGCGCCCTCGTTGAGGTTCACCCCACGCAGCACCATCAAGATCCCGCCATCGCTGGCCACCACGCGAGGCCGCGTCGTCTCCGTGACCAACTCGTCGACCACCAGCGAATCCAGGCCCGACTTCGCGCGTAACCACGCGCGCGTCCCTTCCTCGTGCCGATCGAAGTGCAGCCACCTCGGGCTGTCGCCCGCCGCCCCGGCCTCATCGAGCGAGAGCGCTCTCGAAGCCTTGAGTTCGAACGCCGCGATCAGACCCGTCCCGCCTTGCGTTTCGCCATCGGTCATGCCATCAGCGTACCCCGGCTGACCTGCGGGGCAACGGGCCTCTGTTCGTGCCACGGGCTCTTAGGTGGCACAGGCTTGTAGCCTGTGTCTTCTTTGGGTGGAGGCATCCTGCCCGTCGGTTGGAGCATCTCCGCCAGCCCGTTAAGCTGAACCGATGCGAACGCTCCGCGCTACGGCACCTATCACGCTCATCTACCTGCTGCTAGGCTTCATAACGACCTGGGCCGTCGCGTGGAGCCTGGCGCTGCTGCCGCCAACGCTGAACCCCGCCCGCACTCGACAGCCCATGCTCGCCATGGACGCCTGTGTCCTGGGGACACGTCTAGAAGTTCATCATTCACTCGGCGGAATGCGTGTTGCATACGTCAATGTTGAGCATTTAATCGTGGGCTCGGAGGCCGAACTGGAAGCCAACGCCGACCGGCCTTTCATCGATGCTGCGTCAGACCCGACACCGTGGACAAACGCCACCATGAACTGGAACCCTGCGGGCCGTCACGGCTGGGGCATGCGGCGTGAGGTGCTCACAGCGGGACCAGATTCACTATGGTCCATGGGTGTTGATGACGGTTTGGGCTTTCCTGCCATCGCGCTGTGGTGTTCGTGGGAAGCAACCCTGAAATCTGGGTGGTTCTCCATAGACGGCAACAAGGAACCACACGGAGGGTTCCGCATCCATAATGTTTCGCTGGGCCGATTCAACGGGACGATCCCCCGCGCTCTGCCGTACCGGCCGATCTGGTCGGGCTTGGGGATCAACACGGCCTTCTATGCGTTGCTGCTCTTCGGAATCGTGCGCGGATCGCGGCGCATCAAGCACGCGGGCCGCTATCGCCGGGGCGTGTGCCCGCGATGCAGGTACGACCGCTGCTTTGACTACACCTCGCCCTGCCCCAAGTGCGGCGATGCTCCGCGCAAGGCAAAGCGAGCGCATCCGGCTGCAAGGAGCGACCGACCGGATGCCGCATCCGCTTGAGCGAACATCATAAACGGCGGATCTTTTCTCATAAAAGGTCCACCGAATGCTCTTGTCGGTCCACCGAAAGCTCTTGTAGGTCCACCGGATGCTCTGTCAGGCCGACCGGATGCTCTGTCAGGCCGACCGGATGCTTTGTCTGGTCCACCCAAAGACAGTGCGGCAGAGCCACAAGGCCGGGCGGTCATGCTCGCATGCATGGCCTGATAGCCACCGTTCCACCGCGCACGATCCACGCGGAGGAGGCGCTGAGAGCGTTTGCTCGCCCCGCCCCCTGCCTCAGTTCAGCACCGCTATCGCCACCAGCGTGATCGCGACGTTCACCGAGATGCACGCCAGAGGCCAGCGGTACGCGCGCCACGCGAGTATCCAGAACCCCGACGACGGCTCCGACCCCAGCCGACCGCACTCGGGGCAGCGTTCGAGTTGCTCATCGCGCGGGTAACCGCAGCCGATGCAACGGTTCTTGCGGCGGCGGTGGGCGGAGAGGAGAGCGGGAGGAAGGAACAGCACACTGGAGAGTGCGAGCAAGATCAACCACGACGGGGCCTGGACGTATACCCACGGCCTCCGTCTGCTCATGCTCGGAAGCCATGTCCCCGCAGTACTTTCTAGGTAAAACTGCCGATCGAAGAACGAAAGCATTTGAAGCAGGTCGTTCGCCACCAACTGTGACGCATCTTCGGTTCCCACGTACGCGGCACCCTCTCTAATGTCGAGTGCCCAACCCAGCGACTCGGCTCGGATGGGATTGAAGATCGACACCAACCACAGCACCCCCACCACGAGCGTCGCCGCGATGATGAGCCGCTCGTGGCGCGGCCGCTTTCGCCGATCACTCTCGGCGAGCTTGCGTTTAATGAACTTCACGCCCGCGTCTCCATGCCGCCAGCGTACCCGCCTGATGCCTCCAGACGGGCAAGATGCCCGTCCCACTGGAAGCAGATACAGCCTGCAAGGCTGGGCCACCAGGAAAGAGCATGGGCATGATGCCCGTCCCACTGGAAGAACCCAGCCTGCAAGGCTGGGCCACCAAGAAACAACGCCGCGTGCGGGTGCACACGGCGCTCGGAGGTTCTCTGTGTTTTCGGTGGCCTGTAACGAAAAGCCTGGGCGGGCTCTGCCCGGCCCAAGCGTTACTTCGGCGGGAGCACGACGTTGCCGGGCTCTTGCAACGCGATCGCACTGCCGCCCTTGCCGATGGTTCCCGCTTGCGTGAATACCACCACGCACGCCGCGAGCATCGCGACCGTCGCAACCACGAGCAGGCCCGTGTACACGTCCGGGCCTGATGACTTCCGCGCCCGTCCGCCGGGCATCTGCATTCCGAACTGACTCATCGTCCGTGCTCCGTCTTTGAAACCGTTGTCTTTAGCGAAGCCGGCTTAGCGCCACATCACCGCTCTGGATCGACTGCCCGTTGGCCATCAGTTGCACCTTAGCCACCGACTGGTTCAGGTCCGTGCGGATCACCACCACATCGGCGATCCACTGGTTGCCGCGGGTGATGTACAGCCGCATGTTCTGGGCCACACGGTCGGTGCTGCCCGCTGCGAACTCAACGAGTTGGTCGCCCGTCGCCTGGTCAACCGCGGTGCTCGACACGCGGGACGTGATGATCGGACCGCTGAAGTCGAAGGGCTGGGCCGCGACGGTCGACGCCGCAGCCCCGCCGCCCTGGTTGGCGATTTCAGCCGCAGCAAGCTGCTCTTGAAGCGCCCTGATCTGCTGGTTGAGCACACCCTGCTCGCTCTCGCGGTCGTTCAGACGATCCTCAAGAGCCATCGACTCGCTGCGGAGCCTCGCGCTCTCGCTGCGCATCTGGTCGATCTGCGTGCGGTAGCTCTCGATGAGCCTGGTCTGAGCCGCGACTGTTTTATCAAAGTCACCGATCTGGGTCTGGATGGCCTGGGCCGCCTCGCGCTCCCGGCTCACGTCGGTGCGGAGCTGGGCGTTCTCCGAGTTCAGGTCGGTGTTCACGCCACGGATCCGCGCGATCTCGTTGGACGAGTCCGCAAGCTGGCGTTCGAGCCGCGAACGCTCCTCAGCGGCGCGGTTCACTTCCGCGTCCTTCTGGGCCTTCTCGGCCGCAGCGTCCGCCTCGGCTGACCGCAGCGCGCCAGAGACCTCGCTGATGTTGAACGCCATGCTCATGGTCAGGGTGGCGAGCACCAGACTGAGCACCGCCGCAAAGACAGCAAAGACTTTCGTGAGAATATGCACTAAGGGCTCCTCGGCCTGGCCGCACACCGGCGGCGTTCCGCGTCGTCGATACCGGCCTTGCCAGCATGGCAGGGCAGGCTTGGGGCGAGTCTAGCACTCCAAAGCCAGCCCCGGGGAAGCGTCCACGACCGCCCGCCGTCCGGGCCGTCCTTTAGACGCTCGATCTGTGTGATTGATACATCCAGCCCCGCAGCCTGTCAATCCGGGTGCCTGTCCCACTCTGGACTGGGTCCCCTATCAACGACCAGCCACAGAGTCCAGCACCCCCGCCGCCGCCGACACTCGCACCAGCGGGTTCGGGTCTTCCAGCAGCCGTTCGAGCGCCGCCCGGGCCTCATCGCCCCGCATCACGCCCAGCACCCGCGCCGCCTGCGCACGCACGAGCGGGTTCTGGTCGTTCACATACTCAAGGCCCACGAACGCCCCGTCGTTCTTGCCGAGTTGGCCCAGGCTCTGGGCCGCTGCGAGACGGATTTCTGCGGGCATCTGCTGGCCTGTCGTTCCGTCGCGGTACACGACCAGATTGGTCAACTCAGGAATCGAGCGCCTGCTCGATACCTCGCCCAGCATCTGCGCCGCGACCGCCGCCGTCTCCAACTGATCGGGCGTGGATGGGAACAGCGCCGCGTGCAGCGTGTGGATCTCCTGCTCCTCGCCGAGCCTCACGAGTGCCTGCGACACCGCGAGCCTGAGCATCCTGATCTCGCCCTCGCCCGAGCGTGGCATGGTCGAAGCCGCGGCGGCCCTCAGCATCGGCACCGCCGAGTCATCGCCGATCAGCCCGAGCATGGTCGCCGCGTGCGCGCGCACTCGCGCCGAGCCCGACCGCGTGAGCAGATCGCCCAGCGGGGTCAGGTCCGCCGACCGGTCGCCAAGCTTGACCGAGGCGTACAGCGCCGAAGCCTGTACATAGGGCGAAGCGTCCCGCTGCAACGCACGAACCGCGCCGAGCTGGTCCCGCTGCGAAGTCTCGCCCGCAACCGTTGCCGCGACCGTGCGCACGCCCTCGTTGCTGTCCCGCAGCGCCACGCCCAGCACCGGGCCAAGCCGAGCGGGCGATGCCGACAGCCCCTCGATAGCGTTGGCGCGGACCTGCGCGCTGCTTGACCTCGTCGCCGCCACCAGTTCAGCAATGGCGCGTTCCCGCAATTCGCTTCGGCTGAGCGTCGCGCCCTGGGTCGCCTGCACCCCGCCTGCCTGCGTTCCGCCGGGTGCCACAGCGGGCTCAGCGCCGCCGCCGCTCGCGCACCCTGCAAGCCAGCCGCAGCCCGCTGCCCCTACCAGTCCCGCTGCGGCCATCTTCTGCCATGTGTGCCATGCACGCTTCATCCGGTTCGCTCCTGACGTTGGTTCAAAGTCTCGCTCCGCTGTGTCACGCAGCATCGGCCGAATCGGGCTCAGGGCGTTGAAAGACCCCGCCCCGCCTGATACCGCGTGCCCAGCCCCGCACCCATCCAAACGCCAGCACGACCACGATCAGCCCCAGCCCCGCTGGCGCCAGCCATGGAACCACATACCCGCCCCGGCTGTACGGGCTGACCGCTCCGACCGTTCGCACCTCAGCGGCCAGCACGCCCTCGGCCCATGCGTCCAACCGGCTCAACACCCGCCCGTGGGCATCGACCGAGGCGCTCACACCCGTGTTCGCCGACCGCACCATCGGGGTCCAGAGTTCCACGCTCCTCCAACGCGACAGCGTCAGGTGCGCCTCCCGCCCCACGGGCCAGCGGTCGAACCAGCCGTCGTTGGTCAGCCCGATCAGCACATCCGCCCGCCGCTCGCCCCCGTGCGAGACCAGCTCCCGGCAGACCGAGGCCGACGTCGCCTCAAAGCACACCGGCGTTGCCGCCCTCACCGGTCCATCAGCCCCACCGAGCGTGAACCGCGTCGCGGCCCTGCCACTCGCGCCTCGGCTGAGATCAAACCGCATCCCCACCGCCCCGATGCCCACGTTCAGCAGCCAGTCTTGCAGGCCCTTCCAGTGCTCGATCACGGGCATCACTTCGCCAAACGGCGTCAGGTGCTGCTTGTCGTACCGCTGCGCGCTCACGCCGCGTTCATCGAGCAGGTGCACGCTGTTGTACCGCGCGTCGAACTCGGCCTCGGGCCGGTTGTTCTCATCGACGGTGATTCGAAGGTTCTCGTAGCCGTCGGAACCAATGAGCATCGGGATGCCGATCACATCTTGCCAGAACACCAGCGTGTCGGCGCACACCAGCGACCAGATGTACCGCTTGTCCTCAGCCGCCGCCATGCGCCGCACCGCCGAGGGTTCCTGCTGCCCGTCGCGCCCTCGCCACACGAGCTTGGTGTACTCGGCGTCGCCCCGCTCGGGCGTCTCGAACCAGATCAGGTCCGCGTCTCGCTCCGCCGCGACATCGGCGGGCGCGATGGTGTCACCCGGAAACATCGTCTCGGGCCACACGATCACGTCCGGTGCGGGCTGGGCGAGCGCTGCTTGCTGCGAAAGCTCGATCAGTTGCTCCATCGAGCGAAGCCGATCAGCCGTCCCCCACACGCCACGCACGCTCTGCGCCATCGAGGTCTGCACCGCAGCCACCCGCAGCACCGGGCCGTCCGCTGGCGGCGACCACCCCCACCACGACAGCCCGGCCCACGCCACCACCACCGAGCCGACCCACACAAGACCAGCCCGGCGCGCGCGCAACACGCACAC